>NZ_JBVGQI010000100.1:0-236 GCF_058189395.1 Psychrobacter sp. CoH-33_TS_01
GTCGATGGCGGTTCAGCTGTCGGACAAGAGCACGAAGCTCTTTTGTTGGGTGCTCACGGTGCTTGGCGCTCGATATCAACTTCAGTGCGCGCTCCGCGACCTCTGTGAACGACCAGTGTCGCGTGCCCTTGACCTCGATGCGCGAGTGCCCCGCACGCCATTTACGGTCTTCGATGATATCGTCAGCGCGCCACCCATCGTACTTGGTGGGCAAGAGCTTAGCCTCGCCCCGTACC
>NZ_JBVGQI010000101.1:0-235 GCF_058189395.1 Psychrobacter sp. CoH-33_TS_01
CGATGTGGTGTTTGCGAACACTGGCAATGGCACGGTTCTGGCGCTGAAGGGCAAACGCGTTATCGCATCGATGGACAAGCGTGCGGCCATCAAGGCAGGCGCGCAAGACATGTACCAATCGGAAAACTATGCGGAAGTGACGCAGCACGAAATGGGCCGTCAGGGTCTGCGTGCCGGCCTGAAGAGCATGGGTTTTGTTCTGGCCACAGTCAACGTCGGTAAGGCAGAAGTCCTG
>NZ_JBVGQI010000102.1:0-234 GCF_058189395.1 Psychrobacter sp. CoH-33_TS_01
GTACAGCGGCATCGGATCGTTCGCGTGCGTGACGGCGTCCGGCTCGAACGCGGCGCTCGCCGCATAGCCGTCGTTCATCGCGAGCCAGCCCGCGCGCGGCGCGCCGGCGACGATCTGCTGCGCGAGGCCGAGATCGGGCTGTTCGAATTTCGCGGCTTCGTTCTCGTCGACGATCGCGTATTTCGCGCCGCCGATCTGCACGCGGTCGCGCACGTCGTCGGGCGACAGTTGCGT
>NZ_JBVGQI010000103.1:0-234 GCF_058189395.1 Psychrobacter sp. CoH-33_TS_01
CCGCATTGATTCGTGATTTGATGCGTGATTATCGCATCATTCGTCAAATCAACGCCAACTATGCGCCCAATCCGCGCGCAGCCCGCTCTACACTTGCATGGTCCCAACCCACAGCGTGCAGAGCCTGATCATGTCCACCGTCGTCACCGCGAAACTGCAGGAGCAGTTCGATGCGGGCCTCGAAACCCGCGCCGATTTCACCATCGACCAGCCGCTGCACCGCTACGGCCAGGT
>NZ_JBVGQI010000104.1:0-234 GCF_058189395.1 Psychrobacter sp. CoH-33_TS_01
GAGGTGCGGGCCGCCTGCAGCGCGCGGCGCACCTGCCCGGCGATCTCGCCCTCGCCGACTACGACGGACTCGAGGCCGCTGGAGACGGAGAAGAGGTGCTCGGCGACGGCGTCGTCGCTGAAGACGGCGCTGGAGGACCGCAGCACGTCGGCGTCGATGCCGCTGGCGGCGGCGACGGTCTCGATCACGTGATCCGCGGTCGCGGCCCCGGCGAGGCGCTGCGCGTCCACGTCG
>NZ_JBVGQI010000105.1:0-233 GCF_058189395.1 Psychrobacter sp. CoH-33_TS_01
GACCCCGGCCTGCTCCAGCAGCTCGTCGGGGCGCAGGATGCCGGGGAACGTGATGGAGTCGCGGCCGCGGACCACACCGGCCCTGGTGCGGTCGTGCTCGTCGGCGACCTCGCCGACGATCTCCTCGACCAAGTCCTCCAGCGTCGCGATGCCCGAGGTGCCGCCGTACTCGTCCACGACGACCGCCATCTGGTAGCCGCGGCCGCGGAGCTCGCCGAGCAGGGTGTCGAGCG
>NZ_JBVGQI010000106.1:0-231 GCF_058189395.1 Psychrobacter sp. CoH-33_TS_01
GGCCGGTCGTCGCCGAACCGGCTGACGACGCGCGGCTGGTCGTGGTTGTTCCAGTAGAGGCTGTTCCAGCCGGTGTCCGCGAGGCCCTCCTGCCACTTCGCGAGGTTGCGCTTGAGGTCGAGCACGCTCGCCGGGCGGTCGTCCCATTTGCCGCCGGGGCCGTGGTCGAGGTCGACGTGCTCGAACTGGAAGACCATGTCGAGCTCCGCGCGCGCGGGATCGGTGAACAGC
>NZ_JBVGQI010000107.1:0-231 GCF_058189395.1 Psychrobacter sp. CoH-33_TS_01
TCATTCCGGTGATACCGATCCACATCATCAACCTGCAAGTCGTTATCAGCAAGCAAGGTGTGTCGTTCACGGAAGCGTTGTCGTCGGTTCAGGCACAGTAACGGAGACAGGGGCTTCGGCCCCTGTTTTTGATAGGAGATATGCATGCATATTAATGCGGCGACCCGGCTCGTGGCTCTCGATAACAATGTGCCCGGCACTCCGGGTACGACCATAGCGCCCGCCCAATCG
>NZ_JBVGQI010000108.1:0-231 GCF_058189395.1 Psychrobacter sp. CoH-33_TS_01
GTGTAAAGCCGTTTTACCAGATTTCTTAATTAACCATACTAACAGATCAACTGCCCCAGTCTAAAGACATGGGGCTTATGAGTTTCGAGCCCTCAGGCTCTAATTGCCATAATTTGCATGGATACAACACTGCATATCTACCATTCGATAAATACGTCTTACACGTCAATTCCCATACCATTTTGTTTAAGGACGCAAGTTGCCAAACGTACCTAGCCTAGTTATCTTATC
>NZ_JBVGQI010000109.1:0-230 GCF_058189395.1 Psychrobacter sp. CoH-33_TS_01
GAGTGGCCGACCCCGCGAGGGTCGAAGCCGACCACGTCGAAGTGGCTCTGCAGCGTCTTGTCGGTCGCGAAGCCGACGGAGTCCTTGACGAAGTCGTAGCCGGAGCCGCCGGGGCCGCCCGGGTTGACCAGCAGCGAGCCCTGCTTGCTGCCCTTCGCCTGCTGGCGGATCAGCGCGAGCGAGACTTGCCCGGCGGACGGGTCGCTCCAGGTCAGCGGCGCCTTCGCGGT
>NZ_JBVGQI010000010.1:0-154454 GCF_058189395.1 Psychrobacter sp. CoH-33_TS_01
AAAACACCAAATGCCTTATCAGCCTCAAGTAGCCCATATCACCACTTGATTCTGATTTAACAAGATGGTATCTACCGCACTTATCTGATTTAGCACAAGATTTTACCCCTCCTTTCTTAAAGGAGGGGCAAGGGGTGGATTGTTAACGCATTAGATTTTACTAAACAAGCTATTTCACTCACCAAGCCTACGCACAATCCGCCACAGCAACTTGCCAACTTTATAGCCAATAAAAGCAATGAGAACTATCACCACGACCGCAAGTAGGTAAGCCAACCAAACGGGCGTGCTAGTCAGCCAGCCAATACTAAAAGCAATGCCTTGAAATGTTTCAAACGGCCAAGCAGCGATGGGCGTAGACGTGCCTGAATTTAGCATTGTCATTAAGCCTACTAAGGCAAGTACGGCAGTCAGTATACCGACGATCTTATCGGTGCTCATTATGGTGTCCTCAATTAATACAGTTCAGAATCATTTTTATTTTCAAACTAAGAGTAAATTTTTTGCTAATGTGCCCTGCTCTGCAAGCTCAATAAATTAAACTCAATAAACCTAGCGGCTTATTTCCTACCCCGCACCATACAAAGCCAGGCATAAAAAAACCATACGAAATCAGTAACCTTCGTATGGTTTGTAGCTCTATAACGAATGATCTATTAGCTTAGCCATTACGGCATGGTGAGGCCGCCATCAACACTGATAGACTGACCGGTAATGGCATTGCTTAAATCTGAGGCCATGATGATAATAGCATCAGCGAAATCCTCCACCGAGGTCGTCTGGCGTAGAGGCGTGGTGGTAGCAATGTAATCAAAAACTTCTTGAGTGGTGACGCTACTGGCATCGGTGGTTTTAAGCAGCCCGCCCGCCAATAAATTGACACGAATACCATGCTGGCCTAGCTCTACTGCCAGGTTACGGGTAAGGCCAATTAACGCGGCTTTAGCAGTCGTATAATCGTAATAAGTCACCACAGGGTTATAAACCAGATTGGTCGAGATATTGATAATTTTGCCAAAATTCTGGGACTTCATCTGTGGTAATACGGCTTGGGTGGTATTGACAGCCCCCTTGATGATGCCATCAATCTGCTGCGAAAAGTGCTCCCAACTGACCGTCTCAATACTCGTATAATCCGCTGATGGGTCAAACTGGTACTTGGGCAGGGCATTGTTGACTAGGATATCGATTCGGCCAAATCGCTGTATCACCGCCTCGACCATATTCCGAACGGCTTCAGCATCAGTGACGTCGGCTTGATAGCTCATGGCTTGGCCACCAGCAGCTTGGATGGCATCGACAATTTTTTCGGCTTTATCTTGACTGCTAAGATAGTTAACACACACCGCTGCCCCTTGCTCAGCTAGCTTTTTGGCAGTAGCGGCACCGAGGCCACGACTACCACCTGTGACGATAACGACTTTTTTCGCTAATAGCATAGTGATTCCTTATGATGATAAACAATGACTATGGATTATTGCATTGATTCAATTGGGCTTGTAGAAAACCACACGCAATCACTAACTTTCTTATGGTTGGCAGCTCTACAGCAGTGCTTTTTTTAGCTTCAACGGGTCGCCTACTGCTTTTTCATCATTTTTTCCATCTGCTCCATTTGCGCTAAGCCTTGGCTACAGGCATTGGTCGCACGCTCTTTTTCTTCTTTGCTCATATTACCCCACTCTTCTTCCATTCTTTTTAGGCTATCTTCTGACATCGCCGCCACCCCAGCCATCCCTTGGGTCATATCATTCATTTTATCAATATAATTGGTACATTCTTTGGGTAAGTTACTGCTGCTACAGCCATTTAGCAATAAGACTGTACCCATAAAACCTGTGATTAGGGCCGTCTTTACTAGGGTCATTGTTGTCATTTGCATTGTCCTATTTATAGAGAGGAAGTTAGTGAAAAGGAGAAGGAGCTATTGAAAAATATGGTTAAAACAGTCAGTTAGGAGTGTTAGTAAGCTATTTATTACAATGACTTACCGTAATAGTCGACATTTATCTGTATACCATACCCGAATACCCACCTAATTCATAGTGACAATTCAGCAACAATTTTGCAAGATAGCGACTATGCTACATATCCCTGCGAAAGTTCGAAATATATATAGATTAACCATTGAAAAATATAGAGATTTTGTATATTAATGAATAAAAGTTGCTTATTTTACTACTACAATGCGCTTTTCAACCTTTGTTATAATGTCCTTATGCAGACTTAATGGCGGTGTTATCAGTGATACCATACTGATTTCATAAGCGTTTTTTAATATCTCGCCTTTTTAGCCCTGCGACTTTTTTTAGCACTGATTTTAGTAATCACTGATTTTGATAGCCTTACTGTCTCGTCTGGTATAGCTATTTAGATATTATTCATTTTTGGTTTAGGAGAGCAACATTGCCGATTCTATTTTCATCTTTCACACAAAGCCGTCCCTTATACCGCACCCTATTAAGCGCCAGTCTCATGGCCTCACTTACTGTGGGCGCTATTGGTCTTAGTGGCTGTAATAAAACCGAAACTGCTGATGGCGAGACGGCCGCAGCTACGGGCGAGACCCTAAATCTATATAACTGGTCGGAGTATATGCCGCAGGAGATTATAGATGGTTTTGAAAAAGAGACCGGTATTGATGTGAACTATACAACCTTCGACTCTAACGAAGCGATGTATGCCAAACTAAAACTATTGGATGACTCTAGCCAGTATGATTTGGCCGTTCCTTCGACCTATTATGTCGAAAAAATGTCGAAAGAAGGCTTGTTGCAAGAGATTGATAAATCTAAGCTGAGCAACTTTAATAACTTAGATACGTCTTTTGTGAATACTAAAGTCGACCCAGAGAATAAATACTCGATTCCCTATCTTTGGGGCAGCACGGGCATGGCTATCAATGGGGATGCCGTAGATCCTGCCACTGTATCGAGTTGGGGTGATTTATGGCGTCCTGATTTTGCGGGTAAAGTGATGCTCACCAATGACATGCGTGAAGTCTTCGGTATGGCGCTGTTGACCTTGGGGTATTCAGGCAATAGCACCAACCCAGATGAGATTAAAGCCGCTTATGAGCATCTTACTACCTTGATGCCTAACGTAAAAACCTTCAATTCAGATGCTGCCCGCATGCCTTATATCGAAGGCGAGACCGATGTGGGGATGATTTGGAACGGTGAAGCGGTTATGGCCAACGACGATGGCTTGACCAGTCTGGTCTATAAATACCCTACCGAGGGCGCGATACTGTGGATGGATAACTTTGTTATTCCTAAAAACGCCGCTCATGCAGACGCCGCTCATAAGTTCATTGACTATATTTTACGTCCTGAAAATGCGCAAATAATCAGCAATGAAATCGGTTATGCCAGCCCCAATAAAGCAGCTCGCGAGCAGATGCCGGATGAGATTAAAAACAATGCGGCTATCTATCCCGATGCGGCGACCTTGGCCAAAGCAGAGTTTCAAGAAGATGTGGGTGATGACGCCCTACGCATCTACCAGCAATATTGGGATAAATTAAAAGCCAATCGCTCGTAGACCTTATTCGCAGCCTTGCCAGCACAACAGTGATTAAAGCATTGTTGTGCTACTCATTTTTGTAGTATTCTAAGTCAAATACTGCCTTACTTAGAAAGCGTTTTTATTATTACAATCATTATTGCTAATTCCGCCAAAGAACCTACTTATCGGCTACAACGATAGGACTGTTTATGGCGACTTATTCTAGCGCTGCTGTCTTGCAGACCCATTAGCAAACTTAAGATTATTTTATGCGTCCTCGAACCTTTCGAGATTTATCAGCCGATCTTTCTGCTCAATCTCGCTCTTATCCGCATGCTCATAGACAAGGTGCTCACTTGGTTGGTCTGCTGTCTTGGTATGCGCATAGACGCTATGGTTTAATGGCTATGCTATTAATAGCGGTAGCGATTTTGCTGAGCGCTTGCCAGCCCAATGGACAGAGTGAAGATGCTGCCGCACAAGAGAAACCCGGTGTTTTATATCTCTATAACTGGGACGAGTATATGCCGCAGCAAATCTTAGATAACTTTGAATTAGAGACCGGCATCAGCGTTATTTCTACCACTTATGACTCTAATGAAGAGATGTACGAGCATATTAAAAATGCTCCTAATAATCCCCCTTATGACCTTATCGTTCCTTCTAACTATTTTATAGACAGGATGCATAACCAAGGCTTACTACAGCCTATCGACAAAACTAAAATAAGCAATTTTGAGCAATTGAATCCGGCGATAGTAGGTACCGATGCCGATCCCGGCAACAACTACTCTATTCCCTATCTTTGGGGAACTACAGGGATTGCTATTAATGCCCAAGCTATTGACCCTGATAAGGTTAACGGTTGGCAGGATTTTTGGCGACCTGAATACGCTGGTCTTTTGGTGCTGCCCAATGATATGCGCGAAGTCTTTGGGATGGCATTGATATCCTTAGGTTATTCGGTCAATAGTGAAAATCCAGAAGAAGTCGAACAAGCCTACGAAAAGTTGCTGCTATTAATACCCAGCTTGTCCGCTTTTCCTTCAGGCTCCACTCGGACCGCCTATATTAGCAATCAGGCCGATATTGGTATGATTTGGAGCGGCGAAATGATGCTGGCCAAGGCAGAGGGCAAAAAAAACTTGGTTTATAAGTACCCTGCAGAGGGGGCTATATTATGGATTGATAGTTTTGCTATTCCTAAAAATGCTCAGAATATTGAAGCGGCTCATCTTTTTATCAACTTTATATTACGGGCTGAAAACTCGCAGATTATCAGCCGTAATTTAGGCTATGCCACTCCCAATCTAGGCGCGCGCTTATTCATGTCAGCGAGCACCAAAGCCAATACCACCCTCTATCCTACCGCGAAACAATTTAAAAATGCCCATTTGCAAACTGCGTTGAGCCCCGAAACATTTGCCCTCTATGAGCACTACTGGACGAAGCTTAAACAGCAGCAGCAAAATTAGACGACCTGGGCCAAGTTAAGCCATGTGCTCACCTAAATATCCAACTCACTCTCACCCCCTTGCGCATGAATGCGGCGCTGCTCACGGCGTTGATATCGCAACCCTGAAGCGGCAAACCATTGCGGTTCCGTCTGCTGTAGCAAATCGCTTAGACTCTGCAGCTGCGCCTGCAAATTCTGCGTCAACCAAAAGTAGCCTTGCCACTCAAAAGTGAGGTGTTGCACACTGGGATACTCAGCAACCTGAATACGTGTGATGGGGCGAAACAGCTCATTATTAGGACTGCGCAATACTGCGGCCATATGGCGCATAGCTTGGGTCAATTCATGCTGATAATGGGTTAGCAATTCGCGGTTGTCCGCATCGATGCCTATTTCAGCCAACCTAGGAGCAGCCGTTAATAATAAGTCCACAGTCCCGATGATATTACGGTGCGTACGCTGAATATGTTCAAGCGTAGCCTGATCGATGCCCGACTCCCGCGAGGTCGCTGCCAGATGCGGCCGACTGGCCAGCAAGCGTTTATTAATCTGTTTTAAGCTCGCCACTATATCTTGCCCGATGGGCACGCCTTGATCGAGACCCATGCTATGGTCGGCCTCAATCATTGGTGAGGTATAGTGATGCCGATAAGGCAACGCATGCAGCGGTAATGGTGTGTAGCGATCTGGGGACGGCTCCAAACTCTTGGTAATATGTGCCCCGACTTTGACGTAGATATCCCCACAAGCTTCTAGATTGCTCGCCAATAAAAACCGCCACATCAGCGTCGATTTCAAAGGCAATATCAAAGTGGCCAACACCGCTATCAGCGTGCCAATGAGCACATTAAGCGCTCGATAGACCCCATCAACGCCAATCTCGCCTGCCGTGTGTGAGACAATCATGCACATGGTAATCCCAGTCAGTAGGCCTATATAGCCCAATTGCTTGACCGCGTAATAGCCAATAACCCCACTAATTAGCCCAATCAAGGCATAGTATAGCCATAGGTAATCGCCTAGTCCTTGGCTGAGCCAGACTAAAAATAACCCTACTAAGATGCCCAGTAAAGTCCCTATGACCCGCTCTTTCGCTTTGGTATAAATAGCCCCTTGATACTGCAGTAGCCCTAAAATGATGAACACGGTAATCGTGGTCCACTCTCCATGCGGCAATTGCGAGACTTTATTGAACAATAAAGCCGCTACTACGGCCACTCCTAAACGCATGGCATGGAGAATATCCGCATGTTGGTAACGGGAGTAAGGCTCTACAAAGGGGGCAGATAGGCGCTGCCATAGCGAGTGCTTCTGCTCTGGTTGTCCCCTGTCTGATTTCATGACACTCTCAATTTTTAAACGATTGCAGTTTTTAAACGACTCATTACGGTATGAGGTATCAAACCGTAGTAAGCAAGCGCGTAAGATAGCAAAAATATAGATGCTATTTATCCTATTACTCCTAGCATAGCAAAAAGTAACGCCCTCTACGGATAGAAGGCGTTATTTATTAAAAACTTATACTTTGAATATCTAAGCTCTCTAAAAGGGCTTAAACCTTCAAGAAATCTAAAATACCTTCAGCAGCTTCGCGGCCTTCCCAAATCGCCGTAACGACCAAGTCTGAGCCCCGCACCATATCGCCACCGGCAAAGATTTTAGGATTTTTAGTTTGAAATTTATACTCTTGTTCTTCGAGTGCCACCACGCGGCCAGAGTTGTCCATCTCAATCTGTTGCGCTGCAAACCAATCCGATGGGCTAGGTCGGAAGCCAAAAGCCATAATCACCGCATCGCACTCGATAATCTCTTCCGAATTGGCAATTGGCTCAGGACGACGACGACCGCGGTTATCCGGCTGACCCAATTGGGTGGTGACGACTTTCACCCCAGTTACCTTACCATTGAGGCCAATGATTTCAGTGGGCTGACGATTAAATAAGAACTCGACGCCCTCTTCGCGCGCATTGACGACTTCGCGACGCGAGCCTGGCATGTTTTCTTCATCACGGCGGTAAGCACAGACGACTTGCTCCGCCCCTTGACGAATACTGGTACGGTTACAATCCATTGCGGTATCACCACCACCAAGTACCACGACTTTTTTACCTTTTAAGTCGATATACTCGCTCGGGTCTTGCTCCCAATCGTTGCAACGGTTGACGTTGGCAATCAAGAAATCAAGGGCATCATAGACACCATCGAGCTCTTCACCGGCATAACCGCCACGCATATAAGTATAAGTGCCCATGCCCATAAAGACGGCATCGTAATCTGCCATCAGCTCATCGATAGTCACATCGGTACCGATTTCTGTATTTAAGCGGAATTCAATACCCATGCCTTCAAACACCTCGCGGCGATTGCGCATGACATCCTTTTCCATCTTAAATTCAGGGATGCCAAAGGTCAGCAAACCGCCAATCTCCGGACGTTTATCAAAGACGATAGGCTTGACACCATTACGCACCAGCACATCAGCACAGCCTAAACCGGCGGGGCCGGCGCCAATGATAGCGACTTTTTTATCGGTCCAAACGACGTCGGACATGTCAGGACGCCAGCCTAAAGCAAAGGCGGTATCGTTAATATACTTTTCGACGTTACCGATAGTGACGGCGCCAAAGCCATCATTCAAGGTACAAGCGCCTTCGCATAAGCGGTCTTGCGGACAAACGCGACCGCAGACTTCGGGCAAAGTATTGGTACGGTGACACAATTCTGCCGCCTGAAATATTTGCCCTTCGGTGGCGAGCTTGAGCCAGTTGGGAATGTAGTTATGTACCGGACATTTCCATTCGCAATATGGGTTACCGCACTCTAAGCAGCGGTGGGCTTGCTGCGCGACGGCTTCTCTTTCAAAGGGTTGATAGATTTCGACAAATTCGGTAGCGCGGGTGACCACATCCTTTTTGGTAGGGTCCATCCGCGGCACATCTAAGAACTGAAAACTATTGTGTAAGCGTTTTGCCATGTCGATATATTCTCCTAAAGTGAGTCGTGGCCACGGGATAAGGACAACTGCGCTAATAACGAGCGGTCCTCATTGCGATTTAGCGAATGCTCTTAGGATTAAGAGCTTGAGTCCAACGGTGCTCAGCCAATAGTAGCCAAACCCGTTTAGCATAAGCCGTCTGCAAGCTGCCCTGACTAGAAATGCGCTTAATATGAGCACTTTTATTCCAAGTTACCGAAGACCAGATAATGCCGGTCTTCAGCCGCTTCCTAACGCAATACCTTACGCTGTTGTCTTACAACGACTCTATACTTTTCGCTTAAATCTCCTTGCCACGTACCTGCTGTGAGGGTATCTGTTAAGTGTTGCCTATAGCCGTCATGCTGAATATTAGAATAACGGCTATAGCAACGCTGTTTTGTCTCTCTAAAACGGTCTCTTGCCAGCCTTAGCTCATCGGATTAAGAATTAATGGGCCAAGGCTGCAAGTCAAGAAAGCCTATTGCGGGTCCGCCATAGTGGTCTTCAATAACGAGGCAATATTGGCTGCTTTGGGCTTGACCAAGTAGAACTTACGAGCATAGTAGTCAAAATCAGCCAAAATATTATTGCCCCAAGCACTGCCGGTTTTTTCGACATGGGCCTCAATAATCTGCTGTAAATGAATGCGATGCTCTTCTGTCTGCTCGCTCGAGATACGGTGAAGATCGATGAGCTCATGGTTACAGCGGTCAAAGAAGTCGCCTTCTAAATCCAGCACATAAGCAAAGCCACCGGTCATGCCCGCCCCAAAGTTGAGCCCAGTACGACCCAAGACCGTGACTATGCCGCCGGTCATATATTCACAGCAATGATCCCCGGTGCCTTCAACGACCGCATGCACGCCTGAATTACGTACGGCAAAGCGCTCACCTGCGGTGCCGGCCACATAAAGCTTGCCGCCGGTAGCCCCATAGAGACAAGTGTTGCCAATAATTGCGGTATGCTGCGAGGCAAAGACCGAGTCTTTTGGTGGATAGATGACAATTTCGCCACCAGCCATACCTTTGCCCACATAGTCATTAGCATCGCCCTCTAACTCAATATGCAACCCGCCGGCGTTCCACACCCCGAGGCTCTGCCCTGCAGTACCGGTAAGGTGCAAGCGAATGGGCATCTCTTTCATGCCTAAGTTGCCCCAAACCTCTGCAATCTCACCCGAAATACGCGCGCCAATCGAGCGGTCGCAGTTGCCCACGTGATAGCTAAAGTCTCCACCCATGCCTTGGCGTATAGGTCGAATCATATCGGCAATCATCTGCTCGGCCAATAAGCCTTTATCAAACGGGGCATTACGCTCAACCTGGCAGGTATGCGGCTTGCCTACACTGGCGGGATGGCTGTATAACAGTGGCGTTAAATCTAGATTGCGCTGCTTGGCGGTAAAGCCTTCGATGACCTCAAGTAAATCGGTACGACCGACCAACTCTTCCATGCTGCGGACGCCCAACACGGCTAACCATTCGCGGGTCTCGGTCGCTACAAACTTAAAGAAGTTAATCAGCATCTCAGCTTCACCAATGAAGTGCTCATCGCGCAGGACCGCTTTTTGGGTGGCCACGCCTGTTGGGCAGTTATTCAAATGGCAAATGCGTAGGTATTTACAGCCCACTGCAATCATTGGCGTGGTCCCAAAACCGAAGCTTTCTGCGCCTAAGATAGCGGCTTTGACCACATCTAGACCGGTTTTTAAGCCGCCATCCGTCTGTACACGGACTTTATCGCGTAGACCATTGACGCGTAGCGACTGATGCGCCTCTGCCAGACCCAGCTCCCAAGGAGAGCCCGCATGGTGGATAGAGGACAATGGTGACGCTGCCGTACCACCATCGTAACCCGAGATGGTAATGAGATCGGCATAGGCTTTGGCCACCCCGGTGGCAATCGTACCGACTCCCGGACGCGAAACCAGTTTTACCGAAACTAAGGCATCAGGATTGACTTGCTTTAAGTCAAAAATGAGCTGAGCCAAATCTTCAATAGAGTAAATATCGTGGTGCGGCGGTGGCGAAATGAGCGTGACCCCTGGCACTGAGTAGCGCAAGCGGGCAATCAAGGCATTGACCTTACCGCCCGGGAGCTGACCGCCCTCGCCTGGTTTTGCGCCCTGTGCGACCTTGATCTGCATAACTTCAGCCGATCTCAGATAAGCTGGCGTGACCCCAAAACGGCCCGAGGCCACCTGTTTAATCTTCGAGTTACGCATGGTGCCGTAACGGACAGGGTCTTCTCCGCCCTCACCTGAGTTAGAGCGACCGCCGATAGTGTTCATGGCCATAGCGATGGCTTCATGCGCTTCGGGAGACAATGCCCCTAGCGACATCCCTGCCGAATCAAAGCGCGGTAAAATCTGCGCAATGTCTTCCACTTCTTCGACATCAATAGCCTGATCAGTCTTGAGCTTTAGCAAATCGCGTAAAGTGGCAATCGGACGACTATTAACCAGATTGGCATACTCGCGATAGTTGTCATAATCGCCGGTACGCACGGCCGTATGTAAGGTACGAATTACATCGGGGTTAAAGGCGTGATACTCTTTATTAAAGACAAATTTAAGCAGACCGCCTTGATCGAGTGGTAGGCGACGCTTAAACGCATTGGCGGCTAATATGGCTTGGTCCGCCGCTAAGTCGGCGAAGGTAGCCCCTTTAATCCGGCTCTGCACGCCTTTAAAGCATAAGTCTACGATTTCTTCTGACAGACCTACGGCTTCGAAAAGCTGTGCCCCGCGGTAAGAAACGATGGTAGAAATTCCCATCTTCGATAGAATCTTGAGCAGGCCCTTATCCAGACCCTTACGGAAGTTGACGCGAGCTTGAATGGGATCGCCGAGTAATTCACCGGTCGCTACCAAGTCTTCAATCACGTCATAGGCCAAATAAGGGAAGACACAAGTGGCGCCAAAGCCAATTAATACCGCCACTTGATGCGAGTCACGCGCCAAGCCGGTTTCAACAATTAAATTGGCGTCTGTACGAATCCCTTGCTCGATAAGATAATGATGCACAGCACCGGTCACCATCAAAGCATTGGCCGGTACCTTACCCTCTACGATGGCTTTATCCGATAAGATAATCAACGCTTTACCACTGCGCACCTCAGTAGCTACCTGCTCACACAGGTCGTTAATAGCCACGTCTAAAGGCATATCGCTAGCGTAGTTTAGGTCGATACGCACATGTTGAAACGCGGGGTCATCTAGCGCTTCTAACTGGGCCATCTTACTGGCGGATAATACGGGCGAGGCTAAGACAATACGGTGGGCATCTCTGGCTGTAGGGTTAAAGACATTGGTCTCCGCCCCTAGACAGGTCTGCAGTGACATGACGATAGACTCACGTAGCGGGTCAATCGGTGGGTTGGTCACCTGCGCAAACTGCTGGCGGAAGAAGTCGGCCACATGACGGACTTGTCTAGACAGTACCGCCATTGGGGTATCATCGCCCATTGAGCCTACTGGCTCTTGACCATTTTCAGCGTTGGGACGGATAATTTCCGTGCGCTCTTCATTGGTGATGTTATACATCTTTTGCAATGCTTTCAGCGGCTCACCTTTGAGCGCCTGTTCAGCCAATTGCTCTTCCATCTGCTCGTTATCGCGAATACGTGTGGCTTCTTCGCGTAGCCATTTGCGATACGGGTGCGCTTTTTTCAATTGCGTAGCAATGGCTTTGGTATCGAGAACTTGACCGGTCATGGTATCCACCACGAGCATTTGACCTGGGCCAACACGGCCTTTCGCCAACACATCTTTCGGCTCGTAATCCCAAACGCCAATCTCTGAAGCTACCGTGATATAACCGTTTTTCGTGGTGACCCAGCGCGAAGGGCGCAGACCATTGCGATCTAACATACACACGGCATAACGGCCATCTTGAATGACTAAGCCGGCAGGGCCATCCCAAGCTTCCATATGTTGTGAATAAAACTCGTAGAAGGCGCGCAGGTCCATGTCCATACTATCGACATTTTGCCACGCGGGCGGCACTAGGATAGACATCGCATGGAATAAGCTCATGCCGCCTGAAATCAGCACCTCGAGCATATTATCTAAGCTAGAAGAGTCCGAACCCGTACGGTTAACCAACGGGTGTAGCTCGCTTAATTCAGGCAATTTATCGGATTTTAATTTAGGAGTACGCGCTACCGACCAGTTGCGATTACCGGTAATGGTATTGAGCTCACCATTATGGGCTAAGTAGCGGAAGGGTTGGGCCAGCGGCCAACGCGGTAAGGTATTGGTAGAGAAACGCTGATGAAAAACCACAATGTGTGAAGCTAAACGCTCATCTTGTAAATCTAAGAAAAACGCGGGCAAATCAGCGGGCATGACCAGACCTTTATAGATAAGCGTCTGGCAATTTAGCGAGGTCACATAAAACAAGCTATCGTCGGTTAGGCGCTGCTCGGCCTTTCTACGCGCTACAAATAAGCGGCGGTTAAAGTCTTCAGCGACTAAGTCGTCTGCAGCATTGACCATAATTTGCTTGAATACTGGTAAAGTCTCACGACCAATCTCACCGACGATATCCAAATCTACTGGGACATCACGCCAGCCTGCGACCGTTAAGCCTTGAGCGGTAATCTCTTCATCAAAAACGCTTTGGCTGTGCGCAGCCAGTTGCGGGTCATCATTTACGAATACAGTACCGACGGCGTAATTATCCGTCAGCGTGATACCCAATTCTTCAGCAATACTGCGAAAGAAAACTTCAGGTTTGGCCAGTAGTAAGCCGCAACCATCGCCAGTTTTACCATCAGCAGCGACGCCACCACGGTGGGTCATACAACTGAGACTGTGGATAGCAGTCTGTACCAAGTTATGGCTAGCAATGCCTTCAATGTGGGCAATGAGACCAAAGCCGCAGTTGTCAGAGAAGTCATCTGGGCTGGCTAGGTGTTGGTGTTCAGAAATCATTGTCATCGCTTGTCCTTTTTAGTGGGCCGACCACGTTACCCTCTCAATTCAAGAGAGCCACGCTAATCGCAAAGTAGAACGGCAGGTGGGCGATGTGCTCAATATAAGCACGTATTAAGACAGGCGTATTACTAATGACAGTAAGCGAAACAAATAATGGAACTTCTGGCTATTTTTTCGTTAGTTTTGCTAGGCTCGCAACGGTTATCACTTTCTAAAGGCGGCACGGTTGAGTAGCAAGAGCTATAAAATAGCAGCGTATCTGAATCGACATACGGTGGTTGAGGCCAGATGGCCGGTAAATGCTGATTGTCTTAACGGATTAAGACCAGAAGCTGTGAAGCAATAGGAGACTCTTACTGTGTAAATTGTATCAACCAAGCAATTGTGGCTCATACGTTTTCAGAGGTGCTATTGGAGCAGTAAATGGTGCGTGACTCTGCTCTAGGGTGAGCGGACTCAGATTTTAGAGGCTACTCTCCCCTTTATTCGACTTACCGTCTAGCGGCGTCGTAGATGACTCGGTTAAGACCAACCATGATGGTTAACGCTAACGGTGAATCCTCCCCTTTGATGCAAGCGGCCATAGGATGGCAGCTTTAGCGTGACTGAATTCAAGGGCGCCGCTCTAATGAAGAGCTAAACACTACCAAAAAAGGGTCATAGATTAAGCCGGACAAACCTATGGGCTGCTCCGCGCCTTTTTACTGGGTATCAACATGCTGCGCTCAATCAATATAAGAGCCGCACTCCCCCTGCAAAAACAAGGTCGACGGACTAGACATTGTGCATTAATAATACGCAATACTGTTAGTCCAGTTTAGCAATGGCGTTGACCGCTACCAATAGTGATATCAATCAACAAAATACTTACCATAACGCTACTGAACATCGCCCACTGTTATATTAGACAATAAAAATTGAAAAATCCAGTCTTATTTATTGACGCCAAACCTACTATTGGTATGCATTAGCCGCTGATTTACGTCAGATTACGGCTTTTTTTCTTCAATCAATGCTTTGATAGCATCCCCAGATTCCGCACCAGCACTGCCACTATTATTTTTAACTTTGTCTTTATTATTGCCTTCTTTTGCACTGGTTTTATTGCTGGTATCGGGCTTTGGTGCTGGGTCTTTTTTGGCCGCTGGTGGCGTAGCTGTATTCTTATTACTGGCTGGCGCATCCGTTTTATTACTGTCATTTTTCGGAGCTGCAATAACACCGTCGTTGTCAGCATTAACGACACGCTCTTCTTGTACTACCAGCGTCTCAGACGCGTCGTCAGAACTGCGAATACTGCGCTTTTCTTCGCTAGGGCGCGCAGATTGGGTGCTGGCTGAGTTATTTGAGTCTGTATTAGTACTCGCATTCTCTTGAGCAGCTGGGGTAGCTCGCTTACGCACCGGGACTTCACGGCGGGTCGGTTGCAGGCGCACTTGGCGATTGCGATTGGCAGCCAAATCGACTACCGGGTCTGCTAATTCATAGTTATCAATACTATTCACATAGCGATTAAACTCTTCCGGAATCACCCGGACATTGGCGGGTAGGCCGAAGTCCATCAGCTTGGACGCGCCCATCGCTTCTTCGGCACTGCTCATAATCCCGTAAGTCAGCATATAGCGCAGCTGATCATTGTCATCACGATAACGGAAATAGGCAAACTTGCTGCGGTCTTCACGGCCTAATAGATAATCGACAATGACGTCATTTTCCGCAACGTTCATGACCTGCACGGTCCACTTGCCTTTATTTTTCAGCAAATAACGCTTGTCTTTAAACTCTTCAGGATACTCACGCAAATCCCGTACCATCGCTGAAAAATCAATAGGCTGCACATCAGCATCAAGCTCATGTAACGCTTCAACTTTAGTGGTTTTGGTAATGTCTATTGCCGTACTGACATTGGCGGTAATGGGCGCATTTTCAATAGTAGTGCGGGCGGCCGGGGTTTTGGCAAACATCCACACCAAAGCCGTCACGACGCCTAAGATTAGGGTCATTAGTAGCCAAATCAAAGCATAACGTCGGTACGCTCTAGTAGCTGGGCGCGAGGTGGGGCTTGTGACGGCCATGGTAATTCCTTATTAAACTTTTAACGGCAAATCATTAGAGGCGTAACTTAGCCAATATAGCTTAAGTTACGGGTCTGAAAATAAAAATAATAGGTGAAGCAAGCTAATAGCCAGTTGGTAATAAATGCGGTTTGATAGAGCATTATCAACCGCAAATCAACCGCAGATCAACCGCAGATCAAACACAGTCACTGCGCCATTGTTATACCGCAGCAGTCATTGACTCGGCTAAGACAGCAGTTAATAACTCAGGAGCAAACTCGTCTGTAATCACGGCATCGCCAAGTGATTTTAATAAAATCAGACGAATCTGACCCAGCTTAACTTTCTTATCATGGCTCATTAGCCCTAGCGCGGTATCGGTGTTAATGGCCGGCGGGGTAATCGGCAGCTCAGCTAAGAGTAGCAGCTGCTCGATACGGCTGACCTCAGCTGCGGTAATCCAACCGAGACGCTGCGATAGCTTTGCCGCTTGTACCATGCCGGCTGCAACCGCCTCGCCATGCAACCAACTGCCATAGCCTTCATGGGTCTCAATCACGTGACCAAAAGTATGACCAAAGTTCAGGAGGGCGCGCCGACCCGCTTCGCGTTCATCCTCCGCCACAACTTGGGCTTTAAACTCACAGCAGCGTTTCACCGCCTCGCCAATTAAATCTAAATCCAACTGCATCATGGCCGCCATGTTGTGCTCTAACCACTCGAGAAACTCAGCATCCATAATCAGCGCATATTTAATGACTTCTGCCATGCCCGCCGCTAGCTCTCTTTTGGGCAAAGTATGCAAGGTGGCCATATCGGCTAGCACCATTTGTGGTTGCCAAAAGGCCCCAATCATATTCTTACCTTTCGGATGATTGATGCCGGTCTTTCCGCCGACACTGGAGTCAACTTGTGCCAATACGGTCGTGGGAATTTGAATAAAATTGACCCCCCGCATAAAACTGGCCGCGGCAAACCCGGTCATATCGCCAATCACCCCACCACCTAAGGCGATTAGGGTGACATCGCGACCGCAGTGATTGTCCATTAGGGCATCATAAATTTGGTTGATGCTGTCTTGGGTCTTATAGACTTCACCATCGGGCAACACACAAACAAAGACCGCAAACCTTGTCGCTAGTCCGTCTTGTAAGGCTTGTAAATAGAGCGGCGCAACCGTGTCATTGGTGACGATTAAGACCTGCTTGCCAGCGATATAAGGCGCTACTTGTGCCGCCATATCAGTTTTATGACTAATGACAATCGGGTAATCATGCGAGTGAGCGTGAACGGTCAAACAATGCGACAACATGACGATATCCTACTGGCTAATAAATGCTAAAGAATGGCAATGAGTTAAGATGATGACTGCAGCGAAAACAATGAAAGCTATTAATATTTTGTGCTAGCGAACTAACGGTTTGAATGGTCATCTCGACCAGCTTTAATCTAAACTACCTTTAATCTGGACTATCTTTAATCTGGACTATCTTTATAGACGTCTATCACTCTATAGAAGAAGTCTGATCCTCAATATAAGGCTTTAACAGTCCGATTAGCTCGGTCACCATATGGCGGGGATAAGTGTGCCCAGTAGGCAAAATAATATCGGCGACTTCTCGGTATAAAGGGTCGCGAATGGCATAGAGCTTTTGTAAGACTTGTCTGGGGTTAGGCTGCTGCAATAAAGGCCGCGACTTATCTTTGGCCGTCCGTGACATCTGAATGTCTACTGGCGCATTGAGATAAACCACAATACCGCGAGTTTTGAGCATTTCACGATTCTCTTCACGCATAACAGCGCCGCCGCCCGTGGCCATCACAATGCCGGAACGTAGCGTCAGCTCATCTATAGCACGAGTCTCACGCTCACGGAAGCCCATTTCGCCTTCTTTATCGAATATCCAGGCGATATCAGCCCCTGTCTGTGTCTCGACATACCAGTCACTATCGACAAAGTCGCGCTGTAAGTATTTTGCCAGTAACCGGCCTACGGTCGTTTTGCCTGCGCCCATGGGACCCACCAAAAATACCGAAGGTAACTCTTGCCACATAGTTTTTACTCAAATAAATTGCTTATCATACAATGTCCCACTTTTGATGGCTAGTAAAGCTTTACTTACTCGGACCGCACAGTCATAAATATTACCCGATATCGCAAATATCAAAGCCAAAAAAAGCAAGCCTATAGCTTGCTTCTTGGGTTAATTAAGGGGTATTCCTGCTGCGCATAGTAAGCTTAGTTTAAACGGCTAATCCCATCATTAATCAATTTTGGCGTGATGAAAATAAGCAGTTCTTGTTTATCATTACGCTGAACATCATTTCTAAAGGCACGACCAATGAAAGGCAAGTCACCTAAGAAAGGGACTTTATTAACGCCATTAGAGATCTGGTTTTTAAACACGCCCCCTAAGACCACGGTCTGACCATCCTCAACGATGACATTAGTACTAATAGCATCTTCTGCAATAGCCACATCTCCATTGATAATAGTCGGCGTACCATTCTTAATTTCTAGCTGTAGACCAATTTTACCATCTGGCGTGATGTTTGGCGTGGCCTCTAAGCTCAATGCCGCTTCGATAAAGCTGGTGGCTGTCGCGCCACTAGCAGCCGCTTCTTGATAGGCAATCTGGGTACCTGACGAGACTTTAGCCGTTTGCTTATCAGTCGTTAAAACTTTGGGCGTGGAGATAACTTCACCCCGGTTGTCTGCTTGCATAGCTGACAATTCTAAATCCAGCATTAAGTCTGACATGCTGAGCAAACCAAAAGCGATACGACCGGCTGGATTCGCTACACCGAGATCTACGTTTAAGTTATCCGGACGGCTAATATCATATTTAGGATAAGTTACTGTCTGACCGTTGATGGTCGTACTTTCAACCGTAAAGTTTTTTAGATCATTAATAGTCTGGTTGCTACCCCCGACCAACAAGTTACGATTGTTTGCCGCCCCATTAGACAAGATACCCCAACGCACGCCAATCTCTTTACTAAAGCTGTCTGAGGCACTGACAATACGGGCTTCAATCATGACCTGGCGGACTGGGATATCAATTTTATCGACCAAAGAATGGATATTTTCGATACTTGCAGCGACATCTTTAATAATCAGCGTATTGGTACGCTCATCAATCGTCACCGTACCGCGATTGGATAGCAAACTGCCACTATCCTGCGAGTTAGCATTATTAGTGCCACCCGACGCACCACGACCTTGCGAAATTAAATTAAACACATCTTGCGCTTTAGCATAGCTTAGACGGATATATTCTGTGCGCAAAGGAGCAAAAGCCTGCACCGCTTGTTGGGCTTCTAGCTCTTTGGCTTCTTGCTCAGCCAATTCAGCAGCAGGGGCGACTAAGATGACGTTGCCGTTTTCGCGTTTGCCCAAGCCTTTACTTTTTAGAATAATGTCTAAAGCTTGATCCCAAGGCACATTAATCAAGCGTAAGGTGATACTGCCGTTAACAGAGTCACTGGCCACGACGTTCATATCGGTAAACTGAGCGAGGATATCCAACACACTACGGATTTCGACGTCTTGGAACTCCATGGATAGCGCTTCACCCGTATAGACTTTTTCTTCTAACGTCGGCTCACGCAATAAGGCAGGTTTGGTGATACTAACGTTTAACTGATTGCCCGACTGATACGCTTGGTATTCATAGTCTTCTAGCATATTAATGGTGATGACACCATTTTGGTTTTGGTTCTTGGTATCGATGCTACTGACCAAGCCACCGTTGACGTTCAGACGGCGTAGTAAATTACGCGGTACAGTAGCGCCGGTCATTCTAATGACCAATTGATTGCCTTGACGCTGCACATCGATAGGAATGGCATCGTTTGCTAGGGCAATGCTGACATTACCCCCATCGCCAGCGGCCGTATAATTGAGCGCACTCAAACCATCATAACTATACTGTGTGCCTACCGCCGTAGCCGCTGAAGCAGGGTTTAACAATGGGTTGATACGGACGACCATAGTTTCTGTCGGAGCCGTGGTCGTTTTGACTACTGGGCGGTTACTAGTGACTACCACAGGGGCTGAGGTCACTGGCGAAACTACAGGTGCCGAGTATACTGGCGCTGCGACGATCGGTGCTACGGCTGGGGTAAACCCTTGCTGTTGTGGCTGCGTCATCGTTAGCAGTAAGTCGTTGCCTTGCACCGCTGTGGTATAAGCGCCGTCGCCATTCAATCCCACTACTAGACGGGTTTTGCTGTCATCGCTTAAGGTGGTAATGTCATTCACATTACCGACATTATAGTCTTTTTGCCGCTGAGCCACCCCATTACGCACGTCATTAAAATCTAAAATCAGGCGGGTTGGGTTTTCGAGTTGGTAGGCCTCGGGTATCACGGGCGCCCCATCAAAGCCTAGGCGCAATTGCGTAGTCTCTGGTGCCGTCTGCACGACTGCAACTGAGTTGATAGTCTGCGCCGCATAGGAAGCACTGGTGATGGCCATCATACTGACGGCAAGAGCAGGAATAGCGAATTTTGTAGACATCTGAGTACTCGTTATAGGCGTTTTACGATGACGAACCGGGCTAGGCTGATAGTGTGGCTTGCTGTTATCAATATAATTACGAATCAGGTTACGAACTGTCATTATTTTATCCTCGAAAATTCTGCCATTTAGCCGGCTGGTGTCATCAGAGATGCTGGTTTTTCAATAAACCCTGCGCGACTGTCTGGGACAATTTCAATTAAATTAATTTGCGTAGAGGTTATTTCGACAATTCGACCATCATTCACCCCGATATAGTCGCCCACTTTGACACTAGCAATAGTGCCGTCTGGGCGCTGCACTAGACCATACTGCTGACCTTCTGGTGAGATGACCAAACCACGGAATATTAACTGTGACAACTCGTATTGCTCTAATGGCTCTTTGACTCGCATGACATCAGGTCTTACCCCTTCGTTGCTCATTGGGGCCAGTTGCGCATTCAGTAAGCTTGGCGGCATAAACGGGCTGCGTAAGACATTGGCACTATAAACAAAGTCATCTACAATTTCCGTTTTAGGCGGCGGCTCAATCGGCTGCGCAGGAGCATTACGGATATCTAACATCTGCTGCTCTGCGGAGCCTATGCGATCACTACAAGCGCTCAATAAGATAGCAGGTAGTAGACAGAGGACTATTTTGGCAGGCTTAGATAAAAACATAGAGTTAGCCATTAGTTGCTCCCCTGTTCAGGTGCTGGTGTGGCTGAAGCTTCAGGATTAATTTCTTTAGAGCGGTAAGTTTTGGTCTGCAGCACTAAAGTCAGCTCTGGTAGCTTATCCAGAGAAGGCTGAGGGTTATTCACTTCAAAGTCGTGCATAGTAATGATACGTGGCAACGCTGCTAACCCACTAATAAAGGCACCAAACTGATGGTATTCACCCAAGGCTGCAATACGAATGGGCTGCTCAATAAAGAACTCTTGCTCCACTTCCGGCTCAACAGAGATGTCTTGGAAGCGAATATTACTGCCCACCCCAGTCATGTTGATACCTTCGACCAGCTCTGAGACGCGGGTATCTTTAGGCAGCTGATTAAGCAAGGCATTAAACTCAGTTTCCATTTGCGTAACTTGCGATTTATAGGCATCTAAGTAACGCGCTTTAGATTCTTTACTACGATAAGCTTCTAGCAAAGTCGCTTGCTGCGCTTCTGCCGCTGTAATTTCGTCAATTTTGCTGCTAATCGGTAATGCCCAGGCTAAAGCAGCGATAAAGCCTACAATCATTACTAGGACGGTCACTCTAACTGCTAAGGGCCAGCTGCCATAGTTCTGATTGTCTAAAGACTCAAAACTGCGGCGAAACTCGTTAAAATCAAAAGACTTTTTCGGGGTTAGTGCCGCTTTAGGGGTTTTAACGAGTGATTTTTTCTTAGTTAGCTTCATGGGGCATCTCCAGAAGGCGCCGCAGCGGTCACTGCTGGATCTTTAGCTTGCTCGGGGCTGTCTACGCCATACTGAATTTCAGTAGTCACAACAAACTGGACATAACTGTCTTCCGGATAAATAGGCCTTGGCGTCTCGCCTTCTTTAACCGTGGTCAGTGGTGCAGGGGCTTCATAAGCTGAAATATTTTGTTGAATGGTACGTACCGCAGAGTTGTCCATCCATTCGCTAGCATCTAGATTGCGAATGAGGCTCGATACCACGTTCGGGTTATCCGCTTGACCGGTCAAGGTGAGCGTATCGCCTTCGCGCTTAAAGTTATTAATATAGAGGGCCGGCGGAATTGCTTTAGGAATGTCATCCCACACGTGTACCGGAACCGGACGACGACCCTGCAAATCTTGAATAACTTGCATACGCGAAATGATATCTTCACGGCGCTGTTCAAGACCCGTAATCTCAGTTAACGCGCCATCGAGCTCGGCATTGCGCTGCTCAATCAAAGCATTGGCACTCTGCTGCTCTGCCAATTCATTGTTGAAATAGCTCCAAGCTGCAAAAGCGGCTAACAATGACAATAGAGTGATAGCCGCTACTAAGGTAATAAATTCTTTATTTCTGCGTTCGCGCTCTTCTTCTCGCCAGGGTAATAAGTTAATACGAGCCATTAGTCAAAGCTCCTTAAGGCCAACCCACAAGCTACCATTAAGCTTGGCGCATCCAGTAACAGCTGCTCGCTATCGATATGAGGCCCTACTGACATGTTAATAAAAGGGTTAGCAATAGAGGTCGAATTGCCAAGCTTCTGCTGTACCATCCCGACAAGGCCTGGAATACCGGCACTGCCCCCACACAAGACAATGTGGTCGACGTTATTGTATTGGCTAGAAGAAAAATAGAATTGTAAAGAGCGAGTAATTTGCTGAATCACATTATCCATAAAAGGCATCAGCAACTCACTGTAGTAGTCATCGGGCAAGGTCTGCTCACGCTTATTAATAGTCGCTTCCTCATAAGACAGGCCATAACGGCTTTGAATGGCTTCCGTTAATTGCGCTCCGCCAAACAACTGTTCGCGACTATAAACGAATTCACCGTTTTTAGCGACATATAAAGTGGTTTGGGTATGGCCGATATCGACCAAAGCAACCAGCTCAGGATGATTGGGCAGGCTATCTACCATAAGCGCAAAAGCGCGCTCAATAGCATGCGACTCGATGTCCATAACCTTAGTCGTCATACCGCCAAAGGCTATGGCATCAACGCGCTGTTCAACGTTCTCTGAGCGAGAAGCTGCTAACAACACTTGTACCATGCGGTCATTGACTAAAGAGGGGCCAATGACTTCAAAGTCAAGGTTGACTTCAGACAAAGGATAAGGAATATATTGATCGGCATCCAGACGAATTTGTGCATCACGCTCCGAATCACTAAGCGAGGCATCCATATCAATAATCTTAGTAATTACGGCTGACCCAGATACTGCTGAGGCCACATTTTGGCCGCTCACCTGACAGCGTCTGGCCAGTCTAGAGACCACTTCACCGACCGCTTCTGTGTCCGCTACGAGCTTGTCGACTACCACACCGGGGTCCAGTCTTTCAATGCCGTAGGATTGCAGATGAAAAACGCCTTGTAAGCGTTTGATATCTACCATCTTTACACAGGTTGCACTGACATCCACACCCACCAACTGGCGGCCTTTAGAAGAGAATAACCTCACAAATTTTATCCTTTATCATCTTGATTTAGATGTTTATTGTAATAACGCTATACAATACGTTACTTAATAGTTAGATTCAAGATAACTTAATCACTTTTTAATCAGTAATATATTTTGTAAGACGTATGCAACTGGTTCAAGGTATAATGACGCCTTTATTGAATCCTAGACTATAAGCTAAGTTATGCTCAAACAATCTTCTTCCGCTCAGCTGCTCCGATTTTTTGTTGGCCTAGTCATTGCTGCGCTAGCACTCGCCTTTATTCTAGTCTTGGCCGTCCCTATCGGCTTTTATGCGATGGCGATGTATCTGGCGCCCTCCTTACCTAGTCTTGATGAAATCAAAACGGCCACGCTTGAGATGCCGCTGCAGATCTATAGCAAAGACGATAAACTCATCGGTCAGTATGGCAACCGTATTTCCTTGCCAGTGACTTATGAAGAAATTCCAGAAGACATGATTCATGCCTTTTTAGCGGCAGAAGATGCGAGTTTCTTTGAGCATAGTGGTATTAGTATTAAAGGTCTAGGCCGCGCCGTCACCGAAGTAGTCACTGATGATGATGGTCAGACTGGTGGCTCCACCATTACGATGCAGGTCGCCAAAAACTACTTTTTGAGCCCCGAGCGGACGCTTAATCGTAAGTTAACGGAATTATTCGTCGCGCGTAAGATGGAAGATGAGCTCAGTAAAAACGAAATTCTGACCTTATATGTCAATAAAATTTACCTTGGAGAAGGGGCTTATGGCATTCGTGCTGCGGCTAAAAAATATTACAGCAAGTCGTTAGAGAGCTTGAGCATTGCCGAAATCGCGATGCTAGCAGGTCTTCCTAAAGCTCCCTCAAAATACAACCCGGTAGCCAATCCAGAACGCGCTTTAGAACGACGCAACTGGATTATCGGACGGATGTTAGAATTAGGTTATATTACTCAGCAGCAGCATGACGAAGCCCGCAAGGCCCCTATCGGCTTGCATCGTTATCAAGAGAAGCTCGACGTCAATATGCCTTATTTGGCTGAGATGGCCCGCTATGCGTTGGTCAATAAGTTTGGTGAGCAAGTGGTCAATAGCGGTTGGCGTGTCAAGCTCACTGTGGACAGTGAAGCGCAGGAACAAGCTGAGGCCGCTATCTTTAAAGGCTTGATGGCTTATGATAAGCGTCATGGCTGGCGTGGCCCGGAAGCCAAGGATGAGCCCCTAACTAAATTCCAACGTTATGGCAATATGTACCCTGCTAAAGTCACTAAGGTCTCTTCGCGTAGCTTTGAGGCAGAACTGCCCAGCGGCGAGACAGTCACGGTCAACTGGTCGGATATGAGTTGGGCGAAAAAGTACTATAGCGCCAATCGTACGGGCGGCTATCCCAGCAATGCCTCGCAAATCGTCTCTGTCAACGACATCATCCGGGTTACCCCTTCTAACAATGGTAATCAATGGCGTTTGACGCAAGTGCCTGAAGTACAAGGCAGCTTAGTATCGCTCGATCCAGAAACTGGCGGTGTTAATGCCTTGGTCGGTGGTTTTAACTATAACCACAGTAAGTTTAACCGTGCCCTGCAAGGTTGGCGTCAACCGGGCTCTACTATTAAGCCGTTGATTTATACCGCTGCCTTAGAAAAAGGCTATCGTCCCGACAGTATTGTTTCGGACCGTCCACTGCGAGTGGGCAGCTGGGAACCGAAAAACTCAGACGGTCGTTTCTATGGCGATATGACCTTGCGTCGCGCCCTCTACCTATCGCGTAACTTAGTTTCTATTCGTCTATTACGCTCGGTCGGCATTACCGATGCGCGCAATCTATTAGATCAATTCGGTCTAGATAAAGAAAAACTACCGACCACCCTATCGCTAGCTTTAGGAGCCGGGCAAGCCACGCCACTACAGATGGCAACCGCTTACGCCAGCTTTGCTAATGGCGGTCACCGAGTGCAGCCTTACTTTATCGAACAGATTTATGACTTTGATAATAAGTTGTTGTTTCAGGCAAATCCGCAGCAAGCCTGCGCCCTTTGCTTTAACAACAATCTAGAGAAGCTGAACGAAGCGCAAATTAAAGCTGATAAGCAAGCCCGTGAATTGGCCGCCGAAGAAGAGAAAAAAGCCCTCGCAGCAAAAGCCAAGGCTGGCTCTGATAAAGACGCTGCAGCCGATGCTACGGACCTAGACGCTGATGCCGGTGTTGATAGCGAGGTTGATGCAGAAGGTACTGGCGAAGATAAAGTCGTGGCTGAAGATTTGAAAATATTCAATGCGGCGCCCGCCACCGACCGTCTTAAAGCCCCTGTTACTCAATACCAAGCGGCCACCCAAGCACCGCGTATCTTAACCCCATCTGTCGCTTATGAGATGGCAGGTATTCTACGTGACGTGGTGCAACGTGGTACTGCAACCCCGGCCCGTGCGCTAGGTCGTGATGATATTGGTGGTAAGACGGGAACGACGAACGATTATAAAGACGCCTGGTTTGCCGGCTTCCACCCCAGCAATGTAGCTATCGTTTGGATGGGCTTTGACCAACCTAATACGTTGGGCAGAAGCGAATACGGTGGGGTTGCTGCCTTACCGGTGTGGGTTGACTTTATGCGCGGCCAACTGGCCAAAACGCCGCACCAATGGGTATCTATCGATAATAAGTCTAAATCGAAAAAGCAGCAGCAAGACGTTATGGAAGTAACTGACGAAGGGGTGGTTGCGGTAGACCCTAAAACAGGCAAGAAAGCGACTGTTAAAGAGGACAATCAGACCAGAAAGCCGGTGAAGCCTAAACCCAAAGAGCGTCAGCTACCTCCAGTAGAGGTCATACCCCCTACTACCCCAACGCGACCTGCTGTAGAGCCTTCTCCAGCAGCACGGTTGTCCCGCGAGCGCCCAGCTGCAAATACGCAAAGTCCCCTTACCGTGAGTCCAGCCACAGAGATGCCTCCTATGGGTGATTGATGGACGTTACTGGTTCGATTGACGTATAAAAGCAAAAGGCGACTCTTATTTGAGCCGCCTTTTTTTATGCTTATGCGTTGTAAAATCTTGACTGAGTTTTTACCTAGCCCTTTACTGCCAAGTAAGCTGCCGAGTGCTAAAGAAAAATAAAGAAACAGCAGCCATTAAAACTAATACTCTGCCATACCTGAGCGCAATTGCTCAATCAATGTTAGAAACTGCTGACGCCATTCGCGAATAGTAGCGTCATCGGGCAACCATTGATTCGATAGGGTGACCACATTAACAATAAGATCGCTACTGCCCTGTCCTTGGCCCACCGCAGTCACTTCTGGCGTATCTGGTTTAGGCGCATATTGGCAACGGCTATAGGCCCGCATCACCTCGGCTAAAAAACCGCTCTCTAGCAATTGCTCCAAGCGCTGAATCTCAGGTGACACTTGAGTGCTCTGGGCTAAAGTCGCTTTGACAGAGGCTACGGTAGGCTGCGCAATAGCTAGCCCATAATAGTGGCTAAGCTCCTGTAAAAACGCCAATAACGCGCCTTGTAGATGAAAGATCGCGGTCTCACACTCCCCTTGATACAGTTGCTTATTGTTAGCGTCTGCCGCCGCTTTACAAGCTAGACGGCAAAAATATAACTTTTGATTGGTACGGTCTGCTTGGTATTGGGCAACTCGGGTTTTACCGGCCATAAGGGTTCCTAGTAGGTCTATTATTGAAGTGCTAGCCTGAATATGCTTCTACTATACCCTAGTTTTTACCCATAAAAAAAGCCAGCTTAGCGCTGGCTTTTTTATTTTATTACCCTAGAACCGCAAGTTTCGCTTACTCAGACTGGCTGTCTTGGTTAAACTCTTGCGCGAAAGCTTCATCGAAACGTGAGAAATCTTTCTTCTCAGGCGTGTCGCTTAGATTGAAAGCATCGGTATCCACTTCTTTGCTAGTACTGGTCAGCTTAGAAAGTTTCGCATCTGCTTTCTCTTTACGCGCTTGATGATAAGCAAGACCCGTACCCGCTGGGATCAGACGACCCACAACGACGTTCTCTTTCAGACCGCGTAGCTCATCGACTTTACCCATAACAGCGGCAGCAGTAAGAACACGGGTGGTCTCCTGGAATGACGCAGCTGAGATAAAGCTTTCTGTGGCCAAGCTGGCTTTAGTGATACCTAGCAATTGACGCTCGTACTGAACTGGGAACTTGTCTTCGCCCGCCAACTTCTCATTCAAGGCTATCACATCAGAGTATTCAATCTGATCGCCTTTAAAGTGGTTAGAGTCGCCGCCGTCCGTGATTTCTACTTTACGTAGCATCTGACGGATAATGACTTCGATGTGCTTGTCATTAATCTTAACGCCCTGCAAACGGTAAACGTCTTGGACTTCGTTAACGATATAATTAGCAAGCGCCGTACGGCCTTTCAAACGTAGGATATCGTGTGGGTTCTGTGGACCATCAGAGATGATCTCGCCACGCTCTACCGTCTCGTTTTCAAAGACGTTGATTTGACGCCATTTTGGAATCAACTCTTCATGTATTTCGCCATCTTCATTAGTGATAATAAAGCGGTTCTTACCTTTGGTCTCTTTACCAAAGCTCACAACACCTGACATCTCTGCCATGATCGCATGATCTTTCGGACGACGCGCTTCGAATAGATCGGCTACGCGTGGTAGACCACCGGTAATATCTTTAGTTCCTGATGTCGCTTGTGGCACACGACCTAGGATAGAGCCAGCCGTTACATCTTGACCATCAGAGACACGAATAATCGTCTCAGCAGGTAGGAAGTAAATAACCTCTTTACCACCATCCGTGTTCAAGATGATAGCAGGACGCAAGTCTTTACCAGCGCTTGGACGGTCACGAGCGGCTAGAATCTCAAATGAGCTCATACCGGTCGCTTCATCAACCTTCACAGTAGCCGTCATACCATCCGTGATATCACTAAAGGTCGCTTTACCCGCGAATTCAGTGATGATTGGATGCGTGTGGGGATCCCATTTAGCGATGGTCTGACCACCTTCCACTTTGTCTTCATCTTTCACTAACACGCTTGAGCCGTAAGGCACTTTATAACGCTCACGCTCACGACCTAAGTCATCTGCCATGCTGATTTCAGCAGAACGCGATACGATAACTAAGTGACCGTCTACGTGCTCAACCGTCTTCATGTTATGGAAGCGCACTTGACCTGCGTTACGTGCTGAGATGCTGTTATCCACTGAAGTCGAGCTAGCCGCCCCACCAACGTGGAAAGTACGCATCGTTAACTGAGTACCAGGCTCACCGATAGACTGAGCGGCCATAACCCCAACAGATTCACCGATGTTCACTTTATGACCACGGGCAAGGTCACGACCATAGCACTGGGCACAGACGCCATGAGCGACTTTACAAGTGATGACTGAGCGAACCCAAAGTTCATCAATAGCGTTGTTGTTAAGCACGTCAACCCAATGCTCATCAATCAAAGTACCCGCTGGTACTAAGACTTTGTCTGGGTCTTCATTGTAGCTTACGTCAGTAGCGGTAACACGACCTAGAACTCGATCACCCAGCTTCTCGATGATTTCACCACCTTGAATATGCGGTGTCATGAGCAAGCCTTCTTCGGTACCACAGTCATCACCGGTGATCACTAAATCTTGCGCCACATCGACCAGACGACGAGTTAGATAACCCGAGTTAGCCGTTTTCAATGCTGTATCGGCAAGACCTTTACGCGCACCATGCGTTGAGATGAAGTACTGAAGTACGGTCAAACCTTCGCGGAAGTTGGCTTTAATTGGGGTCTCGATGATTGAACCATCTGGCTTAGCCATTAGACCACGCATACCGGCTAACTGACGAATCTGCGCCGCACTACCACGAGCACCAGAGTCTGACATGATATAGATAGAGTTGAATGACTTCTGCTCTTCTTCTTCACCTTTGGCATTGATTACGATATCAGTAGCCAAGTTGTCCATCATTGCTTTAGCGACTTTATCGTTGGTACGTGACCAGATATCGACAACTTTGTTATAGCGCTCACCGGCGGTAACGAAACCTTGCTCAAACTGGTCTTCGATTTCACGCACTTCCGCGTCAGCAGCTTCGATAAGTTCTTTCTTAGCTGGTGGAATAACCATGTCTTCCATACCGATTGATACGCCTGATAGCGTCGCTTGCGCGAAACCTAGGTACATCAATTGGTCAGCGAACATAACGCTGTCTTTCACACCCATCTTACGGTAGCAAGAGTTGATCAACTTAGAGATATTTTTCTTAGTCATCTCTTGGTTACACTCATCGAAATCCATACCTTTTGGCATGATATTCCAGATTAGCAAACGACCGGCGACGGTTTCTTTTAGGCTAGTGGTTTTAGTCACATTGCCTTCAGCATCAAAGCTTGACTCAGTGACACGGACTTTAATCATCGCGTTCACATGTAAGTCGTTAGAGCCGATAGCACGCAAGGCTTCGTTGACTGTAGCGAAGATCATGCCTTCGCCTTTGGCATTAATAGACGAGCGGCTGATGTAGTACAAGCCCAGTACAACGTCTTGCGAAGGTACGATGATTGGATCACCGTTGGCAGGAGACAAGATGTTGTTGGTCGACATCATTAGCGCACGGCACTCTAGCTGCGCCTCTAGCGTCAATGGCACGTGGACGGCCATTTGGTCACCATCAAAATCGGCGTTGAACGCGGTACAAACTAGCGGGTGCAGCTGGATGGCTTTACCTTCAATTAGTACCGGCTCAAAGGCCTGCAGACCCAATCTGTGTAGCGTTGGTGCACGGTTGAGCATCACTGGATGCTCACGAATAACCATGGCCAGCATATCCCACACTTGTGGCTCTTCACGTTCTACCATCTTTTTGGCCGCTTTAATCGTAGTAGCGATACCATGAGACAATAGTTTTGAGTAAGTAAACGGCTTGAACAATTCAAGGGCCATTTTCTTTGGCAGACCACACTGGTGTAGACGTAGGGTTGGACCTACTACGATGACCGAACGGCCCGAGTAATCCACACGTTTACCCAACAAGTTCTGACGGAAACGACCTTGCTTACCTTTGATCATGTCGGCAAGTGATTTCAACGGACGCTTGTTACTGCCCGTGATAGCACGACCGCGACGACCGTTATCCAATAGCGCATCCACGGACTCTTGCAACATACGCTTTTCGTTACGCACGATGATGTCAGGAGCGTTCAACTCTAACAGACGCTTGAGACGGTTGTTACGGTTAATCACACGGCGATATAAATCGTTCAAATCTGACGTGGCAAAACGGCCCCCTTCTAGTGGTACTAGAGGACGTAGATCGGGTGGTAGCACTGGCAAGATGGTCATAACCATCCACTCAGGCTTGTTATTAGAATCACGGAATGACTCTAACAATTTAAGACGCTTGGACATCTTTTTAAGCTTGGTTTCAGAACCGGTTTGCGGAATTGCTTCGCGCAGCTCATCGATTTCGATATCAAGATCGATGTCTTTTAGTAGGTCTTGAACCGCTTCAGCACCCATTTTAGCGGTAAATTCATCGCCAAACTCTTCAAGGGCTTTGTAGTAGTCTTCGTCGTCTAAAAGCTGATACTTCTCTAAGCTGGTTAAACCCGGCTCAGTAACGATATAGCTTTCGAAATACAAAACGCGCTCGATATCACGTAGGGTCATATCTAGCAATAGACCGATGCGGCTTGGTAATGATTTTAGGAACCAAATGTGCGCGACTGGGCTAGCCAAATCGATATGACCCATACGATCACGACGAACTTTAGCGGTAGTGACTTCAACGCCACATTTTTCACAGATGACACCTTGGAACTTACGGCGCTTGTACTTACCACACAAGCACTCAAAGTCTTTGACTGGACCAAAGATTTTGGCACAGAACAGACCATCACGCTCAGGCTTGAAAGTACGGTAGTTAATCGTTTCTGGTTTTTTCACTTCACCATGCGACCATGACTTAATAATGTCAGGGGATGCTAGTGAAATTTGAATGCTGTCAAACTCACGGTTGCCGTTGTTTTCGGCAGGGCTTTTCATAATATCGAGTAAATCTTTCAAGCTGCTTCTCCGTTATCTTTATCATCATCTGGGTCAATACTAGCGAGGCGGTTAAGCGGCTAACAAACCCCAAAGGACTGAAGGCAATGAATAGGGATGAGATAAATAGGCTAAGACTAAGGGGTTATTATTCATAAAATATGAAACTAATCCTTAGTCCTAGCGATAAAAACAAGTCCTATTAGACCGAGCTCATCTTGACCTTACGCCAAGACGCTACTGGGTCATATACCGACTTAATTGTTTTCTTTTAACTCAATATTAATACCCAGTGATTTGATTTCTTTGGTCAATACGTTGAACGATTCTGGCATACCTGGGTCCATGTATTGCTCACCATCGACGATGTTTTTATACATCCGCGTACGGCCTTCTACGTCATCCGATTTCACGGTCAACATTTCCTGCAGCGTATAAGTCGCGCCGTAAGCTTCTAGTGCCCACACTTCCATCTCACCAAAGCGCTGACCACCAAACTGAGCTTTACCGCCCAATGGCTGCTGCGTTACTAGCGAGTAAGAGCCGGTAGAACGAGCATGCATTTTGTCATCAACCAAATGGTTCAATTTGAGCATGTACATGTAACCGACGGTCACTGGACGGTCAAATTTCTGACCTGTACGACCATCATACAAGGTTTGCTGACCGGTTCTTGATAGGTCGGCAAGCTCAAGCAAGTCTTTGATTTGATTCTCTTCAGCGCCATCAAATACCGAAGTACCCATAGGCACGCCGCCGCGTAAGTTGCTCGCTAGCGCTAAGATATCATCATCACTCAAGCTATCGAGATCAACTTGCTCACCGCCCACTTTGTTATAGATCTTGTCTAAGAATTCACGCAGATCTTTAACGGCTGCTTGCGCTTTGAGCATGCCATCAATCTTCTCGCCCAAGCCTTTAGCTGCCATACCTAAGTGAGTCTCTAGCACCTGACCGATGTTCATACGTGACGGAACACCTAGTGGGTTCAAGATGATATCAACAGTGTTGCCATGCTCATCATACGGCATATCTTCTACCGGCATAATGCGTGACACAACCCCTTTGTTACCATGACGACCCGCCATTTTATCACCAGGCTGGATACGACGTTTAACAGCCAGATAAACCTTAACGATTTTCTGAACGCCATGCTGCAAGTCATCACCAGCACTCAGTTTGCGTTTTTTCTCAGCAAACTTACTATCGATGTCTTTTTGCTTGTCCGTCAAGAACTCAGCGATTTGCGTTAGACGCTCAGCGATCTCTTCTTCGACTGGTTGGATGTCTAGCAAAGTCTCAAGCTTCATGTCTTGCATATCAGCAGAAGCCATCACGCTACCCGCTTTAAAGCCGGCACCGCCACTTACTTTCTGACCATCAAGCAAGTTGATGATACGGCCACGAGCCGCTTCTTCGAAGATACGCAGCTCTTCTTTTAAATCTTTACGATAGCTGTCGAGCTGCGACTTTTCGATAGCACGGGCACGCGCATCTTTTTCTACGCCATCACGCGTAAAGACTTGCACGTCAATGACCGTACCTTTGCTCGATGAAGGCACACGCAGTGACGTATCTTTCACATCCGCAGCTTTCTCACCGAAGATGGCACGCAATAGTTTTTCTTCCGGCGTCAATTGAGTCTCGCCTTTTGGCGTCACTTTACCAACGAGGATGTCGCCCGCGTCCACTTCAGCACCGATGTAGACAATACCCGCTTCATCAAGATTCGATAGCGCTGCTTCACCAACGTTTGGAATATCGCCAGTGATTTCTTCAGTACCCAATTTGGTATCACGCGCCACACAAGTCAACTCTTGGATGTGGATAGTAGTGAAGCGATCTTCTTTCACCACACGCTCAGATAGCAAGATTGAATCTTCGAAGTTATAACCGTTCCATGGCATAAAGGCTATGCGCATGTTCTGACCCAAGGCCAACTCACCCAAATCGGTAGAAGGACCATCAGCCAAGATATCGCCCACAGCTACTTCGTCGCCTTGGTTGACAATAATGCGTTGGTTAATACAAGTGTTCTGGTTTGAACGGGTGTATTTCACCAAGTTATAAATATCGATACCGGCTTCGCCTGCGCTCATCTCGTCTTCGTTGACACGGATAACGATACGTGAGGCATCCACGTCTTCGATCACGCCACCACGATTAGCGATAACACAAACACCAGAGTCACGGGCTACGTGACGCTCCATGTTCGTACCCACTAAAGGCTTATCAGCACGCAAAGTAGGAACGGCCTGACGCTGCATGTTCGAGCCCATCAAGGCACGGTTAGCATCATCATGCTCTAGGAACGGAATCAAGCTGGCAGCAACCGAGACCACCTGACTTGGTGACACATCCATATGCGTCACTTTGTCTTTTGGCATACGCACGAATTCGCCTTGGCTACGCACACTGACCATCTCATCAGTAAGCTCGCCTTGCTCATTCATTGGCGAATCAGCCTGGGCGATAACGGTACCTACTTCTTCAATAGCAGATAGGTATTCGATTTCGTCCGTTACTTTGCCATCAACAACCTTGCGATAAGGGGTCTCTAGGAAACCAAAGCTGTTGGTTTTAGCGAATACCGCTAATGAGTTGATCAAACCAATGTTTGGACCTTCAGGAGTTTCAATCGGGCAGACACGACCATAATGCGTGTCATGAACGTCACGAACCTCAAAGCCAGCACGTTCACGCGTTAGACCACCTGGGCCTAGTGCAGAGACACGACGTTTATGGGTAATCTCAGACAACGGGTTGTTCTGATCCATAAACTGTGACAACTGGCTTGAACCAAAGAATTCTTTAACCGCAGCCGCTACTGGCTTAGAGTTAATTAGATCTTGTGGTGACAAGTTGTCTGATTCAGCAGAGCTTAAACGCTCTTTAACCGCACGTTCAACACGGACTAGACCGACGCGGAATTGGTTTTCTGCCATCTCGCCTACTGAACGAATACGACGGTTACCCAAGTGATCGATATCATCGACTTCGCCGCGACCGTTACGGATTTCAATCAACTCTTTTAAGACGTTGATGATGTCGTCGTTGGTCAAGACACTGCGCTCGCGCTGAACGTCTGGGTTATCGGTATCTTCAAACGGTAGACCTAGACGACGGTTGAACTTCATACGACCGACGTTAGATAAGTCATAACGGTCTGCGTTGAAGAACATGCTGTCGAACAGCTTCTCTGCCGTTTCAACCGTTGGTGGCTCACCTGGACGCATAACTTTATAGATTTCAATCAAAGCTTCTTCACGGCTCGACGTGCTGTCTGCGCGTAAAGTATCCGCGATATAAGTACCGTGATCGATATCGTTGGTAAATAGAATCGTGAAGTCTTTGATGTCGTGCTCGCTTAGCTTAACCAATAATTCATGGTCAATTAGCGTATTAGCACGCGCAATCACTTCGTCATCAACGATGATGTCTTCGCCTAAGATACGCTCATAGAGGTATTCATCAGGTACTGCCAGCTTTTTCATACCAGCTTCTTCAATTTGACGGATACGGCGAGCATTAATACGCTTGCCCTGCTCTACCAACACATCACCTTCTGGCGATACGATGTCAAACTGTGCCATCTCACCGCGTAGACGGTCAGCGACTAAATCGATTTCAAATTGCTCTTCGCCTTTATAGACGGCCACTTTATCAAAGAAAACATCTAAGATTTCAGAGGTGCTTAAGCCTAGCGCGCGTAGAATGATAGTAGCCAATAGCTTACGGCGACGGTCAATACGAGCAAATACTAAATCTTTGGCATCAAATTCGAAATCCAACCATGACCCACGGTAAGGAATGATACGGGCGTTATAAAGTACTTTACCGCTTGAGTGCGACTTGCCTTTATCGTGGTCAAAGAACACACCAGGAGATCTATGCAGCTGCGAGACGATAACACGCTCAGTACCATTAATAATAAAGGTACCGTTGTTGGTCATCAGAGGCATTTCGCCCATATAGACGCTTTGCTCACGGATATCTTTAATAGCGGCTTTGCTGTCTTTATCTTTGCTGTCTTTGTCTTTGATGACCAGACGAATCTTCACACGCATAGGGGCAGCAAAAGTAGAGCCACGCAGGATACATTCGCGCTCGTCAAACTCAGGCGTGCCTAAGTAATACTCAACGAATTGAAGCTCAGCGTTACCTGAGTGACTTTCGATAGGGAAGATAGACGAAAAAGCAGCTTGTAGACCAGTGTTATCACGTGATTTCGGCTTTTTATGCTCTTGCAAAAATTGCTGATAAGAATCCACTTGAATGGCCAACAGGTATGGAATTTCCATCACAGTGGGCAACTGGGAAAAGCTTTTGCGAATACGCTTTTTTTCAGTATAAGAATATGCCATCGAGAGTCCTTACAGTAGACGGGAAACAAATTGAAAACATCATCATGACAACTTTATATCAGTCATCTGACAACGGGAACGAGATTACTTAAGACGACTTGCTAATAAATAATACGGTTATAACTGAGCTGATAATTTTCTATTGCCTTTAAATAACTAAATAGGGCTTTGCTAAACGGTGCTTGCTAATTAATACTGCGTATTTATAGATAATTTTATGTACTAAATCATTTATTTCTGCTGTGTTACTATTCTATAACAATTTTTTTCTGCTACACTATGCTGAACGTAATACAGTACTAAGCGTGTCATACACCTAAGCTTATCGTAGTAGACGACCGTAGTCGGTCAAAACCTATCAAGATAACTTAGCCCCTACCTTATTAGCTTTCGCTATAATAAGATTTAAGCAGATAAAAATTAAAATATATTAATTCACTTCAAGTGAATGTGGGTTGAGAGCACACTTGCGGTCAGATAGATCAATACGCCTATCTGTATAGAATTCAATCTGATTGTTCGAAAACTGGCTATAACCAGCTTATTTAAAAGAACAATGACATAATATATGCCAATCTGTTTAACTTCTCTGCCACCAAACTGTAAATTTTAAGCTCAGGCACGAAAAAATGCCAAACATCTGGTGATGTCTAGCTGCACATTATTGTATCTTATCAATCAGCGTGAGTACGAGCATGTATATTGTCTGTCCTTTTGAAGGGTATCTACCACCGTGAGTGAAGCTACGGCAATCTAAGCTAAATATCATCAATCTAATCAGCACTAAGCCAACCATCAATAATATTAATTTTGCTACTCTAGCTGAAATTGACTACGAGCCACATCAAATTAATCACAGTAAATTGCACGGTAGCAGCTAAACCATAGCTGTTGGCGTACTATACTGGCAGACACAAAAGGTCAAGCTAATAATTATAGTAAAAAAAAGCCAGCAATGCAAGGCACTGCTGACTTCTTTTTTAAACGCGGTGGTTAAACTATTTTAGTTCAACAGTAGCGCCGGCTTCTTCAAGCTTTTTCTTAAGCTCTTCAGCTTCAACTTTGTTAGCGCCTTCTTTGATTGGAGCAGGAACGCCTTCAACCAATTCTTTCGCTTCTTTCAAGCCAAGGCCAGTAGCTTCACGAACAGCTTTAATTACGCCAACTTTCTTCTCGCCGAAGCTAGTTAGAACAACGTCAAACTCATCTTTTTCTTCAGCAGCTGGACCAGCAGCAGCAGCAGCAGCAGGAGCCGCAGCAGCAACAGCAGCAGTTACGCCGAATTTTTCTTCCATGTCGCTGATTAGCTCAACGATGTCCATTACTGACATTTCAGCAATTGCGTTTAACACGTCATCTTTAGATAGTGCCATGAGAACTCTCCGTTTATCTGATAAATAATTAGGGTAGAAATAAAGCGTTACGGCGACCAATTAGGCGCTGCGTAATCGCTCTATATTAGTTAGCTTAATAATTAAGCCGCTTCTTTTGCGTCTTTGATTGCTGCTACAGTACGAACAAACTTGCTTGGGACTGCGTCTAGAGTCTGAGCTAGCTTGGTTACTGGTGCTTTGATCGTCGCCATCAAGATAGACAATGCTTCGTCTCTTGTTGGCAGCTTTGAGACACGCTCAAGCTCTTCAGGACCAAACAATTCACCACCGACTGAGACCAATTTGGCTTCAATGGCTTTGTTTTCTTTGCTAAAGTCAAAAATGACTCGTGCAGCAGAACCCAAATCTTCCATTGAGAAGGCCAATAATAATGGACCAGTCATACTGTCTGACATGCACTCAAACTTAGTACCTTCAAAAGCGCGTCTGGCTAGGGTGTTTTTCACAACCTTTAAGACCACACCTTTTTCACGGGCACGGTTACGTAACTCAGTTAAATGAGATACTTCCATACCGTGATAGTCGGCAGCTACAGCTGAGTAAGCAATCGCAGCAACTTCAGACACTTCAGCCACAACTTTTTGTTTCTGTTCTAGCGTTAATGCCATTAGTTGACTCCTTAATCTTATCAATTTGATCGACCACCGAAGTAGCCCAACCAATCGACTTGATACGACATGTCATTAAAACAAACCGATTCATAACCGATTTACGTTAATAACGACTAATTACGGCACCATTATCAGAATGACGTTGATTGCGGATTAGCTCCACTTTCTCATGTCGAAACTTTATATGGGTCACCGTCTGCGTAGGCCAATAAACACTTGCATGTTATATCGATTAACAAGACCCCCTTGCAGGTGGCTGATGCTACCGACAAGCCAGTCTCTACCTACGGTCTTAGACAGCGTAGCAAAGAACTACGCTGACCTAATTCTTAAAAACTGATTATTAATTCTAATTATTAGCTCTCAGACGTTAAGGCTATATAAGCTCAACGCTCTGAAAATTAATAGTATTACTTCGCCATGCGGTGTGGTACAGCATCAATAGCGATACCAGGACCCATAGTGCTAGATAGCGTAATCTTCTTGATGTAAACACCTTTAGAAGTAGCAGGCTTAGCACGCTTAAGATCGCTGATTAGCGCTTTAGCGTTTTGCACTACTTGCTCAGCAGTAAAACCAACTTGACCGATAGTCGCGTGGATAATACCTGCTTTGTCAACGCGATAAGTCGCCTGACCCGCTTTAGTGTTAGCAACAGCTTCTGCAACGTTAGGCGTAACCGTACCCACTTTAGGGTTAGGCATTAAACCACGTGGACCTAGGATAGTACCTAGTTGACCGACCACACGCATAGCGTCTGGAGCAGCGATAACAACGTCAAAGTCCATGTTACCAGCTTTGATTTGCTCTGCTAGGTCTTCCATACCAACGATGTCAGCACCAGCTTCTTTAGCGGCTTCAGCAGCAGCGCCTTGAGCGAATACAGCAACGCGCTTGGTTTTACCAGTTCCCGCAGGAAGGTTGGTAGCACCACGAACAACTTGGTCAGATTTACGCGGATCAACACCAAGGTTGATAGCGATATCGATAGATTCTTTAAACTTAGCAGGTGGAATCGTGTTAAGGATTTCTACTGCTTCTTCAAGAGTGTACAGTTTTTCGTGTTCAACTTTCTCTTGAATCGTTTTTTGACGTTTGGTTAGCTTAGCCATTTACACACCCTCCACGGTAATACCCATTGAACGTGCAGTACCAGCAACCGTACGTACCGCTGCGTCTAAATCTGCAGCAGTAAGATCTTTAGTTTTGGTTTTTACGATTTCTTCTAACTGCTCGCGAGTAACTTTACCCACTTTATTTACATTTGGCTCACCAGAACCTTTAGCAATCCCAGCAGCCTTACGTAGTAAGTATGCAGCTGGTGGTGACTTCATGATAAATGTAAATGATTTATCAGCAAAGACCGTGATTTCAGTTGGAATTGGTAGACCTGGTTCCATGCTAGCAGTCGCGGCGTTGAATTCTTTACAGAACGCCATGATGTTCACGCCTTTTTGACCCAAAGCTGGACCAATCGGTGGTGAAGGATTTGCTTTGCCAGCAGGCACTTGCAGTTTGATGTAACCATCAATCTTCTTAGCCATGATTTTCTCCTTGGTGGGTGATAACGCCAGTTGCTATGACTTATTTAAAAAACAATGCCTCAATAATGAGGCAGTCGTACTTTAGACAGTCACGGGCAACGCAAGCTCCCCGGTTCATGAATGTTTAGTTAAGCTTTTCGACTTTACTAAACTCAAGTTCGACCTGAGTGGGTCGATTAAATACGTTTACAGTCAATTGCAGTTTAGACTTCTCATAATCCACTTTTTCTACCAACCCTTTAAAGTCAGTAAATGGACCATCGATGACTAATAATTCTTCGCCTGGCTCAAATAAGGTCTTCGGACTTGGCACCGCTTCAGCTTGTTTGAGGCGGTTTAAAATACGGTCGGCTTCGATCTGGGTAATAGGCGCTGGATTCTCTGGTGTACCCCCAATGAAGCCCATAATACGGGGACATTCATTGACAATGTGCCAAGTACCATCGTTCATTTCCATTTGGATTAACACATAACCCGGAAAGAACTTACGCTCACTTTTGCGTTTTTTGCCGTCTTTCATTTCGACGACTTCTTCCGTGGGGACTAATACCTCACCGAAAGACTCTGCAAACTCACTACGATTAATACGCTCTGTAAGTGAGCGCTGCACTTGTTTCTCATATCCAGAAAACGCTTGGACAATATACCAACGCATGTGACGCTCCTAATTAAGACGATTTAACCGATGAATAACCCGACGAACCAAGTAAAAAAGTTATCCAATAACCAAACTATAAAGCCCACGATACCGATAACGACGATCACCTGCCACGTATTCGTGAAGGTCTCGTCTTTACTCGGCCAAGTGACTCGGCGTAGCTCGACAGCAGCATCTCTAAGGAGAATTTTAAAAGCTCTACCTTGGTGCGTCATTGCCAAACAAATCAGAGCAACAACTACTAAGACAACGATTAGTCCAATGCGAACCCATACATCGTTAGCAGGCTGCCAATAGCCGGGTAGATATTGATTGCCTAAAGTAGCTGCAATCAGAGCCGCAAAAGCAGCCAGCCAAAGCATAATATCTTTAGCTGAACTGGTTTTAGCAACTTCTACTGCCGAACCTTCTGGTGCCGGTTTGGTCTTTTTACTCAGCAAACTTCCTGCCCTCGCCTTAGTATCAGACAACTTAGTATCGAGGTCATCCTGATTGTTGCTCATAGAGAACTCGCTTCGGAGAGGGACAGATAAGGTGGTGAGATATAACAAATGTGGCAGGCGATGTAGGACTCGAACCTACAACCCTCGGTTTTGGAGACCGATGCTCTACCAATTGAGCCAATCGCCTAGGGGTGTTAAGGCTGATAATTATACAAGCTTTGCCGCATAATGCAAGTTTTAACAGGGATTTTTCTGCAATCTTTAGCTATTTTAGTAATTATTTTTGTCTATGCTCGGTGTGCTGTGGGTTTTGGCGTTAGCTAGATCTTTACAGATTTATCTTTTTTAGTGTTTTTTTGGGTCACTAGCATATAAATTTAGAATTGAAATCCCCCCCACCCCCCTTTGAGAAAGGGGGGCTTAAAAGCTTTAACCTTCTACCTCTTTAAAGATATTCGCTTTTATCTCCTCCCTTTTTTAAAGGGAGGGTCAGGGAGGGATTTTAGAATAAAAAAAAGCCGTCCTCAACAAAGAGAACGGCTTTTTAGCTAACAACTAACCGATTGCTCGGCTAGCGTCAGTTTAGCTTAGGGTTATGACTTACGCGTGAACGTTAGCAACAACACCAGCGCCTACAGTACGGCCGCCTTCACGAATAGCGAAGCGTAGACCTTTGTCCATAGCGATTGGGTGGATAAGCTCTACGCCCATCTCAACGTTATCACCAGGCATGACCATTTCAGTACCGTCTTGTAATTGGATTGCGCCAGTTACGTCAGTAGTACGGAAGTAGAACTGTGGACGATAGCCGTTTAGGAATGGTGTGTGACGACCACCCTCTTCTTTTGACAGTACGTATACTTCAGCGTCAAATTTAGTGTGAGGAGTGATTGAACCTGGCTTAGCTAGTACTTGGCCACGTTGTACGTCTTCACGCTTAGTACCACGTAGTAGTACACCACAGTTTTCGCCAGCACGACCTTCGTCTAGCAATTTACGGAACATCTCAACACCAGTACAAGTGGTTTTTTGAGTGTCACGGATACCAACGATTTCGATCTCGTCGCCAACGCGTACGATACCAGACTCAACACGACCCGTTACAACAGTACCACGGCCAGAGATTGAGAATACGTCTTCGATAGGCATCAAGAATGCTTTGTCGATGTCACGCTCAGGCTCAGGGATGTAAGTGTCTAGGATGTTAAGCAGTTCTACAACAGCTGGCTCACCGTATTGACCGTCTGAACCTTTAAGGGCTTCAGTCGCTGAACCTTTAACGATTGGCGTGTCATCACCTGGGAAGTCGTAGTCAGATAGAAGTTCACGAACTTCCATTTCTACTAGCTCAAGCAATTCTTCGTCATCAACGATGTCACATTTGTTCATGAAGACAACGATGTATGGTACGCCAACCTGACGTGATAACAAGATGTGCTCACGGGTTTGTGGCATAGGGCCATCAGTAGCAGATACTACTAGGATAGCGCCGTCCATCTGGGCTGCACCAGTGATCATGTTTTTAACATAATCGGCGTGACCTGGGCAATCGACGTGGGCGTAGTGACGCGTAGGCGTGTCATATTCTACGTGTGAAGTGTTGATCGTGATACCACGAGCTTTTTCTTCAGGAGCACTGTCAATAGCTGCGTAGTCTTTAGCTTCGCCGCCAGAAGTCTTGGCAGCTACTGTTGCGATAGCAGCAGTTAGAGTGGTTTTACCATGGTCAACGTGTCCGATGGTACCGACGTTGACATGTGGTTTTAGACGTTCAAACTTGGCCTTTGCCATGGGTATATCCTTCTGTTTATCAGGGGTCAAACACCGAATACTAAAGCAGTATGGATGTAGAACCAATTTAAGATAAGTTAATTAAAATGCTTATTGCGTATGCAATCTGTCAAATATTATAAGTAAATCGACATCAATAACAAGTCTTTTAACAAGTTATTGACGCGATCCACTTATCTAACTCAAGCAATAGTTCAACAAAACGAGATAAATTTACTCGTCGTCATCTTTAGAGTTGAATTTAGAGATGATAGCTTCTGACACTGACTTAGGCACTTCGGCGTACTTTTGGAATTCCATTGAGTACGTAGCACGGCCTTGTGACATTGAGCGAACTGATGTGGCATAACCAAACATCTCTGCTAATGGCACTTCGGCACGGATTTGCTTAGTACCGCCAGGTAAATCTTCCATACCTTGGACCATACCACGGCGACGGTTAAGGTCACCCATGATGTCGCCCATGTAGTCTTCAGGCGTTTCTACTTCAACTTTCATGATAGGCTCAAGTAGCGCAGGGTTTGCCGCCATGAAGCCTTTTTTGAAGGCGATAGAACCGGCCATCTTAAACGATAGCTCATCCGAATCGACGTCATGGTAAGAACCATCATATAACGTGGCTTTAATACCAACGATAGGATAGCCTGCCAATACACCGTTTTTCATACGCTCTTGAATACCTTTGTCGACCGCGCCGTGGAATTCTTTTGGTACCACACCACCGACAACTTTCTCTTCAAATTCGTATTCAACTTCACCAGCTGGATCAAGCGGCTCAAGTTTTAGCCATACGTGACCAAACTTACCACGACCACCAGTCTGACGTACAAATTTACCTTCTTGCTCGACTGTATTACGGATAGTCTCGCGATAAGCAACCTGCGGCGCACCGATGTTAGCTTCAACTTTAAATTCACGCTTCATACGGTCTACTAGAATCTCAAGATGCAGCTCACCCATACCACTGATGATGGTCTGACCTGATTCTTCGTCTGTATGAACACGGAATGATGGATCTTCTTTCGCCAAACGGCCAAGTGCTGTAGACATTTTTTCTTGGTCAGCTTTGGTCTTTGGCTCAACAGCTAGAGAGATAACTGGCTCTGGGAATTCCATACGCTCTAGAGTGATAACGTTGTTTTCATCACATAGAGTATCACCAGTAGTCACATCTTTCATGCCGACTAAAGCAGCGATATCACCAGCACGGATCTCTGACAACTCTTCTTGAGAGTTTGCCATCATCTGTACGATACGGCCAACGCGCTCACGCTTCATTTTAACTGGGTTATAAACGCTATCGCCTTGCTTGATCACACCAGAGTAAACACGTACGAAGGTTAAGTTACCTACGTATTTGTCATTCATAATTTTGAAAGCTAGGGCAGAGAACGGTGCTTCATCAGAAGCTACGCGAGTGCCTTCAGACTCTTCTTTGTCATCCAAAATACCACGGATAGCAGGGACTTCTTCAGGGCTAGGAAGATAACGGATAACCGCATCTAGCATCTTCTGAACGCCTTTGTTTTTGAAGGCAGTACCACAAAGCATAGGAATGATTTCGTTAGCGATAGTACGCTCACGAATGGCCGCATGAATTTGATCTTCAGTCAGCTCTTCGCCTTCTAAATAAGCATTCATTAGGTCTTCGTTAGCTTCAGCAGCTACTTCAACCAACATGCTGCGATATTCCTGAGCTTTCTCTACTAGCTCTTCTGGAATATCACGCTCTTCAAATTCCATACCTTGAGAGGCTTCATCCCAATAGATGGCTTTCATAGTAACTAGATCGATAACGCCTTCGAAATCGTCTTCTTTACCAATTGGAATAACTACTGGAATTGGGTTGCCGCCTAGACGAGTTTTAATCTGGTCCATAACACGGTAGAAGTCTGAACCAACACGGTCCATCTTGTTTACGAAAGCAAGACGAGGGACTTTATATTTGTTAGCCTGACGCCAAACAGTTTCTGACTGTGGCTGTACGCCACCAACGGCACAATAAACCATACAAGCAGCATCTAGCACACGCATTGAACGTTCAACTTCGATCGTGAAGTCAACGTGACCTGGGGTGTCAATGATGTTGATACGATGCTCTGGGAACTGTTGTGCCATTCCTTTCCAGAAACAAGTCGTCGCTGCAGAAGTAATAGTAATACCACGTTCTTGCTCTTGTTCCATCCAGTCCATAGTGGCTGACCCTTCATGGGTTTCGCCTAATTTGTGACTGACACCGGTATAAAACAATACGCGTTCAGTGGTAGTGGTTTTACCTGCATCGATGTGGGCAGAAATACCAATATTGCGATAACGCTTGAGGGGGGTTGCACGGGCCATAATATTTTCCTAATGGAATATCTTATTGTAGGTGTAATCTTCGTTGAAACTATTACTGTGTTAAAAACTATTACTGTCATTGGCTAGCACGACTGTCATCAACCTATTCAGCGCCGTAGCTGCCAAACTGGTGACCGTCTATGCACAGACAATGCCAGAGTAAATAATGCCATAGTACACAAAGAATAAAAGCCAAAGTAAAAGGTCAGGGTAGATGATTACAGTGACGCTTTTATGACGCTTAACATCGCTCTCAATAGCTGGTTAGCCTGGTCTGTTAGCTAAGCTAAAGATGACCTTTAATGAGTAAGACGATAGCAACTTGGACACTTATCTCATTTTCAGTAGAGTAACGCTGTTATCGAGGTGGGCTGTATTGGCTTAAGCTAGCCAATAGGTCGACCAAGACTATATGCGGTTTTATCCACTTAGTTTCAACTGAATGAGTAAATATAGACGCTATTAGCAGCAAATATACTACTAATAGCTATAAAGCAGGCAGTTAAAGAAGTTCTGAACAGTGAGCAGACCACAAATACGAGCCTACTCACTGCCCTATTGCTAAACGCATTTATTAAAAATGAGCATTAGTAACAGGGATTAGAAACGGTAATGAGAGAACGCTTTGTTGGCATCAGCCATACGGTGAACTTCATCACGTTTCTTCATAGCGCTACCTTTGCCATCTGCAGCATCAGCTAGTTCGCCAGCTAAACGAAGTGCCATAGACTTTTCAGAGCGCTTAGAAGCGGCCTCTGCAAGCCAGCGCATCGCTAGGGCAGTACGACGGGAGGGGCGTACTTCCATTGGCACTTGATAAGTGGCACCACCAACACGGCGGGCTTTAACTTCGACCATAGGACGAACGTTTTCTAATACTTCTTCAAAAAACTCTACTGGGTTTTCGATGCTGCGTTTTTCAGCAACAGTCTCAAGTGCACCGTAAACGATACGCTCAGCAGTAGATTTTTTGCCATCTAACATCACGTGGTTGATGAATTTGGCAATAGTTTGGCTACCGAATTTAGGATCTGGTAGGATTTCACGGGTAGCGACGACGCGACGTCTTGGCATAATAAATTTCCTTGTCTTCAGGGATGTCTGGCATTCATAGCACCCAGTGCTTAGAGCTACTAGGGTTTTGCTACCAGCCAGCCTTACTGCATGGCGGTATGCTGCCTAGAGGGCTTTTAATCTTTAATAAGATTAAGGTGACCGTTGCAACACCTATCCCATGCATAATTAATAGTAAGTGGTTACAAATTAAGCCTTAGGCTTTTTCGCACCGTATTTAGAACGACCTTGCTTACGGTCTTTTACGCCTGCGCAATCTAGAGCGCCACGAACTGTATGGTAACGTACACCTGGTAGATCTTTTACACGACCACCGCGGATTAGTACCACGCTATGCTCTTGTAAGTTATGACCTTCACCACCGATGTAGCTTGATACTTCATAGCCTGAAGTCAAACGTACACGACATACTTTACGCATGGCTGAGTTAGGTTTTTTAGGGGTAGTAGTATATACACGAGTACATACACCGCGACGCTGTGGGCACGCTTGCAACGCAGGAACTTTTGACTTTTCCTTGATGGTTTTGCGACCCTTGCGAATCAATTGGTTAGTTGTTGCCATAAGGCATCCTTCTCCCGTTCATTTATAACAAAAAAATGCGTGATTATAGTTAATAATAGCAAAACAGCTCAAAAGCTGACTTTAAGCTACTTCTTAGACGCACCCATTTTTAGGACAGTATATTATAAAGATATGTTGGCTATAATTCAACCATAAAGCGACAATTCTACTTTACATTTAAAATAATTTATGCAGTCTTGTGGCAACGACGCATAAAGGCAGCCCAACCCTTTGCTAGTATTGATTTTGCTCAGGACTTTTTGCTAACGACTTGCTAGCAATAGTCACCAACACTATTTACTAGTTATGAAAAACAAATCAGAACACTTACTCGCGTAAATGTTCTGATGATTAAAGAGTTAGTAATAACGGCTTTAATTAAGCCCGCTTGAGCTACTTGTTAGTGGGCTTCTTTGCCGCTGCAGTATCTTCTTTACCAGCGTCTTTTTTGTCTGCTGTTTTCTGCTGCGCTTTAGGGGCAGACTTACTGTCTTTAGCATTGCTGTCTTTAGCTTTTTTATCTTCAGCTGTGGTATCTGCAACTTTTGTATCTTTAGCGTCGCTCTTATTTTCAGCATCGGTTGCCTTAGACGCTTCTGGCTTAGCCTCGTCTTTTTTAGCGTCAGCAGCTTTATCCTCAGTAGACTTGTTATCGTCGGCTTTATCTTGCTTAGCTTGATCCTGATTAGCCGAGTCTTCCGCAGACTGCTTCTCTTCTGTAGACGGCTTCGCTTCCGTAGACTTCGCCTCTTCTTTAGCCGTAGACGCTTTAGCAGAATCATCTGCTATTAAACGCTTTTCTGCGCGGTCATTCGTACCGTCAGTACTGAAAGTCGCCTGCGCTACACCAATGACTTCTTCAATGAGATGACTATTATAGTGCATGCCTATAGCTACTGAAGTCACGGGCAATACTTTAGTCAACCAACGTAAACTTAAGCTGTCAATATCAAAGTTCAACTGTGAAGCAATTTTATCTACTTGCTCAACATAATAGGTTACGCTCTGATTGCTAGCGCCTACATTCTTCAATTCATTGCGCAGTCCTTGATTGTCTGCACTTGAGATTAAGCCTTTGGCTACCCCTAATCCTGCTAGTAACGCCTGCTTCTCTTGCATTTTGCTTAAGTCAGCATTAGACAGTAGCGAATAAGCTATCTGCGCGCCTTGCTTACCGGTCAATGGTTGGTCATAGACAGCAGCCGTCTGATAGATGGTACGCAAAGATACAAGTAGCAACCATAAGGTATCGGCTAGCATACCTGGCAAACCTGCTAGTCCAGTAATACCACCTAAAGTCGCTAACGCACGGTTTTGATTGGCAATATCAGTGGCTAGCGCATAACGCTCAGTGTCATTTAGCGCAGTAACATCAGTACCGTCTTTTAAGTCTAAATCGCTCCAGTTGGCTGCTAATTTGGCTACTTGAGCAAAGGCACCATCCGTCACTTGCTTAAAGACGCTATCTGGTACGACTTTCTTGGCATATTTACCATAAGTAGCAAAGCGCTTGCCTAATAGCTGCTGTGATGCCTTTAAGGTCTGTTCGCGCAATAAGTCCTGCTTTTGCGCCGCCGCTGAAAGGTCAACCGCTTGAAACTTTCTTGGATTGCTGGATTTAGTATGGACGCTATCAATAAATGAACCGACACGCTCTAAATTGTTGCGAGTCATTTTGCTAGCGATACCAAGACCTTGAGAAAGTGCGCTGCGTTTAGCCATGTTGCTGTCCTTTTTGTTTGTTATTAGCTGGATAATAAATTTATAAGGAAATAAAGTCATAAGATAAATAGTTGAGTAGCTTAGCCATTAATGATTGAGCAAAAAAAATGGAGTAGCAAATCCTCTTAAGCCATTAGCATAAGGGCTAGCCTGCCCCCTTGTCAGTGCAAACAATGTTATCACTGTTTTTAGCTTTGTATCTTAATGCAGTGCTATGTATACCTAGGCCTATAATGAGGACGACCTACCAAAAAACCAACAATCTATCCTTAGCTAGCTAATGAAATTAATAGTAATTAGCGTTATCATAGCGTCTCATAAACCAGTGTGATTAAAGTCGCGTTTACTGATATCAATAAAATACTATTACTATCCATATAATCATCATTTTTTACTTTGTGTATAACACTTATTAAACGTGCTGATTGACCGCATGGTTTAACAGTGTTCATTAGTAGTATTCATTGATAGCACTGAGTAACAGTCATCTGCTCTGCTATAAATCAAGAAATCAAGCTTGAATCATTAAGGCTATTTGCACACGGCCTCAACCCCTCACAGTTACGTCTCATTTTAGCAAAAAAAAGGATCTTATTATGCGCCGAGTCGTTATCACCGGAGCTGGCATCGTTTCCTGTATTGGCAATGATTTACCAACGGTCACCGAATCGCTCAAACAAGGCCGCTCTGGCATCCGCTTCAACCCTGTCTATGCCGAAAAAGGCTTTAAGTGCCAAGTCAGTGGCAGTATCGATAAGGAAGCGCTAGATACCAGCGTTATCGATCGCAAATTAAAGCGGTTCTTTAGCGATGCCGCCCTATTCAGTTACGTGAGTGCTTTAGCCGCTATCGAGCATGCTGGACTGACGCTAGAGGCGGTAGGTAACAACCCAAGAGTCGGCGTGGTAGCAGGCTCAGGTGGCGCTTCAACGCAAGACGTGGTCACAGCTGTAGCCGCCATGACAGAAAAAGGCCTGCGCGGCGTTGGGGCGATGGCCGTCCCTAAGACCATGAGCAGCTCGGTCTCGGCAGCACTCGCCACAGGGTTAAAAATTAAAGGCGCTTCGTACTCGCTCTCCTCAGCTTGTGCGACTTCGGTCCACTGTATCGGTCATGCTATGGAGCTGATCCAATTGGGTAAATTGGATATGGTGTTGGCGGGTGGAGGTGAGGCAGAAGACTGGACGCAGTCGTGTATGTTTGACGCGATGGGCGCGATGAGCACCCAATACAATGACACCCCTACCTTAGCTTCGCGGCCTTATGACAGTAAGCGTGACGGCTTTGTCATCGCGGGTGGTGGCGCGATGGTGGTGGTGGAGAGCTTGGAGCATGCGCAAAAACGTGGTGCGACTATCCTAGCGGAAATCGTCGGTTATGGTGCCAGCTCTGATGGCGCGCAAATGGTCGCTCCTAGTGGTGAAGGGGCGGTGCGCTGTATCCAGCAAGCATTATCGCAAGCCGGTCTACTCACTGTCGACTATATTAATACCCACGGTACCAGCACCCCGCTTGGTGATATCACTGAGCTCGATGCTATTGCTACTGCTCTGACTGACCCGCATCAAACCCCTTATCAGTCCGAGTTGGAAAACGGGAGCAAGCACAACGCAACCAACTCAGACTTACCGCCCATTAGCTCGACCAAGTCTATGACCGGTCATAGCTTAGGCGCGGTGGGTGCTCAGGAATTAATCTACTGCTTGCTGATGATGCGCGATGGCTTTATCGCTCCAAATATTAACATTGAGAGCCTCGACGCTGGTGCCAAAGACTTTGATATCGTGACCCAAACGCGAGAAGCTAAGCTGCAGACCATTATGACCAACAGCTTTGGCTTTGGTGGTACCAATGCGACCTTGATTGTCAAAAAGTTTGAGGCCTAAATGCAGCTCAATTTGGCCGCCGCATCCTTAACAGTGCCCTCAACTCATGTACCATCAAGTTGGCCGTTTGCTGGCTTGGCGGCGCATGAGTTATTACCCCATTTGCTGGCGTTGCTGTCTGCGGATACTGCTAGCACCTTGCAGCACGCCCAAGCTTGTTGGTTAAATAATGAGGGTAATCCGGTCATTGGCATCCTACCTAAGGTGGCATGGCAGGTTTATCCCGCTGGCTTCAATACGGCTAACACTGCCGCAGACACCGCTAATCAAGCACAGGCCAGTAATAAAGAGACAGCCAATAAAGACGTTGCTATCACTGTAGTTAAAACTACCCGCGCGACTGATACTAATTTAGGCCATTTTTTGCCAGTAAAAGAGTGGCGCTATGACACGACTTACCGAGAATGGATTGAGGAATTAATCGCCTATTCGCAGCGTTATGAGCAAAGTAGTCGCAGTGACAATCACAGTAACGCTGATGCTGCCGCTAGTGCCATTGAAGCCCCTAACATCAATCATTACCAACACGGCCTGATGGGCTTTATTGGTTATGATATTGCTGCCAAACAACTTAGTCCGCAGTTGAGCCCGCAGCAAGGCATTCTCTTGGCCGAACAGCCCAGTGCTTATTTAGGTCATTACGATATTTATCTCAGCCCTTGCGCTCAAGGTTGGCAGTTGACGATAGACCCTTCTGCACAAGACCTTCTACCTTCTGCCTATTACGACACTTTAATGGCTAAGTTGACTCAGCTTGACCAGCAGCTGGCCACTTCTATCTCATTAATAACCCCACCACCACTGCTGCTCACCCCTATTTGGCAATATCCGCAGTACGAGTCCGCTTTTAGCAAAACCCAAAACTATCTGTATCAAGGCGACAGCTATCAGATAAATCTCACGCAACCTTGGCAAGGCCAACGGGCTGACTTAACAGAGTCGAAAGGTGAGTCAAAACCGGCCACACTGCTCAACTATCTGCCCGCATTGCATAACAATACTAGCGCCCCTTTTGCCGGTTATGTCGGTTTGGCTGATTTTGAGCTATTAAGCTGCTCACCCGAGCTGTTTTTGGTGTTTGAAAACAGTGCAGACGGCGCTAATCATATCCGTACTAAACCTATCAAAGGCACACGTCCGCGTGGCCATGATGCTAGCAGCGACCGAGCACTGCGCGATGAGTTAGAAGCTAGCGATAAAGACCGCGCAGAGAATGTCATGATCGTTGACCTATTGCGCAATGATTTGGGCAAATACGCGCAAACCGGTAGCGTTAAAGTACCGAAACTTTTTGCCATCGAAAGTTTCAGTAACGTCCATCACTTGGTCAGCACCATTACGGCGACGATAAAAGAGAATGTGCATCCGCTGACCGTATTATTTGGCAGTTTGCCGGCAGGGTCTATCACCGGCACTCCGAAGAAACGGGCAGTAGAGATCATCGCTGAGCTAGAAGTGGCACCACGGGGCGCTTACTGCGGGACCTTAGGCTATATGAACTTTGATGGTTCCGGCCAATGGAACGTGTTAATTCGCACCTTACAGGCCAATCCTGATGGGCAGGTCAGCCTATGGGCAGGCGGCGGTATTACGGTCGGCTCGGACTGTGCGGCGGAGTATCAAGAATGTGTGGATAAGGTAGGAAATTTATTAGGGGTATTGGCCAACTCATAGCTCAGACTACGGCTAAAAATTATGCAACATAGGCAACGTATGAAACATAGGTAAAGACCGATTAAAAAAATAATCAAAAAAGGGAGGCGCTATTAACGTCTCCCTTTTGTATTGCTAATCTTCTAATACAAAAAATGCTTTTGTACCCTACAGGCTACTTTGTCTAGGCTTGTAGCGCCGCAAGCAAACGTTGGTTTTGTTCAGCAGTACCTACCGTAATACGCAAGTATTCATTGATTCGCGGTTTATTAAAATGGCGCACGATAATACCTTCCTTGCGTAGCGTAGCCGCGATTTCAGCCGCATTGCCTGCTGGCGGTCGCGCAAAGACAAAGTTGGCCTGTGACGGCAAGACGTTAAAGCCTAGCTTAATTAAACCGGCCGTCATCGTCTCACGCAAGTCGATAATATCATTGCAAACCTGCACAAAATAATCGTTATCTAGCAAACTAGCCGTAGCTCCCGCTTGGGCAAGTTTATCTAACGGAAAACTGTTAAAGCTGTTTTTCATCCGCGTCAATGCTTCGATCAAAGAGACATTACCAAAGGCCATGCCCACGCGCAGACCTGCTAGCGAGCGTGACTTAGAGAAAGTCTGCGTGACCAATAAGTTGTCATGCTCATTGATTAAGCTGACGGCTGAAACTTCTTGATCGTCATCCGCACGGGCGAAATCAATATAGGCCTCATCAATGACGATGACCGCATTAGGGTGCTCAGTGGCCAGCTTATTAATGACCTCTAACGATAGCAGCAAACCTGTTGGCGCATTAGGATTGGCAATAATCACACCGCTGCAAGGCTGGCGGTAATCGTCAGAATCGATACTAAAGTCCTGACGTAGAGGGATTTGCACCAAATCCACCCCAAAAGTCTCTGCATAAACCGGATAAAAACTATAGCTGATATCGGGGGCTAATAGCGGGCGCTCTTTCATAAAGAAGCTGGCAAAGACTAAGGCCAATACTTCGTCAGAACCATTACCAACAAAGACTTGCTCAGTTTGCAGGCCATGCAGCTCAGCTAGCGTCTGTCGTAACGTATCGGATTCTGGCGCCGGATATAGACGTAGGCTCGTCGCTTGCTCAACCAATTCAGCACTGATGGCAGCGGCTACCATGGGAGACGGTGGATACGGGTTTTCATTGGTGTTCAATTTGCACAGATTATCGTGCTGTGGTTGCTCACCCGGGACGTACGGGGTAAGGTTTTTAGCCTTAGTAGACCACAGTCTGGTGTCGATCTTATACTCACTCATTGGCAGTTCCGCTTTGATATATCACGATGACAGGAAGATCATTCAATAGGCAATGGCCAAATGTCAGACCAAAAAAGAGACCTCTGAATTCTAACACGGCAAAAAATTACTGGCGATAGCTACCCTCTGAAATTGTTAGGCTAACGTCTACTAAACGACATATAACGTCGCTTGAAAGCCACCTCAGCCACTCTTAGCAAGCGCTCTATTCGACTTTAAGAACGCAGCCTTGCAGAATGCAGCCTCAAAAAAGACAGCCTGAATATAGGCTGCCTAGTTCGCATTAAAAAACAAAGCTAAAAGTAAAAGTAGCCGCTTAAAGGTGGGCTATGCGCTAACCCATTAGCTGCGATAACGAGCCGAGCGAGCATGCGCTTCTAAATCTTCGCGTTGGGCTAGGATATCGGCAGTCTGTGCTAGTGGCTTACTGCCCGACTCGCTGCAATAGATTAGCGAGGTTTTCTTTTGGAAATCATATACCCCTAACGGCGATGAAAAACGTGCTGTGCCTGACGTTGGCAACACGTGGTTGGGACCGGCACAGTAATCGCCAATAGCTTCCGGCGTATGCCGACCCATAAAGATGGCACCCGCATGACGGATATCATTAATCACGCTATCAGGATCATCCAGGGATAATTCCAAATGCTCAGGCGCTACTCGGTTGATCACGCTAATGCCTTCAGCACGGTCTTTTACTAAGATTAAAGCGCCGCGATTCTCTAGCGCAGCACGGGCGATATCGGCTTTTGGCAACTCTGCTAAAGCTTTCTCAATCTCAGCCGCCACTTCATCGAGTTGGGCTTGACTGGTGGTCACAAAGATAGCCTGTGCGACGGTATCGTGCTCCGCTTGCGAGAGTAAATCCATCGCTAGCCAATCAGCGCGATCGCCCGCCTCCCCTTCAGCATAAACTAAAACTTCAGAGGGGCCGGCAATCATATCGATGCCCACTTGCCCGAACACGGCTCGCTTGGCTGCCGCCACGTATTTATTACCAGGACCCGTGACTTTATCGACTTGTGGAATCGTCTCAGTGCCGTAGGCTAATGCAGCAACCGCTTGTGCGCCGCCAATAGTAAATACCCGGTCAACTTTCGACAAATGCGCTGCAGCCAATACCAAGGGATTTAATTCCCCTTTCGGTGCTGGTACCACCATAATCACTTCTGGCACCCCAGCCACTTTCGCAGGGATAGCATTCATCAATACCGATGAAGGATAGGACGCTAGTCCACCGGGGACATAAATACCCACTCGGTCTAATGGCGTGACTTTCTGACCCAAACGGTTGCCCAGCTGATCCTTATATTCCCAAGTCTCTTGTACCTGACGCTGATGGAAATCTTGCACACGAGTCGCTGCAGTCGTTAGGGCTTCTTTGACCTCGGCATCCAATCCTGCGAAAGCTTCGGCTAGCGCTTCTTGTGTGAGCTCTAGCTCTGCCATCGAAGTGGCAGGATGCTGGTCAAACTGTTGCGTCAGGCTTAACACCGCCGCATCACCCGTGCTGCGAACTTGGTCAATAATATCATCTACGGTCGTCAGCAAATCTTTATCATTCACGGTCTCAAATGCGAGTAGCTCAGATAGCTGGCTGTCAAAATTGGCATCAGTGCTGGTTAGGGTGCGCATGAAGGGTCCTCTGCAAGGTAATATCTTTAATGCCACTCACAACTTAATCGACTGGTTATAGGCTGAAAAAGATTAGGCTAAAACACCACCTATAACGGTCGAATTAAAAAAGCTGTGTATGAGCTGACTTTATAAGGTCTATAGGGTAACTAAAATTATATCGGGAATAAAACGATTAAAACCAGTGTATCACGCAAGACTTAAATCTTACGCGACGCACTGGTTTAAATTTTTGATGATTGCGATAAGTTAGAGCGAACCTAGCAAATCTTATCTGATAACGGCTAGACTTTTTCTGCAATCGTCGTCTTAAAGCTCTCTAAAATTGGCTCAAGCAGCGTAAACTTACGCTTATAACTGACCGGGTTCACGATCAAGCGTGACGATACATCACAAATATGCTCAAGCGGCTCGAGACCATTGGCCCGTAAAGTATTACCGGTATCCACAACGTCGACGATTAAATCGCCTAGGCCAACCAACGGAGCCAGCTCCATAGACCCATACAGCTTGATGACATCCACTTGCTGACCTTGACTGGCAAAGTAAGCGCGCGCGACATTGACATATTTAGTAGCGACCCGCAAACGACGATTGGGTAACTCAGCGCCTTTAATCCCAGCTGTCATGAGTTTGCATTGAGCAATCTCTAAATCCAACAGTTCGTAAATATGGCTGGTACTGTGCTCAAGTAATACGTCTTTGCCCGCTACCCCGAAGTCCGCTGCGCCGTGTTCGACGTAGGTGGGCACATCGCTCGCCCGCAAAATTAATACGCGCACATCAGGATGCGAGGTCGGAAAAATCAACTTACGTGACGCTTCAACGTCTTCTAATAATTCGATACCGGCCGCTTTGAGCAGGGGCAAAGTCTCTTTGAGAATACGGCCTTTAGACAGCGCCAAGGTGAGACCATTAAAGTCATTATCAGCTTGGTTAAGCAGCTCGTTCGATTCAGTCATAGTCTGGTCAATTATTTTATTTTAAGTGATGAATGGTAATTATGGCGTAGGTTAAGCGTCTTTCTAGCAGTAATTTAATCTAGCAGTTATTTGCGGCAAAAGCTGTAGGGTGGCTTAGATGCATCAAACCCATATAAAGCGTTTAGATAGCAGGTAAGCCAACCACAATGTTGATACATGCGGTGGGTTACACTGATGCGAACCCACCCTACAACCGCTAGTATTTATTAGATAATTTCTACAATTGGCAAGCCTAAACCAAGCTCTAATCGTTACTGCTAACACGCTCGATTTTGACGCCTAAACCACGCAGTTTATTTTCAACATCTTCGTAGCCGCGGTCGATATGGTAGATACGGTCGATTAGGCTCTGCCCTTCAGCAGTAGCCGCCGCCATAACGAGTGACATAGACGCGCGTAAATCGGTCGCCATAACTGGTGCCGCTTCAAATCTTTCCACACCTTTTACAATAGCGGTATGGCCGTCTACTTTAATATTCGCGCCCATACGCTCAAGCTCAGGGACGTGCATATAACGGTTTTCGAAGATATTTTCGATAATAGTACTGGTACCATCGGCCAAACAACAAACCGCCATTAACTGGGCTTGCATGTCCGTTGGGAAACCAGGATGCGGCTGCGTACGGATATCTACTGGCAAGGGACGGCCTTTCATTTGCGCGCGAATCCAATCCTCACCTGTGCTAATAACCGCGCCCATCGCTTCGAACTTTTTCAAGACCGGCAGCAACAGTTCTGGACGGGTATGTTTAGTTAACACATCGCCCTCAGTCATCAAGGCGCCCGCTAGATAAGAGCCGGTCTCGATGCGATCAGGGACTACCGAGTACTCACAGCCGTGTAAAGACTCAACGCCTTCGATAGTCATATTTGCAGTGCCGATACCATCAATCTTGGCACCCATAGCGACTAGCATATTGGCCAAATCAACGACTTCTGGCTCACGCGCACAGTTCTCTAAGCGAGTTGTACCTTTAGCTAATGCTGCCGCCATAATGACGTTTTCAGTACCGCCCACGGTCACCATATCAAAGCTGTATTCACAACCAATCAGCTTGCCACCTTTAGGAGCTTTAGCTTTGACATAGCCATTTTCAACTATGATTTCAGCACCCATCGCTTCAAAAGCTTGCAAATGCTGATCGACCGGACGCGAACCAATAGCACAACCACCAGGTAATGATACTTCCGCTTCGCCAAAACGCGCCAGCAATGGGCCCAATACTAAGATAGAGGCGCGCATCGTCTTCACTAAGTCATACGGCGCGTAGAAACTATCAATAGTTTTGGTGTTACACGTGACCGTATTGCCTTCTTTGCTAATGACGATACCCATGCCTGAGATCAACTTGATAAGCGTCGTCACATCTTGTAGGGACGGGACATTGTGTAAAGTCGTCGGGGTCTCTGCCAAAATCATAGCGGCTAGCAATGGCAACGCCGCGTTTTTGGCGCCAGAAATAGTGACTTCACCGGAAATACGGCCGGTACCAGTAATTAAAAATTGATCCATAAGGGGTTCCAAAGCTAACTAAAATGAAAATAAAACGGCAGACAATCAAAGGGTGGCACTAATTGGGGTCAGTAGTTATTGACCCGCTTGCTGCGCATCCCACTCTGCCGGTGTTAGCGCTTGAATATTTAAGGCATGGATATCGCCATTAGCAATCTTTTCATTGACTAAACCATAGATCGCTTGCTGACGCTGCACACTACGTTTGCCTTCAAAGCTAGCATCTACGACGCGCACGTCAAATTTGTTACCTTGGTTGGCGGCTTGAATAAAAGCGCCGGGGAAATGCGGCTGTAAAAAGGCGATTAAGTCGTCAGCATTCATGCTCATGGGGATTACCTGTGATGTTTAGAATTGAAATAATTAGCGATTATACCAAGAGATGGGCATCACGTCTTGTACCGCTGCACAGTCGCAACGAATTTATAATAGGCGGCACTATATCGGTTTTAAATCAAACCAACTCTCCAGCAGGCTATTTTAACTCGCCATCGAGATAGGTCAGCACCTGCTCACGCACATCATTTAAGCGGCGTAACGGTGTGGCCATAGCTGCAATACTGGTCGCATGACTGGCTTTTTTGATTTCACCCGTTTGTACCTTTGCATTGGCAGCCCGTAGCGCCGCCGTCATTCTCACGGTGTTTTCATCGCCGACGATATCGTCATTTTCAGCGGTCAATAACAGATAATCGGGTTGCGACTTGCCAGTACCTGAATTGACTAAGCGGTCTGGCATGATGGTGTTAGGATTGCCGTCTTTTGGGAATACCGTGCGCGTGTCTGAAGTGCGGAAGTCATAGCTATAGGGGCCTGCGATTCCTACCACTGCTTTGATATCGCTAGGCGTGACGCCGTAAGGGGATAAAAAGTCTGCATTAGACACCGCCGCTACAGCATTAAAAGCCCCGGCTGACTGACCCACGACCGCCATTTTCTGTGGATTGGCATAGAGTTTATCGGCGTTTTGATGCACCCAAGCGATAGCCTGAGCGGAATCTTGCACGAACGCGGGATACACAAACTCTGGGGCTTTGCGATAATTAATCACGGCGGTGACATAGCCGGCTTGCGCAAAGCTTTGACCGACAAAAGCATATTGGTCCTTATTGCCGTTTTCCCACGAGCCACCATGGACGAACACCACGAGCGGATAGCGCTGCTCGATGGTACTGCCTTTTCGCACAGCTTTAGCCAGCGCTTTAGGGTAGTAAACGTCGAGGTTTTGCGCAGCATCCTCACCATAAGCGATATCCTTGCTGACCCCTACGCCACCATCTGGACTGATGGCATTGACCAAATTAAGGGGCGATAAGGCGGCGGCTTGCTGGCTGATTAAGGAGGCTGTTAGCGCCCCTGCTCCCACTAGCACGGCCCAAGACAAGCGACTGGACGGTAGCGTCATTAGCTTACGCGGAGACGTACGGGTGACTTTAGTATTTTTTGGATTAACGTCCATGTCATGACTCATCGTTGAGGGAAAGTGAAGCGACCTAGAGAGGGCTCTAGTAAACCGATAAAACACCGGTTTTAAGCGCTATGGTTGGGCAATACGCTTACTGTGATAAAGCCTATTTACTGGTTAATTAGCCACTTATTAATTAGCTACCTGGTCTTGGTATAAGTCGATATAAGAGCTGCCACCGGAAGTATCAGACCCTTGGTTTGGCGCAGGCTGATTAACAGTATTAGGCGCGCTTCCACCCCCTGTTTCTGTGCTCGTAGCGGCCGGTGCCTGATTGATAGGCACTGAACGACGGTTGCTAGTGCTAGTTGGACTGACGCTCTCTAGTCCATTTACGGCAGGTGCTTCCAAGTTCTGCTCCTGCATGACATCCTGCTCAGTGAGGACTTCGCCATTATCATTCACTAAAGTCGTTAGCAGTACCAGCTCAGTAATACCGACCGTTTGATTAGCAATATCAATCAAATGGCTTTGCTGGGTCGGGGTCATGCGGCCCATGATAAACACCACGCCATTATTGGTGACGATTTTCACTTGAGAGGATTTCACGTCTTTATTTGCCAACACTTTTGCCATTACTTTAGAAGTGATATAGCCGTCCTGAACCGTCGAGCTATAGCCACGATTCGGGCCCACCGTCATCTCGTCGTACACTTGGCGGACATCGGGCATAGAGCGTACCAGAGCCGCAACCTGAGTCTTAAGCGCTTCGGTTGGCACCTCCCCTGACAGTAGCACTTCACTATAAAAACTATCGATACTGATACGGCTATCATTGGCTAAAGCGGGGTCTAAAGCTTTGATATTGACATTGGCGGTATGCGCAATACTGCGGTCTAGCAAACGCTGCGATATGGTGCGCTCAGTCACGGCTACCCCATAATTAGAAGGGTAAGCTGGGGCGTTGGATGTGGCCTCTGGGGTATTGCCTACTGGCGTCAAAGAAGCACAACTGCTCAACCCTAGCACACCTAATAAAGCTAAGGCTATCGGTAGCTTACCGGTCATGATAGCCGTTAGACGTGATGACGCAGATAAAGTCTGTTGGCGTGACTGCTTATGGAGTTGACTGGCTTCTGATAGCGCTTTTCGTTGTAGTAGCATACTCATTGTGCCCTTATGCCGTAATAAAAAAGTGGAAACTCTTTTGCCTAAAAACAGGCCAAAATTAATCTTAATTAAAAATAATAGGGGGTAATAATGCCGTTAGCCTTAGCTATCATAAATCAACTGACTAACAGGTAAATACCAGTTGCGTAAAAATTCTGTAGCCAGTATCTACCTTCAGCAGCATTAGCAACTTTATCAGGGAGCAATTACCAATGAGTGCTAAGACCAAGCTTTGGCAATAAAAGCCCCTGCCAACCACTCAGGCACGCTGCCCTCATCACTAAAAGCCACCACATCAAAGCGGCATTCATAGTCATGGTAGGTAGGATGCTGGCGTAGGAAATATCTCGCGGCCTTGATGATTTTACGCTGTTTACTGGCGGTTACACTGGTGAGCGCATCGCCAAAAGCCCCCAGTTTACGTTGCCGCACTTCTATAAAAACGAGCGTATCCCAAGCATTGCCCTGCTCTAGCATTACCAAATCCAATTCACCCACTTTGGCCATGAGCCAATTCTGAGCAACTAGGGTCAATCCCTGCTGCTGCAAATATTCTAAAGCCAGCTGCTCATAGCGGCTACCTTGGCGCTGTTTGGGTGACGTCAGCTTAAGCGGAGTTAGAGCCATAGGGGATAGCCTAGCGAATAGATAAAACTATGGATTAAAATATAAGGGATTAAAACACAATACGTTAAAACATAGCGGGTTAAAACACAGCAGACTAAGCATAGATTTATCCTGATAGACGTTATATTCTAGCGGCCGTATTTGCATTTTTATACTCGAATTTACTAGGATTGCTACCGCCTGATAGTAGCACATCGTGATACACTGACCCGCAATTCCTAGCGTACCATTTTGCCATTCTCTACTATCCGTTACTGAGGTTATCATGTCTATCCCCGCCTGCCTATATATCGTCGCCACCCCTATTGGCAATATTGATGACATGACGCCGCGCGCCATCAACACTCTAAAAGCCGTGGATATCATAGCTTGCGAAGATACGCGTACCTCAGGCAAATTATTAAGCCATTTTAATATCGACAGCCAGACTTGGGCCTACCACGAGCATAACAGCGAAATACAAACGCCCAAAATTATCGAGATGATTCAACGTGGTCACCCCATCGCCTTAATTAGTGATGCGGGCACGCCTTTAGTCAGTGACCCTGGTTTTCAATTGGTACAAGCAGCGCATGAGGCTGGGGTAAAAGTCGTACCCGTAGCGGGCGTAAGTGCGGCTATCGCAGCGTTATCGGTCGCTGGCCTGCCTTCGGATCGCTTTAGTTTTATCGGATTTTTACCCGCCAAAACCCATGGTCGCCAAAAGCAGCTCGAAGGGGTTAAGGACAATACCGAAACCTTGATATTCTATGAAGCGCCGCATCGTATCCTAGCCAGTCTAGCGGATATGATTACGGTATTCGGTAGCGAGCGTCCTGTGACCTATTGCCGCGAATTGACCAAGACCTTTGAGACCGTGCGAAAAACCACCTTAAGTGAGTTGAGCGAGTTTGTCGCTAATGACCCCAACCAACAAAAAGGCGAAATCGTCCTCGTCGTTGGTGGGCAACCGAAAGCTGATAATGAGAATTTAGAGCAGCACGACGCCTTACTTAAACGTCTATTAGAAGATCTATCGGTAAAAAAAGCGGCCGCCCTCGCCTCCGATATTACGGGTGTGAAAAAGAATGCGCTTTACCAACGCTTGCTAGAGCTGACCAGTTAAGTTAGTTATCAGCACCCCCCTTATTCACGATTTTATTTTGGAGTACTACCATGTATGACGTTATGGCCGTAGGCAATGCCTTAGTGGACCACGAGTATCTATTATCCGATGCTCAGTTACAGCAGACAGGCTTAGAGAAAGGCAACATGTCGCTCGCTAGCCTTGAGGAGCAATCCGCCTTATTAAACTATCTCGTGGACGCTAAAATTGAGCCTTCTAAACAAGCCGGTGGGGGTTCTGCTGCCAATACGATGTTTGCCTTCGCTAGCCTCGGTGGTAAGGCTTTTTACGGTTGCCGCGTAGGCAATGACGCGCAAGGCGAGTTCTATCTTGAAGACTTGCACCAATCTGGCGTGGCAACCTCTACCCAGTCTATCGAGCCTAATGGCGTGACCGGCTCTTGTGTCGTCGCTGTGACGCCAGATGCTGAACGTACTATGCAAACGTATTTGGGTACTTCAAGTGAAATCTGCGAAGCCAACATCAACTTTGACGCCCTCACCCAGTCAGATTGGTTATACCTTGAAGGCTATCTCGCCATGTCAGAGAGCGTGCTACCTGCCATGACCAAACTGCGCCAACAAGCGGGTATTAACGATGTAAAAATTGCCGTCAGCTTTGCCGACCCTGCAGTAGTCAAATTCGCCAAAGAAGGCTTGGACGAAATGATTGGTAATGGCGTCGCGGTTATCTTCTGCAATAGCGAAGAGGCCAAGCTATTCACCGGTAAAAAACAATTAAAATCAGCAGCTCGTGCCCTGACCGATGTCTGCCAAACGGCGGTAGTCACTGACGGCGCTGATGGCGCTATTATTGCGACTATCAACGACGGTACGGTTGAGCTAATCGAGGTTGCGACTCCCAATGTGGCCGATGTCATCGATACCAATGGGGCGGGAGACAACTACGCTGGTGCCTTCCTCTATGCGATGTCACAGAAATATACTTTGCCAGAATGTGGTCGTCTGGCCAGCGCCGTAGCCAGTCAAGTGATTCAGCAGATGGGTCCTCGTCTTGCAGCACCACAATACCAAGATATCGCTCGCAGCATCCTAGCGGTGTAAAAGCTGGCTTGTCATTACTGAGCACTGAGCCTAGGCTTATCTCAAGCTAGACGATAAAAACCCCGACTTAAAATAAGCCGGGGTTTTTTATGATCTATAAACTATTTACTTAAACTTTTTAAGCCTTAGCAAGCGCCTGCTCTAAATCGGCTTTGATATCGTCGATATGTTCGATACCGATAGACAAACGCACCATATCTTCACTCACGCCAGCGGTGGCCAGCTCTTCGTCGCTCAACTGGCGATGGGTCGTGGTCGCGGGATGGCATGCTAAAGATTTCGCATCGCCGATATTGACCAAACGCGTGACTAGGTTAAGGGCATCAATAAAGCGTGCACCGGCCTCACGACCCCCCTTCACACCAAAAGTTAAGATGGCTGATGGCGTGCCTTTCATATACTTTTTGGCCAGCTCGTAATCGGGATGATCAGACAAACCGGCGTATTTCACCCAAGCAACCTTATCATGGTCATTTAGGTACTGCGCGACAGCTTGGGCGTTTTGCACATGTCGCTCCATACGTAGACTCAAAGTCTCCATACCTTGCAAAATACCGAAAGCATTCAAGGGGCTGAGCGCGGCACCGGTATTACGCAATGGCGCTACGCGAGCCCGGGCGATAAAGGCGGCAGCGCCCACATCCTTCACAAAGTTAACGCCATGATAGCTGGCATCTGGCTGGTTTAAGATAGGGAAACGCTCTGGATAATCGCCCCAAGGGAATTTACCACTATCGACGATGGCGCCACCAATAGAAGTTCCCGTACCGCTCATATATTTGGTGAGCGAATGAATAACAATATCCGCACCATACTCGAAAGGACGGCACAAGACTGGGGTCGCGACCGTATTATCAATCACTACCGGCACACCAGACGCATGAGCAATATCAGCAATCGCTTGAATATCCACGATGTTACCTAGCGGGTTGCCAATACTTTCCGCAAAAACCATCTTAGTTTTATCATCGATTAAGTCTTTGATAGATTCTGGATTCTTATGATCGAAGAAACGTACTTCTACGCCTTGACGTGGCAGAGCATGCGCGAAGAAGTTATAAGTACCCCCATAAAGCGTCGAGGTCGCGATGATGTTATCGCCTACTTCACAAACGGTTTGTACGGCATAAGTGATGGCGGCCATACCTGAAGCTACGGCTAACGCGCCAATACCGCCTTCTAGTGCGGCAACACGCTCTTCTAGTACGGCGTTCGTCGGGTTCATAATACGCGTATAAATGTTACCCGCAACTTTTAAGTCGAATAAATCCGCACCATGCTGCGTATCATCAAAAGCATAAGAGCTAGTATGATAAATAGGTACCGCGACCGCCTTAGTAGTCGGCTCGACGGTATAACCAGCATGGATCGCTAAGGTCTCTAAACGATGGTTATTTTCTGGGGTTTGCTCACTCATAAAATAATCCTAATCAATAAGTTATAAACAACGTATAAAAATAAAAATAGTCCGTTATATGGAGAAAGTGCAGCTCATAAAAAAGCCAGATTATCGACCATGATAACCCAGCTTTCTTATGATAATAATGACTTATTATTAATATGGTTATTATTATAAGTAATAACAGCCAGTAGCGATTAGCTTAGTAATCGCTGCCCCTTATTTATAATAAGCATTTTCAGTACGCGTATGGTCGGTCTCATCGATCACTTGCATAAGCTCAGGAACTTGCTGTTTTAACTGAACTTCTACGCCTTGACGCAAGGTCATATCAACCGCTGAGCAGCCTTGGCAACCGCCACCAAATTTCAATACCGCAGTCAGACCGGCTTCATCATCGATCAATTCTAGCAACTGCACGTCACCGCCGTGAGCGGCAAGACCGGGGTTGATTTCAGATTGCAGGACATAGTTAATACGCTCTTCAACGCTGGCATCTTCGCCCACTTTTGGCACTTTTGAATTGGGCGCGCGGAAGGTCAACTGACCACCAAAGCGGTCTTTATTATAATCGATGACGGCGTCTTCTAAATAAGGCACAGATGCCGCTTCAATAAAAGCGGTAAAGTGCTCATAAGGCAGTTGTAAATCAGCCGCATCTTCTTCGCCCGGCTGGTTATACGCCATGCAACACTCAGCACGTGGCGTGCCGGCATGCTCAACGAAAATACGCACACCGATGCCCGGCGTGTCTTGTTTTGACAATAAATCTGCCAAATAGCCTTGGGCAGACTCAGTAATCGTGATATTGCTCTTTATGTCGGTTTGGTCGATATCTAAAGCAGAAGTTTGCGCTGTGTCAGTCATGAGATGACCTCATTTATTGGAGAAGAAAAAAGGGGCTGGCTGCTGCCAACTGTGACTCATTCATTATGAAATCGTGAATCATCAATGCAAAAGCATGTGAAATATGGATATGTAGTGTCATTATGGCGGTGATTGAAAAATTATCAAGGGATTAACTTGGCTCGGCCGTAATTACTATCGTCAGGTTATCTTTATAAAATTGCCGGTCATCTGTAAATAAAGGTTATGGCCCTACTAAAGCCTACTGCTATTGCGAAGATAGTGCTAACCTTAACTGATCATAGGTTAAGTTAGTAGGAGAGGTCATGAATTTTATTGCGCACCGGCGCTTAGCGCTGTCCCCATCGACTGTTCAGCACCCTGCTAATGACACCCGCCGTCGACTCCTCAAACTGCTGTTGCCTTTCACCATGATGAGCGTGCTCAGTCTAACGGGCTGTGACGCGCAACCCTTTGGCATCTCAATGAATAATGGGTCGGCAAAATCGGAAGCGCCGATTGAGTTACCCGAACTGGCTCAGTCTATCAATAAGGACGCTAACCTCTATCAAGTCGATAACTTCCTCTTTCGCAGTGAGCAGTTGCGTGCCGCCGACGTGCCGCTCATTAAAGCCAATCACATCAATGCTATCGTCAGCTTGCGATTTTTTGATCAGGACGAGGATCAAGAGCTACTAGCTAATGTGGCCGAAGATGCCGACGTGACTTTATACAATCAACCGCTAAAGTCTTGGCACGTTACCCCTAAAGAAATCGCCCAAATACTGCAGCAAATCAAAGAATTGCAGGCACAGAATCAGCGAGTATTGGTCCATTGTTATCATGGTGCAGACCGAACAGGCTTAATCGTTGCTATGTACCGCATCATTGATCAGGGCTGGTCAATCGCAGCGGCAAAGCAGGAAATGACCGCCGGCGGCTTTGGCTATCACCCTATTTGGGTGAACTTAGAAAAGATGCTCAATCCTGCAACAGTGACAGATATTCGTCAAGAATTAGCCGCTCTGCAACGGCCCAAACAAGCCGCTTAAATCGATAGCTATAGCATCACTCTAATACTAGCGACTTAGTAGTTATGAGTAGTTATGCGCCTTAGCCACATTATAAGAAAGATATACCTTTGCTAGGCTCACTCAAGCCCCATTTACGGTGCTCGAAAGACTAACCTTATTTACCCTATCGCTTACTCTGCTGCTTTGGCGGGGCTGCTCACATCACTATAAACGCCTAAACTGCCTAACGGAAATAGCAAAGGCTTGCCGTCTTCAGTAACGGCAGTCAGTTGATACAGATAGCCCTCGGTATCTACGGTTATTTCAACCCTGATTGTGCGACCATCCAAATCGTAAGTGGTTGCCGCCAAGATAGCTTGCCCCACTTGACGCTCAGACAGCCTCTCTTCTAAAAATTCAAACGACCCCATACCGCCATCGTCTATCTCATTGATAGAGAGCTCCTCGATAGGCTGGGTACTCTTATAAGGCAGTTCGCAAAGGCTTAACAGGTTTTTGATAAAGGCAGCTTCATCAGGGGATAACGGTCTAATCATGGGGCAATTCCGGTGGTATTTTTTGAGTATATATTAATATAAGATTGGCTAAGTTTAGGCACTTACTCTATAGGCTATACAATTTTAAGGCAAAAAAATAGCACCTTGAGAGATTATCCCAAAGTGCTCATTCTACTAGTACTTATATCAACGCTATTGCGCTATAAAAAATATTGCAGCTTATTCTTTGGCGCCGCACTGGCAGCATTTCGCGCACATATTGCACTTGTCGCAAGTGGCCGCGCAGTTGCAGTTACATTTTGGGCAAGTACAGGTGCCAGCGTTATAATGTATTGCAGTAAATTTCATAATCAATCCTTGTTTATGAGTGTGCTTTTATCATGTCAAAGCTGCCTTACGCCTTCAGTGATTTATTTGTTAATTCAATGGGTTGTTGGGTTAAAGGTGCAAAGATAATGGCTATTGCTAAGTGGAATACCGTCATATCAATTCAAAGTTTTCATACGCTGTAATTTCTTCAATAAATTTTGCTTCTATCAGCGATAACGCACGGTGTTTATGCCAGAAAATATAAATGGGCACATCAGCTATACCCTCTTTTGGTGGCAACCGTCTTAGCTTTGACTCTAAATGAGTCGCCGCAATAAATTGATCGGGTAAAGCGCCGATGCCATACCCGGTATAGATTAAACGAACTGCTTCGTCCAAATTATTGGTATAAGCACTAATACGGCCGGTGATGTCATGGCTCTCCTTAAAAATAGTAATAGGAGAAAGCACCTCACCAATATCCTCACTTTTAAAGGCAATAAAGTCTTCGGTCAATAGACTATTAAAAGTCACTTCAGTAGCAGAAAATAAAGGATGGTGATAACCACAGTATAGATAATAACGCTGATTAAATAGTAACTTATGATTGAGGTTTTCAGGAAGATGGCGAGCTAAGCAGATGCCCACGGCAGGGCTTTTTTGCTTTAAGATATTCAAAATATCCATGCTGGACTTAACCGTCAAATCCAAAGTGATATTGGGATATTTCTTTTTAAAATAGACTAGAAACTCATTATATTTTGGATTATGGATACGGCTGGCCACCAATAGCGTGATTTCTCCTTCCAAAAGATGCGAGTTGCTGCCCTTCATAGCCTCAATAGAAGTAATTTCTGTAAATATAGTCTGGGCTACTTGTAGGCAATAATGCCCAATAGGTGTTAGCTCTAAAGGCTTGGTATTACGGATAATCAATTGGCTTTGCAGTTGTTCTTCAAGCTTTTTGAGGTTTTGACTGACCGCCGATTGCGTGATGTTCAAGCGGTTTGCCGCGGCACTGATACTCCCCTCTTCATAGATAACGATTAGGACATGCAGCAAAGTCCAGTTTAGGCTATCAGCTAGTTTTTGTTGCATCATGACCATATCGGTACTCATCTTAACTATAGGAGACTAAGTTAGCTCTAAAAAGCAAACCAAAACTATTGGAGATAAAGACAGTATAGTGCTTAATCGCAAAGTTTTTAGGACAGTTTTTAGAGCTTCTATACCTCATAATATAATATAGTTAAGAGGAGTATGGCGACATAGGATGCAGTGAAAATAACTTTGAGTTATAACAAGCCCGAGTCATAATAAGTCGAAGAACCGCAGCTTATTTACTATATAGCTTAAAGTTGACAAACTCGCTCATACCGTAAGGGCCTAGCTCACGACCAAAGCCTGAGCGTTTAACCCCACCAAAAGGGTGCTCCGCTGCCGTACCAGGGGCTTGATTGAATGCGACCATACCTACCTGCAATTGCTCAGCGACCTCTTGACCCTGAGCCATATCCTGCGTATGGATGCAGGCCCCTAAACCAAAAGGGGTGTCATTAGCTATGCGAATAGCGTCCTCGACATCAGCCGCTTTAAAAACCATCGCAATCGGACCAAACAACTCTTCGGAGTAGGCTTGCATATCCGAGGTGATATCAGCCAAGAGCGCCGGCTTAAACCAAGCCCCCGGTTGGTCCATCCTGCCGCCCGCTACCAACTCAGTGGCGCCTTGCGATAAGGCACTATCATACTGCGCCTGTAAAGTGTCCAGAGCTTGGCTAGAGGATAACGGCCCTATAAAGGTAGCTTTGTCCAAAGGGTCGGTTGGTACTAATGAGGCAACTTTATCGCGCAGCTTGGCGACAAAATCCTCATAAATATCAGCGTGTATAATAATACGCTTGGCCGCATTGCACGCCTGCCCCGCATTACCAAATCTGCCAATGAAAGCACACTCTACGGCCTGATCGATATCCGCATCTGCCAACACGATAAAGGGGTCTGAGCCGCCCAGCTCAAGGACGACTTTCTTTAGGGCGGCACTGGCCTCTTGCGCCACCGCTGCGCCTGCTCGCTCAGAGCCGGTCAGCGATACCCCTTGCACAGCCGAGCTATTAATAATGGCTTTCACTTGCTCATTACTCGCAAAAATATTGCTATATACCTCTTTAGGCAGGCCAGCTTCTGTTAAAAGCTCAGCTATAGCCAATGCAGACTCTGGGCAAGAAGGGGCATGTTTTAGCAGGATGGTATTGCCTAACATTAAATTGGGCGCGATAAAACGCGCGACCTGATAATGAGGATAGTTCCATGGCATGATCCCTAGCAATACCCCAATCGGTTCCTTTCTGACCACCGCATTGGGGGCATCGGGTAACGCTGGTGCCGCTAAAAACTGCTCACCGTATTGGGCATAATACCGAAAAATTTGACTGACTAAGGCCAGTTCCCCTTCACCTTGAGCAACGGGCTTACCCATCTCACGAGCCATGATTTTAGCCAGCTGTTCTCGCTGCTCATCGTACAGATCCGCAATCTTATTCAATATTTTCGCCCGCTCATCAACCGCACTTTTTCGCCAAGATTGATAAGCCGTATGCGTCGCACTAACGAGCTGCTGTATTTCTTGGTCAGAGTGAGTCTCGTACTGCGCCTCTACGGCACCAGTCGCTGGATTTGCTACTTGATAGTTGGTCATAATACGTCCTTGTTATGAGTAAATATTCATCCTAACAGCTCATTGCTGTTATCAGGTACTTCTTACTATAAGTAGCTTAAGGCATTAGCTCATCAGGGTCAGTCAATACATGTAGCAATACCGTCTTACGCTCTTGGGTTACGACCGCCATAGCCTGCTCTACACTCGACTTTATATCTTTATTGTTCGCTACTTGAATGCCATGGGCGCCAAATGCTTTTGCAAGCGCAGCAAAATCAGGGTTTTGCAACTGAGTACCGGACACTCTATTGGGATAATGCGCCTCTTGGTGCTGGCGAATGGTGCCAAACTGCTGATTGTCCATTAAAACAATCAATACCGGCGCTTGATAGCGTATAGAAGTAGACAGCTCAGCCTCATTCATCATAAATTCGCCATCACCCGTGACCACGACCGACAGCCGCTCCGGAGACTCTAAAGCCGCCACTATTCCTGCGGGCAAGCTATACCCCATAGCGCCATTTCTAGTACTGAGCTGACTGGGAAAGACATGAGTCGGCAAATAACGCTGCGCCCATAAACAATGATTGCCTGCGCCAAAGCTATAGACCGCATCTTTGGGTAGCAACTCAGTCAAGCTTTGTATGACTTGGGTCATACTGGCATAGGTTTGACCGGCTACATCAGTAGTGATATTCCCTGGCGCACCCTCTGATGCAGCCGAGTCGGGAAAAGCACAATCTTTTCTTTGCTGCTCGTGGCAATAGTCAAACCAAGCCGTACGCGATGCGGCACCAGCTACCGAAGTTTGACTGATGGCCTGCACAAATGCTTTAGGACTGGCTACAATATGGTCAGTTACGCTACCACTATGCCCGCGCAAACTGGTGTCTAAATTAACGATATAGTTTGGTTTATCAAAAGACTGGCGCAGTTTATAGCCATCGCTAGCCACATCCCCCAATACTGTGCCTATCGTTAGCAGCACATCCGCCGTTTCGATTAAGGCCGCACACTCATCTGAGCGACCATAGCCCAAATAGCCGGCATGGGCAGGAGAGTCAAAAGCCACCCGATCTGAAGCTCGCCAATCATGAATCACAGGAATACGGTTATCTTCTGCAAATTGTGTTAATTGTGCCGAGGCTTGTGGCGTCCAATTTTGGCCACCGGCAAAAATCAGCGGCTTTTCAGCTTGGGCTAGCGCTGCTATCACAGTATTGAGTGGGGCCTCAGCCACGCAACCTTCAGCAATAGGAATGACTGGGTGCAATTGCCCGCGAAATTCTTGTTGGATAATATCTTCGGGTAGCCCCACCACGACCGGCCCAGGACGCCCTTCTAAAGCCGCATGAAAAGCCTTGGCGACAATCTCGGAGGATCTAGAAACCTCATCTAAAACGAAGACTCGCTTGCATTGGCTGGAGAACCACTGCTTAGGGTCAAACTCTTGAAAGGATTCGCGCTCTCTATCGGCAATAGGTATCAGACCCACGAACAATATCATCGGCACCCCGTCTTGCCAGGCGGTGTGAATCCCTGTGTAAGCCTGTGCAGCACCAGGTCCGCGTGTGACCATAGCAATACCGGGCTGACCGGTAAATTTACCATGCGCATCCGCCATATAAGTACAAGCCGCTTCGTGGCGACACACTACGGTCTGAATATCCGCGTTATATAACCCATCCAGTACTGAGAGATAGCTCTCACCCGGTACGACAAAGGTACGACTAACCCCATGTAGCTTTAAACTGTCTACAATCGCTTGACCACCGTGAATTGTATTACTCATTATTATTCCCTTAATATTTTTTAATAATTCGGTAAAATAATTTTTACTAACTTTATTATTATGACTGTCCTATGAAAATCTTATGAAACCACCACTTATTTACTTACGTATCAGACAGTGAAAAAACCTAATAAATTAGATATAAATAACAAAGCAATAGCTGTCAAGAAAATTAGCCCTAGAATTGCCCATACATTCATTACTGTAGATAATTTTTTGTAATCCTTAATTAATAAATAATTCAAACCACCGACAATAGGAGCCGCAATAAAAGCGGCTATCATTGCAAATTTAAGCATTGAGCCAAGTTGCCCAGTAAAGAATATAATAATAATTAATCCACCAACAATAGCGTAGGTTGTCCAAAAAAATATTTGTTTATTAGTAATCTCTTTATTCCCTCTAAAGAGTCGTAAACATTCAGAGTTTGCTCGAGCTGTTCCATCTGCACTTGTGAGTGTAGTGCCAAACATACACATAAAAGCCACGAACGCCACTAGGAATCTTGACCATTCACCAATAGTAGCTGTATACATATTAATTAACTGACCAACGTAATCACTCCCTGCTGTTTGAATTTCTTGACCTGATCCGTATTGCACAAATACTCCTAGGGCTAGAAATACTAATGCCAAAATAGTAGAGACTGAATACCCTACATTAAAATCAATTAGACCTTGACGATAAGTAGTGTCTTCAGCCTTTATTTTTGCAGATATCCACATTGAATTAATGGCAGAAAACTCCATTGGTGCAGGCATCCAGCCCATTAAAGCGACAAGGAAACCTAAAGTAGCTAGATTCCAAGGCGTAGTTACCACAAAGTCTGTTGTCATAACGCTGGGCTTACCTGCAGCCATAATGACAGCAACCAGAGATCCAAGTGTTAGAGCAATAATGATCCATTTATTAACACTATCAAGCAGCTTATAGTGTCCTGCAACCAAAAATAGCCAAGAGATAACCATAACAATGACAGACAAGGTAATTGTTGATAACTCAAGGCTAGCAGGTAGCATAAATCCTAGAATAGCAGCACAAAGCAAGGCAACAGCGCCTGTACCAACTACCGACGCAAACATAGACAAAAACAGATAAATACCTAAATAAAGTTTTGATTTCTTATAATAACCAGCGATTAGAGACTCACCAGTACCATAGACATAATCAGTACCAAAACGAAAAAATGGATATTTTAATAGATTGGTTATTATAATAAGCCCTGCAAGCTGCCAACCATAAGTTGCCCCTGCTTGGGTAGATGATATTAAATGCGATCCTCCAATAGCAGCCGAGGCTAATAAAATGCCAGGGCCAAGAGTACGCCAACTAAAATCTTTCTGCTTAGTGCTATTACTTGAAGTGTGAGTCAATTGCTTAGACATAAAAACCTCACATCAGTAATAATAGAAGACTGGTTCTGACAATTAATTATATTTAATATTTCAGAATACAGGTTGGCATAATCGGGAGCCTTTAAAATTAAAGTTCTCATACTAAACATCCTTATCATGATTTGAACAAGCAGTTACCTTATAAATCCTTTATCAGGTAATCGTTAACTATCAATGGTTACGACGCGGCTACTCCTCCCCTGTTGTGGTAAATCCAACCATAAATGACTGCAAATTTTCATTGAGTTTTTCTATGCAGTAACCGCCTTCTACCAAAACGATTACTGGCTTATTAAGCGCTTTAAGCTTTTGCGCTAACGTCTTGAACCCTGCCGTACTGACCGCGCATTTCGCTTGAGGATCATCGACATAGACGTCAAAGCCTAAAACATGCACGATAACGTCGGGATCAAATAGCTTTAGAGTGTCGATAGCTTTATCGACATATTGGAAGAACCCAGCCTCATCGGTGCCATGCGGCATAGGGTAATTGACATTGTAGCCTTGGCCTGCACCGACCCCTCTTTCGTGCTCGTGACCGGCTACGACTGGGTAAAAATTAATAGGGCTACCATGTACGGAGGTATACAACACGTCATTACGATCGTAGAAAATCTCTTGAATGCCTTGGCCGTGATGCATATCGGTATCGATAATGGCAATCTTTTGAAACTGCTGGCGCAGGTGTTCAGCGATAATGGCGGCGTTATTTAGATAGCAAAAGCCCCCTGCTGCGCTTTTGCGAGCATGGTGGCCGGCAGGTCGCGTTAGGCATATTTGGATTTGGTGTTGCTCAGGGCTATCCGTCAAAGTTTGAGCGGTTAATAGGTTTTCTGCGGCATTAAGCGCAGTCTGCGCCGACCAGTAGATAGATTCCCAAGAGTGCTGACCAATAGGTGCGCTACCATCTGCTTGATACTTCGCTGCTTTGGCCAAGATTCCTAATGCAGCATTGTTATGCGGGGCATAAATGGTCGTCTGAATCTCCGTTCCCAAATCCTCATCTACAGCCACCCACTCTGCGTAACCATTTTTAAGGAAATCGACGTAATCAAAATCATGGACGGCCAAGATGGGAGCAATGCCCAAATCTTTTGCAGTAGTAATTGTCAGGCCCAATGCCTCTGGGGCTTTCATTAGTTCCGTCAAACGCTCAGGCTTCTCCTGCGGCTGACGCATCTTACCGCGAGAAAAATAACTTTGCGGATGGTGTAGCATTTGCTTTTCGTGACTGTAAATTTTCATTGAGTACATCCTTGTTACTCTAAAATTTTATGGTCTATGACTAACAGACCGCTTACTCCATTAATAAGCTTTAAAAAAACTTTACCAGCATCATTGTCATATTATTTTATTTAATACCCAACTATGAATTAGCAGCTAATTTTGCTAAAAAAGTATCAAATGTATTGATATACAATATATTGCGCCAAATAATCAGCGTCAAACGATATAAAATAATAACGGTTATAAGTATAGCTAATACCCTATCATTGACTACGCTTTGATGAAGATAAAGACTTGAATAGATACCGTTTGAGTGACCGTATTTTTTCTATAACTTCGGAATTTAGGCAATAAAAAAACCCTCGTCAAAAAACGAGGGTTGGGAGTAGGACATGCCGAATTTTTTTGGACGTAACGAGTGATAATCTAGTCAACTCTACGCTATCGAAGTGCTGTTCTATCACTAGCTTAATGGTTTAATTATTGGCTCCTTAAAACATCAGCCTTACGGCTTCCTTAAGCCCCACTAAGCTACGACTTATCCAAAGCCAAGCGAATCCCTAAGCCAATCAGCAGCGTACCGGTCATCTTATTGAGGTACTCAAGATATTTAGGGTTTTCCCTGAGTTTTTGACTGATAGTTGACGATAAGAAGGCTAAGCAAAACCCCCATACGGTGCTGGTCACTACAAACGTCATGCCAAGGATGATAAAACTGAGAAAGGGCGAGCCAGCGTTGGCATCAATGAATTGAGGCAAAAAGGCTAAGAAGAATAACGCTACCTTAGGATTTAGAGCATTGGTCAGTACCCCTTGTTTAAAAACAGAGAAGAACTGGCGATTGGGGCCTGTAGCGACGCTATGAAAGGCGACTTTACTGTGCTTAATCATTTGCATACCTAAGTACACTAAATAAGCCGCGCCCAACAATTTCACCACCCAGAACGCCGTGTGTGAGGCAGTAATCAGGGCAGATAAACCAATGGCAGCAGCCAAAGTATGGCAAACCGCACCACCAGATACCCCGAGCGCAGAGGCAATCCCTGTCATGCGTCCCTGCGATAAACTTCGACCTAAAATATAAAAGGTATCCGGGCCCGGTATGAGATTGAGCATAATACTGGCCGCTAAAAAAGCTTCAAAATTTTGAATACCGAACATCTTGGTCTACCTTCACTAAACAGGATTGTTGGTTATTGCTAAGCTGCGCTGCAAAAAACTAAATCTTATCATCACCCTCCACCTTAGCAACCACAATTCTCCCCTAGCTTAGCAATTATGTAGCGTATCGCCACCTAGCACTTGTCAGTGTGTATAACGCTGTGTCAGTATTGGCGTTATTCAGTGATAATAAAGCCATTATTGGTAGCCCATTACCAAAGTAGAGCTGGACCATTGCTAGAGTTTAGACCGTTGTTATAGCCAGTTACCGCAAGGAGTTTGCGTTTATGAGTACATTGCCTGAGCACAGCCCAGTGGGGGCGGATAAGCAGCCCGCTAATAAGCAAGACGATGCTCGTCATTTTGAGTATTTGGTGTTTATTGGTCGCTTTCAGCCGTTTCATTTGGGCCATAAGGCAGTCATCGATGAGGCGCTAAAGCGGGCGGATAAAGTCATTATGCTTATTGGCTCGGCGAATTTGCCGCGCAGTTTGCGCAATCCTTTTTCCGTAGCTGAGCGCGCGCAGATGATTAAAGGCGCCTACTCAGAGGCAGATGCCGCCCGTATTCATTGCGTCGGGCTAGATGATGCGCTGTATAACGACACACGCTGGTTGCAATATGTGCAAGCTGGCGTGAAGTCGGTCACCGGCGATTTGAATGCCGATATCGGCTTGATTGGTCACTCGAAAGACAGCTCGTCGTATTACCTGTCACTGTTCCCAAATTGGGCGGCAGTGTCAGTGCCTAATTATGAAAATCTATCGGCGACCCCAGTTCGCGAAGGTTATTTGATGGGCGCGACGCCCACGCTAGACCGCACCCCTGACTCGACGCGTAAGGTCCTCGATGACTTCAAAAAAACTGAGGAATACAACCAACTGCAAGAAGAAGCTTGGTTCGTCGACAATTATAAGAAGCAATGGGAAAACACCCCCTACCCACCGACCTTTATGACCGCTGATGCGGTGGTCGTGCAGTCTGGTCATATCTTATTGGTCGAGCGTCGTGGCATGCCCGGTCGTGGCTTATGGGCATTACCTGGTGGCTTTATCGATCAAAAAGAGACCTTGCTTGATGCTTGCGTCCGTGAGTTGCGAGAAGAGACCCGTCTGAAGGTACCAGAGCCGGTACTGCGCGGTTCGCGACACAGCCAACATACCTTCGATGACCCGTACCGCTCGTCTCGCGGTCGTACGATTACCCAAGCGTTTTATTTTCAGCTAAAAAATGACGCTGGTGGCTTGCCCAAGGTGAAAGGTGGCGATGATGCGACCCAAGCGTTTTGGTTACCGCTCGCAGAGTTAGAGGCTGAAAAGATGTTTGAAGACCATTATGCGATTATTTGTAAGATGGTGGGGCTGTAGGATTTATTGCAGCCTGCGCAACTTACCACAACACTTAGAGTTTCCGCCCCTGCCGATAGACGGCTAGGGCTTCCCATCACGGCGAGTTGGCCTCTACTGACTTAGTATGACCATCTTAATTAACCTTAAGCATTACATTAGGTCAATACTGAGTCAATACCAAATCAATATCAGTAGCGTGGCGCAAGTTAGCCGTGATATTTTAAAAAGCAGAGGAGTTCTGTGAGTATGTTTACCAGCAATTTTGATAATTTAATCTTAAATTCAGACAGTTATAAGACCTCACACTGGCTGCAGTATCCGCCGGGTAGTGAGTATATGTCGAGCTATGTCGAAGCGCGTCGTGGCGACTACGATGTGATATTTTTTGGTCTGCAAGCGTATATCAAAGAGTATCTCGATAAGCCCATTACTATGGCGCATATTGATGAAGCTGAAATGGTTATCAAAGCGCATGGCTTACCGTTTAACCGGTCTGGTTGGGAGCGTTTGGTCGATAAACACGGTGGTTATCTGCCGGTGCGCATCCAAGCAGTACCCGAAGGCACGAAAGTTCCCGTTTCCAATGTGGTCTGCCAGATTGTGAATACCGACCCTGAATTTTATTGGCTGCCGAGCTACCTTGAAACCTCATTATTGCGTGCCATTTGGTACCCATCTACGGTAGCGAGCTTATCGTACTACTGTAAGACGATTATCAAAGCAGCGTTAGAAAAGACCGCTGATAGCACCGCAGGCCTGCCGTTTAAGCTGCATGACTTTGGCGCGCGTGGTGCCTCGAGCATGGAGACTGTAGCATTGGGCAGCTTGGCGCATTTGGTCAACTTCTCGGGTACGGACAGCTTGACCGCCTTGGTCGCCGCCAGTCGTTGGTATGGTATGGATAAAGACATGCCCGCCTTCTCAATTCCTGCGGCTGAGCACAGTACGATGACCGCTTGGGGCCGTGAAAATGAGGAAGCCGCGTTTGCCAATATGCTCGAGCAGTTTGGCGGTAAAGGCAATACTGTAGCGGTAGTCTCTGACAGCTATGACCTTTGGAATGCCATTGATAATATCTGGGGCGACGCGCTAAAAGAAGATGTCAAAAATATGGGCGGCACTCTAGTGATTCGTCCGGACAGTGGCGACCCTGCGAAGGTCGTGCGTGAGGCTTTAGAGCGTCTGGCTGTGAAGTTTGGTACGACTACGAATAGCAAAGGCTATAAGGTGCTGCCGGACTACGTGCGCCTCATCCAAGGCGATGGTATCAATCCGCAAAGCTTGGGTAAAATACTTGATACCGTCATAGGCGCTGGTTTTAGCGCTGAAAACGTCACCTTTGGTATGGGTGGCGGTCTACTACAGCAGGTCACCCGCGATACGATGAGCTGGGCGATGAAAGCCAGTGCCGTACGTATCAATGGCGAATGGAAAGAAATTTTCAAAGACCCCATTACCAGCCGCTCTAAACGCTCTAAAAAGGGCCGTTTAGCATTAGTTCAAGATGATAATGGCAAAGTCAGCACCGTGAAAGAAGAGGCGCTAGCGGATACCGGTAGCAACTTACTTCGCGATGTCTTCGTCGATGGTAAATTGCTGGTTGATGATAGCTTAACCACGATTCGTGAGCGCACGGGTTGGTAGTTGTTGCTTAAGACCCATTTAGTCATAATTAGTCATAAGCTAATGGTTTAGACTTAAAACCTCGTCATTATTGGCGGGGTTTTTTGCTTTCTATAACGCTATAAAAAAGGAGTGACTGCTGAGATATAGCTCTGCTCTGTATAAAATAGTATATTGAAAGAATAGGCAATTCATTGCCCCCTATCTCCCTAAATGACCCAGTGACCCTTATGCAACTAAAAGACATCTTATTTATCCCGCTCTACATCCATCAAGGCAAACAAATGAAGCGCACTGCGATGCGCCTTCCGGAAGCTACGGGAGAACGTCATGGCAGCGTCAAGCTTAACAACACGCAGATTGCTAAAACCTTAAACTTAATGATCGTTGGCGATTCAGCGGCAGCCGGTGTTGGTACCGATACTCAAGAGCAAGCGCTCGGTGGCCAGCTGGTTGCTAATTTACAAGCGTCACCTGTGCTACAAGCTAAGTTCTCACAAATCGATTGGGCACTGCATGCAACCTCAGGCCATACGAGTTTTGATAGCCTACGCCGTTTGTATTTGCTCAAACCGCCTGCTACCCCTATCGATATTATGATCGTCAACGTCGGCGTGAATGACACCACCAAAGGCGTCTCACCAAAACGCTGGCGCATGCAAATCGAAGAGATTATCGCCGTCGCCAAGCGTAAATTTGGCGCTAAGCAGATTATCTTCCCTTGCCTGCCCCCGATGGCACAGATGCCCGCACTACCGAAACCTTTAAATGGTTTTATTGGTGCTAAAGCAGCTGGACTCGATAAATCTTTGCAGCGCGTTTGTGAGCAATATGAAGATGTCACTTATGCGCCTATCGACTTTACCCAAGCCGACTTTGATGTCAACGATATGTTTGCCTCTGACGGCCTACACCCTAATACTAAAGCCTATGCTTATTGGGCTACTGAGCTCGCCGCGCAAATAGAAAAACTGATTTAGACATCGCCAAACTAAGTAATACTAAAAACTAGTCATAAAATTTACCCATAAAAAAACACCGCTAATTTAGCGGTGTTTTTATTGTGCCCGTTCTGCGAAAAATTACTCTGCAGAATCAGTAGTAGCTTTCTTGCTACGGCCACCAAACGCTGCAAAGCGTTTGTTGAAGCTAGCAACACGGCCTTCAGTAGAAGACTTACGTTGTTCGCCAGTATAGAAGGGATGTGAAGCGCTTGAAATATCAAGTGGGTAGTACGGGTATTCAGTACCTTCGTATTCACGAGTCGTTTTGGTCTTAACCGTTGAACGAGTTAAGAAAAATACGTCAGCATTCGTGTCGTGGAATAATACTTCTTGGTAGTTAGGATGGATATCTTTACGCATGATAAGTCTCTCTGAGTCCGATGCACCGCATAATATAGAGCTAAGCCTATATAAGTAGGGTTAACGATTACGGGGTACGTAACTGAGGCACTAAGGGGCATAGTAACGACCAGCTATCATATCACTGGCTTATTCCAGCACATGACACCAATAGTTTGCAGTCTTAGCCTTCCCCAGCGGGAAATTTAAAGGGCGATTTTAACGATTTTTTGCGACAGTTGCAAGATGATTTGCGTGGCTTTACTTATAGTCAATCTTATTTAAAGCTAGCACACAGCGAGTTACTGACATAAATTTTCTGTCTGGAAGTCATGAAATGACTGAGGCAGGCGCAAACTGATACCAGTGACTCAGCACCCAAAATTGAGTGGACTGCCTATGTACATAGCGGAGCTTATAATCGTCATTTACCCGCTAATAAATAGGTCAATTTTTGAATCATCCTATCCGTAACTAGCGCCCATAAAAATAGGGCGACTTATTAGCCAAGCCCGCCCTACCTTAAGAATCAATTCTTGATTTCTACCACAGCGCTAAGCTTAGTTAGCAGGCACAACATGCCAAACATCAAACTTGTCATCGCCATTCTTATCACCAGACTTCGTGTCATTGGCATAGAAGTATAAAGGCTTACCATTCATCGCCCACTGATATTTGCCATCTTCACGCTTAAACGGGGCAAATTTACCAGAAGCTTTGGCATCACTAGGGGCCATAAAGGCAGGCCAAGCGACCAAACAAACCTTGCCACAGTCTGACTTATTCATAGAATCTTTATCATAGGTATACAGCGTCATATGATTGGCTGAATCGACTAATACGCCATTTTTACTCGTGACTGGGGCCGTATTAGCATTGGTGCTATGGGCTTCGTGCATACCCGAATCATCTTGTCCCACCACATTTTTTAGGGTGGAACAACCCGTTAGAGCCAATACGCCAGTTAAGGCCGATAGAATAATCATCCGTTTCATAGTAATTCCTTTAGTTGCACAGTTATAGGTAGGCAATCTTGCGTTAAACAGCAGTAAACTATTTAGCTAAGCAGCCTAATAAATTAGCGCTACTACTTATTCAACAGAAACCTATTTAACCATCAATATTGATAAAGAGACTATTAAATACAATCGTTTGAATATCGTTATAAGCGCTAAATATATAGGTTGCGTATCAATATTAAACAGTAATTCAGCTTGAAAATAGCTATGATAAGGCCTATAAAAACTAGTCATTAACCCGCCCCTTCATAAATCCATTAGTTAAGATTTTGGACTGTATTCTTTACAGCTGTGCGGGCACTTTCAAGCCATTAAAATATACCATACCTACAGATGTGGCCGCTTTGTCATTGCATAAAACCCTACAAAACCGCTAAAAATTTACAAAAAGAATTTTAGGCAATAGTGTGCTCCACAATAATAACTTTCTACAATAATAAATAGCATTTCTATGATGCTCTTAACCCGTAAATCAGCGCTAGTCATTAGGATAATTCTTTATTAAATTATTTTTTATCAAACTGTTTTTTATCAAACTGTTTTTTATCAAATTGTTTTTCAACATCTCACTTTATTACTCACCTTACAATAAGTCATAGGGCTCTATTATGAAATACATAACAAAAACCTCTACCGTTGTTGGTCTTTTGCTGGCCGCTACCTTACCTCTATCCGCTATGGCGGCTAGTAGCCCTGCCCTCCCGCAACATTGGGAGTTAGATCTTTCGCATACGCGTATTGGCTTTGCAGTCGAGCATCTAGGCTACTCAACGACCATGGGTCGCTTTAAACAAGCAGAAGGCGCTGTTCATTACGATATTAAAAAACCTAACGAGACCACGATGCGTTTTGCCGTTGATACCGCTAGTATTGATACCGGTTGGGAGGCACGAGATGAGCATTTACGGACTAAGGACTTCTTTAATAGCGAGAAGTACCCAACCATGACCTTTGTCTCTACAGACGTGAATTTCATTAACCCACAGCAAGCAAAAGTGACTGGCGACTTCACCCTATTAGGCAAGACCAAACCTTTAACTTTAAACGTCACTTTGAAAAAAATCGCAGAGAGTCCTATGACTAAAGAGCCTGTGATTGGCTTCCGAGCGACTGGGGTGATTGATCGTAGTGCTTATGGCATGGATACTTTTGCCAAAGTGATTACTAATGAAGTGCCTATTCAGATTGATGGCGAGCTGACTTATATTAAAATGAACTAAGCCCTACTGGCCAATAATTTTCGACTGCTTAGGTCGTTTATTGGGGGTTGAAAATAGGTAAAAGCGGTAGCATAACCTAGCTTTAAGATAGTCCTGCTTGCCTCAATTGGCGTCGGTTTGCAGAGGGCTAGCTAGCCTTAATGTTGCAATAGGCGCAGACAGCGCTTGCCGACTGGCTGGTGACCGCTGCACATTGCTCATCGTATCGATGAATGAGAGATGGTGTTCCCTGCGCCACGATTACTCCTTAGCCTGCCGCTTTAGAAGAATATATGAATAATATGAATAAATTAAATAATATAGATAACGACTGCACCCCTACTCGCGTGGGTATTATTGGTGGCGGTACTGCGGGCTCTACTATTGCGATTCGTTTGGCTGAATTGGGGGTAGAGACCTATCTGTTTGAGCGCAGTGCTAGCCTGATTGATGGGCCGCCGATGTGCCATTTGCATGCCGGCGGCAACTTATATCGTGAGATTCCCGATGAAGATTGCGTGGCGCTGCTTGAGCAATGTATCGATATCCTGCGCCTGTATCCCTATACCATTGATGTGCGTCCGACTGTGTTTGCCGTCCCTACCCATGATGATGGCACGCCGCAAGACTTACTGCCACGCTTGGATATTTTGACCGACGCTTACCGAGCGCTTATCGAGCGGGATCCGGCCAATAAAGTCTTGGGTGAGCCTGACGACTACTATCAGCTGTATGACCGAGCTACTTTAGAGGCGTTAGCTAAGCGGCCACAACAGAAGATTCCACAGTCCACAGACGAATGGATGATACCGGTAGCGAAATACTTGGACTTGGACAAAGTACAATTTCCTATTATCGTGGCACAAGAATACGGTTGGAATATCTTCCGTCTAGCGGCATCAGCGACTCTAGCGTTAGCGGACAAACCTTGTGCTCATGTGCATACCAACACTACGGTGATTCAAGTCTTGCCCTCATCTAAGGGTGAGTCGGCTTCGGGTTCGCCGAAATGGCGTATTGAATATCAAATCAATGCCAAGCCAAAAATTGAAGATAACCTGCCCATCCTTGAAGGAGCGGCTAATCCTACAGAGAATGAAACCCCGGTAGACATTAACAGCGTCGAAGTGGATTATCTGATCAATGCTTGTGGATTCCGAACGGGTATCATCGACGATATGGTCGGCGTAGATAGTGAGCGAATGGTGGAGTTTAAATCCTCTTACGTGACCTATTGGGACTTAGATGGTGCCCAAATCCCTGAGATCATCATCTATGGCGAGCGCGGTACCCCACACGGTATGGCGCAATTAACGCCTTATCCCGATGGATTTTTTCAAATTCATGGTATGAGTAAAGACATCACGTTATTTAAAGATGGCTTAGTGGCCTCTTCCAATGACAGCTCGCAGCCTAGCTTACCGCATAAATATGTGGAGTATATCGAAGAAGGTTGGGATCCCTTTGCGCTAAAGGCTCGTAGTCAGCGGGCTATTGAATTCGTTGCGCAGTATTTGCCCAGCTTTAAGAGTGCCATTACGGTTGGCAATGCCTTATATGGGGGCCAGCAAATCCCTGGTAAAGACGATACCCTACGCGTCGCTGATGTCAGTCTTTATGATGATAAGCGCTATGCGCGCGCCGAAAATGTCAAAGCCTCGTCCGCTCTACTTGCGGCTGATGAAATCGTGGCTACCTTGATTAAGTTAGGCTTATTAACTGCAGCCGCAGAGGGTGAAGAAAAACGCCATACTCACGATTGGCCTTATTTGGATAGCGTGACGAGTGCCAATATTGATGAAGTTGCGCAGACCTTAGCCAAACAACGCCATTTCCCCACCCCGATGGGCAAAGTGAACCATGGCATTCCTGGTAAACAGGTCAGTGAAACCATGAATGAATTAGCCACTGATACAGGCTCACAAGCAGCGGGCTAGCGGTAATAGACCTATCAATTAAAGCAATAAAAAAGGGTTAAACAGACAGACTGTTTAACCCTTTTGTTTTTTACGCTGCAAGCTTTGTCACTGCTAATTTATCACTGCTAAATCGTGACAGCCTGCCCTGCTACAATCTATCCGTATCGAGTCTATCTTCGATTTTGACCACATGATGCAGCATCTCGACCGCCTCGGCTACCGTATTGCATACAATCAGGCGCTCAAAGTCTTCTGCCGTCATAAAGCCCTGCTCAGCGGTATAGCGCAAGTGCTCAATCATACGGTCATAATAACCATTGATATTCATGATAATCATCGGCTTTTCGTGCTGGTAAAGCTGACGCCAAGTGGCGATTTCCATGATTTCTTCTAGCGTGCCTAAACCCCCTGGTAGGGTCACAAACGCATCGGCGTATTCCGCCATGATAGATTTGCGCGTGTGCATAGTGTCGGTCAAATGCAGCTTGGTTAAGCCTTGATGCGCAATTTCGTGCTTGAGCATAAAGGTGGGAATCACGCCGACAGCCTGGGCACCATTATTAATAGCTTCGTCAGCGACAGCGCCCATTAAACCGATACTAGCGCCGCCATAGACGAGGCCCAAACCATTTTCAGCGAGCGCCTTACCCAACTCATGAGCGGCCTGCTCATAGACCGGATCATTACCTGAACGTGAGCCGCAATACACGGCTACTAAAGGCTGGGTGATGTCTGATTTATCTACGGCAGTGGCCATGTTTTTTAGGTCCGTGCCGGTTAGTACTTTATAGTTGGAATTATAATTATCTTCTTGTGGATTACTTGCTGCGCTTGGCATATTTTCGCCCGATGTGTTTCTCATTGTTTATCCCTATTTGAAGGTTAGGATTGTGGCAGTGAACTAAATACAGTTGGTTTTAATCACCTAGTCCTATAGTGGGGCAAATAAGGCGCGAGTACAAGAAAAACGAACACTAGAATACAGATGCCTAGCAATAAAAGCCTTTAACAGACTTAATCCGTTAAGTTTACAAAATGCTCATCCCTACTATTACCGGCTATCCTCCCTCTAATTCTCGGTAAAGGTTTCTGAAATAACGGCTATACCGAATGCCATAATAATAGTAATCACCATAATCGTTAGCGCAGTGAAGCCAAAGTCCATCTTGGGTAAGATATCAGCACAGTAGGTGAATAAGATAAAGCCACCGACCAACATCAGATAGTGCCAGACCTTGAGTAATTGATAGCCTAAATTGGCCAACCATTCTAACCGCGGATAGGTGTCACCCAAACTAATAAACGCTGCTGGGGCGGCCAATAACAACCAAAAAAGCGGGCTAATGGGTAAGGTTTCAAGATTGGTATACGGCGCCTCACCCACCTGCAGCACGAGCAGCGGAATGAGCACGGTAAGCACCAACAGCAGCAAGCCGGCATGCCAAGAGATCGCAGTGACGACCCCATTGCTCTGCCGCGTCGTCACCGCCATTAATAAGCTGGCCCCTGCCACGTGGGTTAAAAAGTATATTGCAGAGGTGGGCATAGCCAAAGGGTCTAGATTAGAGATATCTAGCCAGCTGATATAGCCCATGATAAATAAGGCGATACTGGCATTGCGCCAACCGGTATGCCAAGGCTCGTAGGAGACAAACTTATTGGGAGTGGCAAATAAGCGCAACTGCAATTGCCAAAATAAATAATATAGCGATACCGCAGCAAACACGCCCCAGCCATCGTTATAAAAGCTCTCCCACGGCTGCTCAGAAAATAAAGACAAACCGCCTAAAACCGCTGCAATAACCCCACCGATTAAAATAAAATCTTGCGGATAAATAAACCGCCGTAATACCCAACCTTTAAAAGCAGTTAACGGCGAGTCATGCTGCCAATAATGCGCGGTCAACCCCTGATGATCATGATCAGCCGCTATCAGTGCTAAGGCATTGGCTGCCGGATGGTCATAGATATAGTAGTCTAGCTCTACATCCAAAGCCGTCAGCTCTTGCGCCAGCTCAGTGACTCGAAATGGAAAGAACAGCTGTCTAAAAACCTGGCTGCGCTTTAGCTTAATAGGCACTACGTCTTTATTAACGGCCTCTGTTTCTTTGCTGTCTATAGGGTTTAAGTCTTCTATAGGCCAATAGCTTGCTACAGTAGGAAAATGACGGGACAGAAACTCACGAAAAGCCGTTGGTGTGCGAAAATAGGTAACATATTGATAGCGCTGATCCAGCGATTCGAGCATAAACCAAGGGTAGTCATTGCGCGACCAATGCTCCAAACGTCTGTCCCAATGAAAATAGGTCTTGGCCAATTGATAGCTGCCGGTAAATACAGGCGGTTGCTCAGCCAACCAGACCAACAGCGCTTCTTCAAAATCATTTTGCTCATCAAGCGAGCGCGGAGCATTGATTTGGGTGTGTAATAGTGTCTGTAAGCGTTGATCACGATTAGCAACTGCAGAGTCTGTACCATCTGCAATCTGCTGCCACTCGGCAGCCCACGGTGAGGGGGCAAAAAAAGCGGCGGTCAAGCTTTCGTCGACAGCAGTTTCGTCAAAATCAGCGGCTTCTAAATCCGTTGCTTCAGACTGCTCTATTACCTCGGCATTGTTAACAGTCTCATGAATAACCGGCTCATCAATAGCCGCTAATGCAGCTCTCGTAGCAGAGTCATTAATTGTATTATCAGAAGCTTCATTATAAGACGCTTCGACCTCTGCTCCAGTGCCTCCTGCTAAAGACGCCACCTCTACAAAACCCTCTGCGGCGCCTTCCTCTTCTTCATCCTCTGCATACCAATAGCTTTCGTCTAAAGCACGCTCATACGCCGCGCGTAAGTCCCTAAATCCCTCAGGATTTTTATCGGGTTTATTAAACTTAAGCTGCTTGGCATAAGCCTTTTTAATAGCAGCAGTATCGGCAGTGGGGGCAATTCCCAAACGCTCCCAACAGTCTTCCATATTCTCATCTCTAATAGCGGTTGGCAGTGGTCATTTTTATAAGGTTATACACGTTAATTCTGAACTATCTATTAAAACCAATCTTCCCGTTCAAACTGCTCTAGACTTTGCCCCAAATCGGTATTAGCTTGGCGAATCTGCTGCGGGTCTTGTCCATCTAGAATACTTTCGTACCAACCAATCAACCTTGCCAATTGCTCGCGCTCATAGCCGAGTCGCTGAGCATAGAGTCGTTCAGCCCGCGCTAATAAACTGCGATTTTGCGCTTGGTCGCGGGGGTGCACTTTGAGATTGGACAGACGGTCTTTCGAGGTTTTAATCTCGTCATAAGACAGTTGTTTAGCGCCATTTTGAATCACTAGGTTATAACGCTGCTCGCTATCAGTCATATCAATATCAACTTCTAACAAACCATTAATATCGTAAGAGAAGCGCACATCGATGGGCAACTCAGTCGCCTTACCGCGATAACTGGCGGGTAGCGCTACGCTTAATTCGCCCAATTTGATATTGTCACGAGTCAGTCTCGCCTCTCCTTGGTAAATATTAAACTGTACCTTGGTCTGTTGGTCATTCATGGGGAAGAACGTATGGACTTTACTGGTCGGAATCACCGTATTACGCTCAATAATAGGCGCAAAGACCCCATGCTGATATTGATTTTCACGAATCTCAATCGTGGTATCGACCCCCATAGAATATGGAGCAACATCGGTCAGAATCACCTCATCCAAGGCGGCATCTTCCGCTACCAAACCCGCCTGAATAGCCGCGCCAATAGCGATAGTCTCATCAGGGTTAAGCTGCACGGATGGAAAACGGCCCAATAAGCGGGTCATCAACTGGCGGAATACCGGCATACGGGTAGCGCCACCGACTAGCACCACTTCATCAAGAGTCTTAATACGCAGCTTGGCATCGCGAACTGCGCGCTCGATAGGGTCACGGAACCTTTGGAATAAGGGTTCACACAGGGTTTCAAACGCCGCTTCTGTCACTGTCCACGTGTAAATAACCCCATCGACAGCCATCGTCATCGTCGCCTGTTTGCTATGTGTCAGTGTTCGTTTGCAGGTTTCTGCTTCACCATGTAACAGTGAGATATAGGGTTGCCAAAACTCATGCGAGGGCTGGCTCGGCTCACAGCGACCTATAAAGCCTTGCACGAGTAGCTCTGTGAAGTCTTCCCCACCGAGGCTATTATCACCCGCACTCGCCCGCACTTCCATCACTCCAGAGAATAGCTCTAATAGCGTGACATCAAAGGTACCACCACCTAAATCTAACACAAGAAATTCGCTATCTTTTGCCATTTCATGCAGACCATAGGCCATCGCCGCTGCTGTCGGCTCATTCAATAAACGCCGCACATTCAGGCCTGCCATTTGCGCAGCGTGCTTGGTTGCCTGACGCTGATGGTCGTTAAAATAAGCGGGTACGGTAATCACCGCCTCGGTCACTGGCTCACCCAGATACGCTTCGGCGTCAGCCTTGAGTGACTTGAGCACCAAAGCAGACAGCTCTTCCGCACTAAAGCGTTGCGTGCCCAAGCGATAAACCTTTTGACTGCTCATAAAGCGCTTAAAGACACTAGCCGTCTGCTCAGGGTGACTAATCAGGCGTTCTTTGGCCGCTTGCCCCACTAGCAGCGAGCCATCCTTATCAATACTCACCACTGACGGGGTCAACAGCGAGCCTAACGCATTGGGAATTAATTTCGCCGCACCATCTTGCCAAATCGCCAATAGGCTATGCGTCGTGCCTAGGTCGATACCTATAATCATACTTTTATCCCTATGGTTTATCCGTTAATTTGCCCACCGCTCATCAGCTGATGGCTTAGTATTTTATGAGGCGTTAGCAGTTATACGTTTTAATTATTTGTGTAGAATAATTGTGGTTCTACAGACTAACTGGGACTGCGCAAAGTCGTTATTATCTACCTAATAGCAACTGCTGAATATTAGACGTCTGTTGGTTATTTTAAATAATAAGGTACTGATACTAAACTCCCTTTATTCACTGATAATTTTTAGACGACTGATACTAAGTCCCTATAGTAACCTTAGCTAGACCTTTGTATGCTGTTGACTTATGGGCTGACTTTTGTAACTGTCGCCTTTTCCTATGCTAATCCCAACTATAAGAGAGCTGCTGTATGTCTACTGCTACGCCACAAGCTACTGATGCTAAAACTACTAATAACCAACCAGCCGATGCTGACAATACTATCCGTGCCTACGCCGCTATGGAAGCGGGTGGCAAACTTGAGCGTTATGACTTTGATGCCGGCGAGTTAAAGGTAGATGAAGTCGAAATTGCGGTCAGCTATTGCGGCATCTGTCACTCAGATTTATCTATCATCGATAGCGAGTGGGGCCAAAGCCAATATCCAGTCGTCGCCGGTCACGAAATCGTTGGTAAAGTGCATAGAATGGGCGCTGCTGTAAAAGGGCTTGAGATCGGCCAAACCGTAGGCCTAGGTTGGACTTCTGAGTCTTGCCAGCATTGTGATGTCTGTATCGAAGGTAAAGGTAACGTTTGCCCAAAATCAGTCGCTACTATCGTCGGCCATTCTGGTGGGTTTGCTGATAAAGTTCGCGCGCAGTGGCAATGGGTGATTCCTTTACCTGCTGAATTAGACGAGTCTAAAGCCGGGCCATTATTGTGTGGCGGTATCACGGTATATCGTCCTATCATCCAGCATCAAATGGACGCTAGTAAGAAAGTCGGCGTCATTGGTATCGGCGGCCTGGGTCATATGGCACTAGACTTCTTAAACGCTTGGGGCTGTGAAGTGACCGCCTTTAGTAGCAGTCCTGAAAAATATGATGAAATCCGTGAAATGGGGGCGCACCATATTATCGACTCTAAAGACAAAGACGCCTTGAAAGCCGCTCGCAGCTCTTTAGATTTGATTATTTCAACGGTGAACGTGGCGTTAGATTGGAACCTGTATCTAAGCCTACTCAAGCCTGAAGGTAAATTACATTACGTTGGCGCCGTATTGAAACCACTGGACGTGCAAGCCTTTAGCCTCATTAGTGGTGCTAAAGCTATCGCAGGCTCACCTACAGGCACGGCTGCTGAACTGCGTCAAATGGTTCAGTTTGCTGCCCGTGCGGGTGTCGAGCCCATCACTGAAGATTATGCTATGTCAGATATTAATGAGGCTATCGAGCATATGCGTGCCGGTAAAGCTCGCTATCGTATTGTGCTAAAAAACGACTTTACATAACGGCATTTATTCCGAATAAACTATAGTTGATTCGATTTAAAACCAATACAGTGCGACTGGAAGAAATTTTTTGCAGCCTTTGAAAGCTCTTGGCATACAACCAGCCATAAAAATTTTTACCAGTTGCACGGCCTATTATGACTCGAATTTATTTAAACTTGCCTATATTTAAATACTAACTTTTATTCTAACTATTCCTAATCCTTGTACTAGCGGTGGTTAGGTTTTAGAGAGCCTTGTAAGTGCCTAAAAATGGTACTTATTTTTTAGACTTTAACCATTTATCAATTATCTTTTTAATAAGTATTTTTATAATAATAACGTCCTAAAAACATTCTTAGATTAACAGACCAAGTGACCCGCTATGACTGACACTATAGACCAACCTACCGCCGCCAAGACCACGGCTGCTCCCTTTAGCAAAGAATCGCTGACTATTTTGACGGAGCGCAATCGCCCACTAGCAGCGACGCTTTATCGACCAAACGCTACGCCAAAAGCCGCCGTTATGATTGCTCCCGCCACCGGGATTAAGCAGCAGTTTTACCATAGTTTCGCCAGTTATTTGGCCGAGCAAGGCTTTGGTGTACTCACCTTTGATAATGAAGGCATCGGCGACTCACTCACCTGTCCGCTAGCCAAATGTGATGCCTCCCTGATTAGTTGGGGCCGCCATGATTTGCCGGCGGTATTGCAGACCTTACAAGACGAATTTCCTGATACCAGCTATCACTTAATCGGTCATAGCGCCGGGGGTCAGCTGATCGGCTTGATGCCCAATCATGATACGCTGACCTCGGTATTTAACGTGGCTTGCTCGTCTGGTCGTATTAAAAATATGACTATGCCCTATCGCGCTAAAGCGATGTTTTTTATGGATGCGTTTATTCCGGTAGGCAATCTAGCGCTAGGCTATACCCCATCTGACAAGATGGGCATGGGCGAGCCGTTACCGCGTGGTGTGGCGGCACAATGGCGCGAATGGTGTAATGGTGCCGGCTATATCAAAACGGCTTTTGGCAAAACTATCCATACGCAGTATTACGATGATGTCACGACACCAGCACTATGGTTGTACTTTAGCGATGATGATATTGCTAATGATAAAAATGTCGCTGATATGCTACGCGTTTTCCCCAATATGGCGGCTGAAAAACGTCGTGTTGAGCCTGCAGAGTTTGGGCTCAATGAGATTGGTCATATGAAATATTTTAGCCGCAAACTTGCTGGCAAAGCCCCAGCTCTCTGGGAGATGGCTACAACGTGGTTAACGCAGCATAGTGATTAACAAGGGTGAAGAGTAATTCTGGGAAATGGCTTAAATTAATTAATAAAGAATCACTTATTGAAAATTAGTAAGTATCAGCATCCGTTTCTTCCTGCTTCAGCCGTTTTTGTAGCGCAGAGTATAGCGAGGGTTTCATGCCGCCAACATTGTCTAGCAGCCACTTTACGTAGCCGATGGGCAAGGTCTTAATTGCTTCACCCTTATGCTTACCAAAGGGCATTTTGGCGATAGGGTTGGCGGTATTAGACAGCTTATGCGCCGTGACAAAATCCGTAGTCTCAATCCCCAAACGCTCACAGCAAGCTTGGTAGAGCAGATAGCACATCCGCGCATCACCAAGGGCATCGTGCGCTGCCACCGTCATAGCTTGTGCGGCCTCTAACCCTAGCAACTGCTCGATACATTTAGACTGGCTATAGCGGTGCCATTCAGGAAAAGCGAGACGCGCCAGCCGTACAGTACAAATCAATTTCGCTGAGGGTCGGCCAATAACTTTCCAATCAAAGCGCACATTATGGCCAATGAGATAATCGCTCAGCTCGAATTTTTCTAATTCAAAGCTATCAAGCCCCGCGACATCTTCATCAGTAATCCCATGAATTTTGGTCACAAAGGGTGAGATAGGTCGACCACTATTAAAATAAGCCATCCACTCGTAACCGGTAGCTGCATTAATAGTGGCCACTTGAATGGGCCGAGCATCGCGGCCTTGGTCGGTCTCAGTATCGATGACTAGGGCTGTAATAGCTGGCGTCTCAGGAATCGTCATATAGTCAATCCTAGTTAAAACGGGGACATCATGAGCTACTAATATAAATTTTCTGGCTAGAAGTCATAATATGACTGAGGCTGGCGCAAACTTATATCAGTGGCTCTAGGTCAAATTTCGAGTGGATTGACTATAGCTGGACAATCCGCATAGAGGAGCACGCTTTATCATAAATAGTTTCTTTTATAATGCGTGCGAGCGGCGGTTTTTTCTAGGGTAAATAGTTAAAGTTTATAGCTCTTAAAGTTGATTAGGCTCAAGCCTTTATCTTATGGGATTATTTTTACGAGCTGGCTATTTTCACCAATTTTTCATGCTCATCTCTTTTATAACCGTTATGCTAAATTGATCCTCCCTTGCTACCTTTACCTATAGCGACTGCCTAGCCAATGTCTGATAACCCGTCTCCTAAACCTAAAAACATCGTTGAGCACAAAGCACCTAGCTTGATTGCCAAGCCATCAACTTTAACGCCTAAGCCCCCACAACGCCCATTGCTAATGCGCCTGTTCGGCTTACTGATTAAAGCAGCAATATTACTCATATTTTTAATGGCGTTAGATCAGCTGATTCCTAGCCTACGGCAACAGTTGCAACCCTATGCGACCCAGAGTTGGCAATATATGACTTTGATGCAGCAGGACTTACCGACGGAAAACAGCCTCCCCAATCCGCTGATAGATCGGCATCTGACCGACACCTGGGGCGGAGCCCGTAGTGAAGGGCGCACCCATGAAGGCATTGATATTTTCGCAAAACGGGGAACGCCGATACACGCGACGACTCATGGTATCGTGCAGCGAGTGGGTCAGGATAGATTGGGGGGCAATGTGGTAGTGATTGCGGGGCCTGGCGGTGCGGGACATTACTATGCGCATCTTGAGGAATTTGCTGATATTCACAAAGGCGACTGGGTCGATGCCGGAGAAGTGATTGGCTATGTGGGCGACAGTGGCAATGCTAAGGGCACGCCACCGCATGTGCATTATGGGATTTATATTAAGGGCAGCGCGGTCAACCCCTACCCTTTATTGGCCAAAAATTAGCACTAAGCCGTTGGGACAAAGCAGGACAGAAACTTTTTAATAAAGTCGCCATCAATAGTTATAATCGGCCCAGCCTTTATTATGATAGCTAGGATTGGGATAAAACTCGCCTGCGCCAATATTTAAATCAGGCGCTAGGATATCTGCCATATTATACAGCGACCAAATAGCCGGTTTTGGTAAGCTGCCTGCACGATAACTGCGCCATTCGCCGTTGAAGACTAGATTAAAATAGCCATCAGAGTGGCGGTCTATATCATCAAAATGCAGCTGATTATCTTGCTTTGAGGTATACCACTTAACATATAGCTTGCCGACGAAACCCCCACTATAGGGCTGCTGCCGGTCTTCGGATAAAACATAATCAAAGACGGCAACCCCTTGTTTATCCACTATGCCTTTATAAGACTCATCCACTCCCAAGCTCGGCTGCGTGGCGATATAAATATCAGCTAGCGTCATCCTGCCAGCAAAGTCATTACGATTGCGCCCGACCTTGGAATAACCATGCAATTGATAGCGCTGACTGCCTGCAGCCATCTGCTGAACAGACTCGATATTTATAATCAGTCTTTTATAGTCGTCACCGATAATTCCGATAGCTTTATCATTCGTAACGTTTTTTAGTAACGGACCAAAGTTATAACGTTGATACGGGGCGCTAGAGACTTTACGTACCGCTTGCCGGCCCATTAGCTCATTTACTAATAAAGCCTCTTCTTTTTTAGCGCTATCTACTGACGGGGTCAGGCACAAGGCCACATAATCACGCAGATAGGCAGGGTAAATATCTAAAGGCTCCGGCTTAGCAGTGCCTGAGGTTAAATCGGTCATCGTTAAACTGGCTTTATTGATAATTAGAGTGCCGAGTTTGTTGGTTTTATTAGTAATAGTAATGACACTAGAGGCTGCGGTATTATTGGTTAACGTCGCTTTAATAGCGGGATTCGCTACATTAGGATAGGCGGCATTGTAGCCGGGCAAAACAATCCGGTTTAGCCGCGTCTCACAGCTAATGGCTTGGGCAGACGACGCTAAGCTGAATAGCAGTAAGCCAAAAGCTATAGTCATAGCAGTATTAGGATTCCTCTTAAATTTACTGGTCATGGTCATCCACCTCATCTTCATCTTCGCTATCTATAAACCCTTGACCCCAACGCCATTCGGAGCCCTCTTCGCTACAGGCATCACATATTCTAGCCTTAGGAAAGAACACTTTAAAAGTGGAGCCATGCGCTTCGCTCGATTCAATCTTTAGGGTGGCATCATGTTGATAAAGGACATGTTTGACGATGGCCAAACCCAGCCCCGTGCCCCCGGTACCGCGACTACGACCACTATCTACCCGATAAAAACGTTCGGTTAGACGCTCGATATGCTCCGGCGCAATGCCGATACCGGTATCACTGACCGCAAACACACAGCCTTCTTTGACGGCCGTCCAACTGATACTAATCTCGCCGCCTTTTGGCGTATACTTAATCGCATTGGTGACCAGATTCAGCAGCGCACTGTTCAAGTACATCTCGGAGCCATAAATATTGGCTTGTGAGTCCAAATGCAGGTCGATTAGATGCCCATACTCTCTATTATAAATTTGCGCATCATCGAATAAATGGGTGAGCAGCTTGGGCATATCCACACACTTTGGCTCGGGCTTTTCTTCATTCTCTAGCCGCGATAGCATTAGCAAGTCATTGATAATACTGTTCATACGCCGAGTCTGCTGACTCATTAGACTAAAGCCGCGCTGCCACTTTGGATCGATATCAGGCTGATCGGCAAAAGTCTCAATATAGCCCATAATTACGGTTAAGGGGGTACGTAATTCATGCGAGACATTGGCCACGAAATCTTTGCGCATCTGCTCTAGGTGTTGCAAGCGGGTGACATCATAGATAAGCAAGAGTTTTTCATCACCAAAATGGGTCACTTCGCATTGCACGTAGCGCGCCGCATCCTTCCATGAGTTAAGACGGATACCATCATTGGGCGCAGCAGCATTTTCATAATACTCGCGAAACTCTTCGAGAGGTATTAGGTTAAAGATGCTATTGCCCTGATCCTCGGAGCGCAGCTCTAACATTTTTTCGGCAGCTTGGTTCCACCACTCTAGGCGGTCATCCGCGTCCAACAAGATAACCGCATCCTGTAATGCCAATAGCGAGCTGCGAATCTTTTTGACCAAGCCCATCATCTTTTGCTGGGTGATTTGCTCTTTGCTGCGGCTTTGATATAGTTGGGTCGCCACAAACGTTAAGCCCCCTGACATCTCAGGTGGCGGCGTTTGGATAGGCGATCTGACCCACTGGCTAAAGCGCTGCAAGGCATAGAGGCGTAATAAATGAAATAGCACTAGCGCAGCAATGATGCCCCAAGTGATGGCGTGATAGTACCACCCTACCAAGGCGCCCAGCGCCATCCAAAATAGCAACCAGCGAAAGTCTGCCCAAAATAGGGCGTATTTTTGCGAAGCGGTCGGCTGACTCATGATAATCCAACTTAGGGTGGCTGATGGTTCACCACTGCAGGCGCATAACCCTTAGATCAGGCTATTAAAATTGCGGTATTAAAAGTAAAGCAGCGCACAAGAAAAGGCAGCACGCAATAACATAAGCTACAGGTCAGCCGCTAATCTGTGTAGAAAAACGATAGCCCGTGCCACGCACAGTTTGGATAAAGACCGCATAGTTATATGGCTCTAACACTTTGCGCAACCGGCGAATGTGCACATCGATGGTGCGGTCTTCAACATAGACGTTGCCACCCCAAACTTGATCTAGCAGTTGCGTACGGGTATAGGCGCGTTCAGGATGACTCATAAAGAAAGCCAATAGGCGATATTCGGTTGGGCCAATATCTACTGGATTGCCATCGGCTGACACCCGCTGACTGACCGGATCGAGACTGAGGCCTTCTGCTTCAATGGGTTTATCCCCTGACAGGGCGCTGCTGCGACGCAACACCGCTTTGATTCGCGAGATGAGCTCACGGGTAGAGAAAGGCTTGGTGATATAGTCATCCGCGCCAGCATCGAGACCTTGGACTTTATTGTCCTCTTCCCCTTTGGCGGTGAGCATGATGACCGGAATCTCAGAGAGCAACTCGTCTTTTTTAAGCATCCGGCAAAAATCAATCCCCGACTGACCATTGGGCAACATCCAATCGAGTAAAATTAAGGCAGGGCGATGGTCGACCACTTGTCGATGGGCGCCTGACACGTCTTCCGCTTGCACACAGTCAAACCCTGCCATCTCTAGCGTGGTCATAATCATTTCGCGAATCGCTGGCTCATCTTCTACGACCAAAATCGTTTCGTTATTCATACCCTACCCTTAATATTATTATGTGCTGCTACTATTATTGATGATTAAGCCCATAACCCTAGCCTGTAACTACGGGCTCATGACGGCGAATCGCTGCCCGACTCGGCAGAAATATGACGGTTATATTACAACCTACCAATATGACAGCATTATGACAAAGTAGGACAGAAGTTGGTTTTATTCTTTTAAATAGGGATATTTGTAGTATAAACAGGTATTTGTCTTTCCTTACGGCTAATATTGCCCCTAATATATTGCTAAAGCTCAATGACTGCTGACCATTCACTCTTCTCTAAACTCAGTTTATTGCTAACTTCAATTCACCTCTAAAATGAAATTGATAGGGCCATCATTATTGGCTAGGACTTGCATATTTGCTCCAAATTGACCAAAGGCCACTTTAGGGTAAGTCGCACTAGCATAAGCACTGAGTTCAGCAAACAAAGCTTGCGCAGCTTCTGGTGTCATAGCTGGGCCAAAATCAGGGCGACGGCCTTTATCGGTTTTCGCTTGCAAGGTAAATTGCGATACTAGTAGCAACCCACCGTCCATTTCTTGCACATTTTTATCCAACTTACCGGCTGCATTTTCAAAAAGTCGATAAGTCAGAATTTTATCAATCATTCTGTGCGCTATTTTAATATCGTCGTCGTGACCCAAGCCAATATACGCCAAAATCCCTTGCTCGATAGCGCCAATAGTTTGCCCATTAACTTGCACGCTGGCGTGGCTAACCCGTTGAATGACTGCTTTCATTATTAGTCCTTATCCGTTGCTTTTAATGATTAATACCCATTACAAATAGTAAAATAAATACTTATAGCCCGTTGGATTTAGCGCTAAGTCGGACCGCAAATCCCCGCTCCACTTTATCCTCAGCCGGTTTGCTATGGTCAACTAGCGCCTGTTAGTTAATACCATCATTGCGTAGCAACTAGAATTCAACGCAGCTAATATTTGAATCATGATAAACTAGCACAAGTATTTGTTAACTCTCATTCTAATGCCTATTAGCGCTCTGTGATGACCATGAAAAACTCTTTAAAAGATCAGCTTAAAAACACTTTGAACCATAACCCATTGAGTAAAGACAAGCTTTTTACTGCGGCCCAGCATTTGGTACCGCAGCAACGCCTGAGCCAAGTCGCTGGCCGTTTTGCCGCCAGTCGCCATCCTTTAGTCAAAAAAGCCTTTGTGCGTACTTTCGCTAAAGCTTATGGCATTACTTTAGATGAGTACGAGCGCAAGAGCTTTAATGCCTACGAAAGTTTTAACGACTTTTTTACCCGTGAATTAGCGGAAGAGGCTCGCCCTATTGATGCTACGGAGCAGGGTATCGTCTCGCCAGCCGATGGTAGCATCTCGCAAATAGGCCAGATTGAGCAAGACAAACTATTGCAAGCCAAAGGCACCTATTATACGGCCGGTCACCTATTGGCCGATAGTGATGATGGTCACTACTTTGCGGATGGCAGCTTTGCTACAGTTTATCTAGCGCCGAGTAATTATCACCGCGTCCATATGCCTTTCACAGGGCGTTTGGTGAAGACCCGCTATGTGCCGGGCTCATTATTCTCCGTAAATAATACCACGGCGGCGGGTGTCCCAGATTTATTCGCGCGTAATGAGCGTTTGGTGTGTATGTTCGAGACTGACTTTGGCATGGCGTCTGTGGTTATGGTCGGCGCGATGATTGTTGCTGGTATCGAGACCGTAGCTACGGGTAAGCTGCAGCGTACAGACAGCATTCAGGTGCAAGAGCATGATATGACTTTGAATAAAGGCGATGAGTTGGGCCGTTTTTACCTCGGTTCGACCGCGATTGTCCTGTTGCCAAAAGCAGCGGGTACTGAATGGCAAGCGGGTTTGGACCACAACACCACCGTACAAATGGGTCAGCTATTGGGCAAAACTAACGCGAAATAATACCCGCTAAGCCTCGTTATACCCCATTAAAAAAGCCCTAAAGTTTAGCGTTTTCCAATAAGAGGAAGCGGCTTTACTTTAGGGCTTTTTGCTGACTAAATTTCTTTCGAAACGCTGTTATTAGTACTGGCTGTTATTAGTACCGATAGTGACCTTTGATAGGGAAAGCAAAAAGAATATTTTCTTGCTGGGTACCGCGGCCAATGTTATGGACAATCAACGGCGTTCCCTCAGCCGTCCTCTTGTTCGAGACAATACCCATATGAGGTAAATTGCTCTTGGGCAAGCGCCACGTGACGATGTCTCCCGCTTTAAAGCTCTCAATATCGGTCTTGGATAAGCTCTCTCCATGCTCGGCAAAAAACACTTCTAAATTGGGCACACGGCGATGATCGATATTTTTATCGGGTTGGGTTAACCCCCAAATCTTGGGATACTTGCCCCAGTTCTTTTTCATATCGTGATTCACCAATTGCTGCAGGTCAATATTCTGCAAACGATAAGCGCGAATCACCACATCGGTACACACCCCTGATTCAATAGGCACATCACCACGCGGAAAGTCTATCTTACGGTAAGTAGGGTCGTAACTGGTGGTGACGCCAATCTGTTTTTTAGCATCGCGAGCCAGTTTGCTCCCATTACTGGTCAACGCACTATGACTCGCCAGCGCTATACTGCTGGTCATCACTAAGCCCAACAGCACCATGCTTATTTTAGCTGCAATAGACTTCACTATAGTCATAGCCTGCCCCTCGACTTGAGTATCCTGGACGGTAGTTAAGCGACTTTTAATTAAGTGAGCGTTGTGCTGACGGTTCAATACTTCATCCCTCATTATTAGTCATCGGATAGCACTTTGTTAGGCCGCATTTTGCGAAGGATGGCGGGATTGCAAGACTTTTTTATTGAGTCTGTGCCTTAGGTAATCACGCTACCCCAACCCATCTGGCATTATACAAAACTGCTATACGCTTGCGAGCTATACATGACGGCTAGCAATATGAGGAGCTGAACGGTAAAAAACCCCAATAATGTCCATAAATAATGCGCTCTTTTACGCCCTAGGACATAAGCAAGCAAGACACCATCTACTAGCGCTATCAGCCAAATATGGGGCGCGTAGGGCAATACGATACGGAACCATAGCGACTCTTTAGTGCCAAAGCTCTCATACATATAAGCAAATGTATCCAGTATCCCCAAATGCCAGGCATAGGCAATCGCCGCTATCAAGGCTAGCAGTAGAGAGCATCCTACTTGCAGACTAATAACGGTGTGCTTCTTCATGGCAGGTGTCCATAACGAGGCAAGTTAAAATTCAGTTAAATAGCAATTTGCGCATGAACCATAGTTAATAAGGGCTTAGCGCCTTAAACTAACTGTCAATTAGCCAGCCTTGCTCAGTAGCATAAGCCACTTGCTTAGCTAACCAATGATGCATCTCAGGGAAGCTCTTAGCAATAAAGGCTTGCGTGGCCACCACTTGGCTGCGAGTCACTTGGTGCGCTTGCCACATACCGCCGTCTGTTTTTAAATTTAATAAAAATGGCAGCAGGCGATCAACCGCTTTAATCAGCTGGGTCTCTGCACTAGCGCCGGTCTCTTGCTCCTCCCACAGCTCAGTGAGGTTACCAATACCGTTGCCGCGTTCGTTTTGTAAACGCACAATACCGTCTCGTTCTGCATGATGCGCATCATTGCGTTGCGTGTCATACAGATAGGTGTCTCCGGCATCAATCTCGCCCAAATCGTGAATCAAGGCCATCTTTAATAGCTGCTCATGATTCAGCGGCAACTTAAAATACTCCGCTATCGACCAACAAGCCATGGCTAAATGCCAGGAGTGCTCCGCAGAGTTTTCCCTACGCGCGCCACCAGTCACATAATTGCGCCGCTCTACATGCTTTAAGGCGTCTAGCTCTAATAAAAAATGGCTAATATCCTCTATATCATGCTTATGCTGGTTTATGTCTGATGCTAAGGCTGGCTCAGATGATGATGGCTGGTTTGGAGAAGTCATAGCGCTCACTTTTTGGGTTGGGCTGCCCTAACATTAAGGACAGCTTATTGAATTGGGGACGACTTATTGAAATAAGGACAACTTATTAAATTAATAGCAACTCACGTCTTAACACAAGCCCTGCCGTTAAACCTTTATTTGATTAAATTACTAATGGTCTTAAAGGCAGGGTCTTTGCTTGAGCGGCATAGCTCAAAAAGAATCGCTTCGGTCGTGGTGATAACGGCCCCTGCTCTACGCATCCGGCGAATCGCTTGGCGACGGTCATAAGCATTACGCGAGCCCGTCGCATCGGCAATAATAATAGGCTCCATACCATTATCCAGTAAATCCAACGCAGTCTGCATTACGCAAACGTGGGTCTCTACCCCAAATAACAACACAGCATTGCGGTTTTGCTGCGCTAAATGGTTCCACGTATCATCATTATCGCAGGCACTAAAGGTGACTTTTTCTATCGTCTTAGCTTTACTAGTGTCCAATACGGCCATAATTTCAGGCAGGGTCTCGCCTAGCCCTTTTTTATACTGCTCATTGAGCATAATGGGCACATCGAGCGCTTGCAGCCCTTCGATTAATACTAGGATTTTGCTTAATATTTTTTTATTACGATAAATATGTGGGGTGAGCTTTTCTTGGACATCGATAATCATGGCTTGGCAGTTTTCACGCATGATTCGATAGGTTTTATCGGTGGTAATCGTAGACATAACACACTCCTTGTGTCGGTTGTTATTCAACTTAATTTATAAAGACGGTATTTATATGACTAGTGGCTAATAGAGCTCTTTTAATAATTAGAATTATTAATTAGGATTTTAGCTTATCGGTCTCATCATCCTGATGAAATACCAATAAAAATTAAAGCTAATGCCCCTCTCATTTAGTCATACTTTGCTGATGGGGTCAATGAGGATCAGCAATTAAACGCTAGGACAAAGCTAAGGCTGCCCTGTAGATACAATAGAGACAACTTACCTAAAAGCTGACTTGCAGCTGACTTGGCAAATTCATAATACTTTAAGCTTTATCGAGACCTACCTTAAGCTTTTCCGAGACCTGTGACGATAATTTGTCGCTCAAAGCGGCCCATATGGCCATAGTTACCCACTTTACTAACCACCCCTTTAATAGTGACCTCAGGCAGCTCATATAGCTGGGTTTCAATACCGCGCTGCTTGGCGATACTATCAAGCAGGTTATTGGGATCAGAAATATGGTACTGACCGCCCTCGGCACTGCTAAAGCTAAATTGCTCTAGGGTTTTAATCACTCGCCCATGCATTAGTTGCGGTCGTAAGCTATCCACATTAGCATTGGGCGCAAGCACCTCCGCTAGATTTTTTTGGGTAGCAAACCACGTTGCGCCAGCACCGATAAGGGCTATTAGGGCCAGCTTGGCGGCAGTTTTGGGAGAAGTGATGCTGTTATTCTTATTAGCAGTTGGTGCGGTCATCAGGATTATCCTTTTACTGTCAGGGTAAAGGTCAGTGTCTTGTTCTTCACTCTCTAATCCCTTTATTCTAACAATAAAAAACGCCCCTAACGTTAAGCTAGGGGCGTTTTTTGTGGCATTAATTTACACCTTAATATTGAGCGCTAGGGCGTACCCTAGTGCCTGTGCTAGTTAAAGCTACACAGGCTCAATACAGGCTAAACACGCTCAATAATGGTAGCAATACCTTGGCCCAGACCGATACACATAGTCGCTAGACCAATTTCAGTGTCTTTTTGCTCCATCGCGTTCAATAGCGTGACCGTGATACGGGCACCTGAACAGCCGAGTGGGTGACCTAGAGCGATAGCGCCGCCATTGACGTTGACGATATCTTGTTTCTCTAACAAGTTCAATGATTTCAATACCGCTAAACTCTGCGCACCAAAGGCTTCGTTCAGCTCAATAGTTTGCATGTCATCGATAGTGAGACCAGCACGCTTAAGCGCTTTATGAGAGGCTGGTACAGGACCGTAACCCATGATAGCCGCGTCACAACCGGCAATAGCCATGCTGCGAATACGAGCACGTGGCTTTAGACCTAGATCTTTGGCTTTTTGCGCGCTCATCACTAGCATAGCTGAAGCACCATCTGACAAGGCAGATGAGGTCGCCGCAGTTACCGTACCATTGGCAGGGTCAAAGGCAGGACGTAGCTTCGCCATTTGCTCCATAGTACCGTCTGGACGAATCACTTCATCGACCGTGCATAGCTGCAAGTGACCGTTTTCGTCATGGCCTTCGATACCGACGATTTCATTGTCAAAACGACCCGCTTGCGTCGCTTCCCAAGCACGGCGATGTGACTCAAGACCGAAAGCATCTTGCTGCTCACGAGTGATGCCATTCATGCGGCCTAGCATCTCTGCAGTTAGGCCCATCATGTTTGAGGCTTTGGCATAGTGCTTAGAAGCCGCAGGGTTCAGATCGATACCGTGCATCATGCCTACGTGACCCATGTGCTCAACCCCGCCGATGATGAAAGTATCACCTTGGCCGGTCATGATTTGCGCAGCGGCCGTATGTAGCGCTTGCATAGAAGAGCCACACAGACGGTTGACAGTCTGGCCGCCCGCAGTCTTAGGGATATCAGCCAATAGACCGATGTTACGGCCGATGTTCATGCCTTGCTCTAGAGTCTGGTTGACACAACCCCAGATGATGTCTTCGACGTCATTAGGATCAAAGTCATTACGCTTAACCAACGCACGGACCAGTTCAGCAGACATGCTGTCAGCGCGCACGTGGCGGAACATGCCGTTTTTAGATTTACCCATCGCGGTACGAACGCCATCTACGATGACTACGTCATTTGGACTTAAAGTTGTCATTTAAAGCTCCTTTCAAATTTTTTATAACTATAGGCATCGTTATTAGGCGGTTGGGTAGAAGGTCTCACCAGCGGCGGCCATGTCACGAATTTTCTGTGGCGCTTCATAGGCTTTGCCAAGATGAGCGTACTGCTCACATAGGGCTAAGTAGTTGTCCAGACCGAGCTGATCGATGTAACGGCATGGGCCACCACGGAATGGTGGGAAGCCTACGCCCATAATCATAGCCATATCGGCTTCTGCTGGCGTCGCGACGATGTTGTCTTCTAGGCAACGAACGGTCTCGTTGCAGAAAGCTAGCATCATACGATCGATGATTACTTGATCTTCGAAAGTTTGCGTGTCGCCATCAGTGGTCGCTTTTAATAGCTCATAAGTCGCTTCGTCAGCCGTTTTTTGTGGCTTGCCGCGCTTATCGGTCTCGTATTTATAAAAGCCAACGCCGTTTTTCTGACCTAAGCGATTGTTTTCAAATAGATGCTTGATAGCGCCTTTATAGTCTGGCTTCATGCGATCTGGGAAGCCTTCTGCCATCACTTCAGCGCCGTGGACACCGGTATCCAAACCGACCACGTCGATCAGATAAGCAGGACCCATTGGCCAGCCGAACTTCTGCATGACTTTATCCACATGGACGAAGTCTGCGCCTTGTTTTAGCAGCAAGTCGAATGCGCCAAAGTAAGGGAATAAGACGCGGTTGACCAAGAAGCCTGGGCAATCATTCACCACAACAGGTACTTTGCCCATTTTAGACGCTAGAGCCACAGTGGTAGCAATGGCTTCTTCTGAAGACTTCTCACCACGGATAACTTCAACCAATGGCATACGGTGTACTGGGTTAAAGAAATGCATACCTACGAAGTTTTCTGGACGCTCAAGCACTTCAGCCAGATACGTGATAGAAATCGTAGAAGTGTTTGACGCTAAGATGGCGTCTTTTTTCACTAGACCTTCCACTTCTTTTAGGACCGCATGCTTAACTTTTGGATTTTCTACAACCGCTTCGATAACGATATCGGTTTCAGCAAAGTCACCATAGTTCAAAGTAGGACGGATACGGCTTAGCGTCTCGCCCATCTTCGCTGGGGTCATACGGCCTTGGCCAACCATTTTGCTCAAGATTTTGCTGGCTTCGCCCATACCCAAGTCTAATTGCTCAGCCTTGATGTCTTTCATGATGATAGGCAGACCTTTTGAGGCCGCTTGGTAAGCGATACCGCCACCCATGATGCCTGCGCCCAATACAGCAGCTTCGTCGATATCATGCGCCAGCTTACTGTGTTGCTTAGCCAGTTTCTTCACAGCTTGGTCGTTTAAGAATAGACCAACCATGCTCGCCGCTTGTGGGGTTTTCGCTGCTTTCACAAAACCAGCTGCTTCAACTTTAATCGCTTCATCACGCGTCAAGTTGATATGCTTTTCGATAGCTTCGATTGCGATAGCGGGTGCTGGGTACTGCTTAGGGTTGGCTTTCGCGAAGATAGCGCCTTTAGCACTGCTGATTGCCATAGCTTGCTCAAGCTGATTTAGCTTGACCGGCTGTAGTTTCTCTTCACGCTTAGCTTGCCAATCTAGCTCGCCTGCGATGCATTTCTTAACCAAATCAATGGCAGCATTCTGCAGGTCATCAGCTGCTACTACCGCGTCAACCAAACCAACTTTAATAGCGTCAGCAGGTTTTTGTGCTTTAGCCGTAGCGATTAATTCGATAGCATTGTCTACGCCGATTACGCGAGTCGTACGCACAGTACCACCGAAGCCTGGGAAAATCCCTAGCTGGGTTTCTGGTAGGCCGATTTGTGCTTTGTCGCTCATGACGCGGTATTCACAAACCAAAGTCATCTCACAACCACCGCCTAACGCTGCGCCATTGATAGCGGCAACTTTCGGAAATGGTAGGTCTTCAAAACGGTTGAAGATAGCATTGATTTCTAAAATCCAGCTTTCAATCTCTGACGCTTCTTTGCGGAAATAACCGACGAATTCAGTGATATCAGCACCAGCGATAAACACGCCTTTGCCTGAAGTCACGATTAGGCCTTTTACGTCGCTCGCTTGTTCTAGTGCGCTAACGGCTTCGCCAAATTGTTTATTAGTTTCGGCATCAAACTTGTTGACGCTCTCATTTTCTGCGTTGAATTGCATGTTTGCGATGCCATCATCTAGCATGGACACCGAGATGCGGTTGCCTTGATAAACCATTCGTAGCTCCTAGTTATTTTAGGGTTATTGTGCAAGTAGAATTATCAGTGACTTGAAATGACTGTGCGCTTTTGCAGCGAATGCTTAAATACACGCCAGCGCCGAATTTACATTAAGCGTTGCGTGCTGCTACAGTCGTAAGTCTTTAATGAGACGTATGCAAAGAGCCAAACGTACTCATCCTACTGCGGTCTTGTAGTAGAGGTAAACGGTGATTATTAATAAGAATGCTTATAGCTATACAATAGCGCTGAGACTGTCGCAATAGCGCGTTGGCTTTCAGAGCTTAGTGTAGGGGATTTGCCCCCCATCTGTCACAGCGTTCCCTCTGACTTATAAGTCATAATTAACAACAGCCGATTTAAGTCAGGAATAATAACGCTAGGTAAATCAAAATTTAACACTAAGCTCGATTTTTTATTTTGCAACAACGGGCTGTAATCGGTTGCTTGAGTCGTCTCATAATTGCGGACTCAATACACATGCTACACCACCTATCCGAGGAATATTGTTATACTTATTATAATAATCCTTAATGGCCGTTAGTGGCATGATTTAGCTACTGAAGGAGCGATTAGGATAGCCGTTCTAGAGTAAGGTCGGCGCTGCTGTTGTCCGTAATTTAATGCGACTGGCGATGTACGAAAAGCTCTTATACAGAAGGCTCTTATACGAAAGCCTTTATAAAAGTCCAAAACCTTCCTTAAAGACTGGGCGGATACCCATTGCTACTACTAATATTACTGAAAATTTTATGACTACAGACTCTCTAGGCTCTGCCCCTTCTGCGGCAGCACCCTCTTTGCCCCCTTCTGCCTTTGCCGCCTCTAAAACCTCTATTATTGAGTTATTAAACCAAGATACCGCTCGTTTATTACACCACGCTGCCCTGCCGTCCCCCATAGCGGAGGCTTGTGACTACGCCATGAGTGGCAGCGGTAAACGGGTACGTCCGCTATTGGCCGCCAGTGCTTTTTTGACGGTACAGCGGGGGCAAACTGTTCATGATGCGGACGCTGCGGCTTTAAACCAAGTCTGTCTCAACGACCCTTGCCGCCGTGCTATGTTAGCCGTTGAGCTGTTGCATGCCTACTCGCTCATCCATGATGACTTACCTTGCATGGACGATGATGAGCTGCGTCGTGGTCGCCCCACCTGCCATATTGCCTTTGACGAGGCCACGGCTTTGCTAGCAGGCGATGTGCTACAAACATTAGCTTTTGAAGTATTAAGCGCTGATATTGCAGGTTTTGCGCCCATTGATGCTGCTTTAGCTATGCGTCTAAACCAAACTTTTGCCCCCCGTGCTCGGCGCATGGTGGCAGGGCAAATGCTGGATATGAATGCTGAACACGCTCCAGTTGAGCAAACCGCCCTTGAAGCTATTCACCGGGATAAGACCGGCGCACTGATTGAAGCGGCTACCCTGATGGGCGGTTTATGTGCCGGAGCTAATGCTGAAGAACTAAAGGCACTACAGACCTTTGCTGCCAATATCGGTCTGGCCTTCCAAGTACAGGATGATATCTTGGATGTCACCGCCACCACGGATGACTTGGGCAAAACTGCCGGTAGCGATGAGCGCCTCGACAAGTCCACTTATGTGAAACTCATGGGTGTGGACTCTGCGAGTGAGTATGCCAAGTCGTTATTTGCTGCGGGCAAACAAGCTATTGAGCAAGCTTTTGGTCTAGATAATGAGCTGATGCAGTTGGCTGATTGGTTATGGTCACGGCAAAAATAGCCGATGCAAAAACGCTATACATATAAAAAGGTGGGCTTATCGGGCTCACCTTTTTACGTTTTGTTGCTCTGATTCACCAAGGGTTTATTAACCAAGGGTCTCTTTGCTAAAACCATCTTATAGTGGTCAACTCAGCCAACCCACCAGCATTAGCAAAAACCAACATTAATCCTCAAATAAAATCAGGGTATTGACCGCTTTTTATCGTATAGTAAGCAAAATAAATTCTCTAAATTAGGGCTAGCACGGTGACAAGCTGCCTTTTGCTCCGTGACACGCTAACGTTGTAAATCAGATCCAGCCTTAGCCGCTGTCCATTTTATTTGGATATTGTATGAGCTTACCGTCTAATCCGAAATCGACTCCGCAATCCACGCATGTGCATAACGACCATGCCGAACAAACCCCTTCAGCAGGTATGCAAGCGGCCGATAATTTTGCCGGCAGTACCAAAGGCAAGACTGGCTTTAAGCGCATTATTAAGGCTACAGGCTATTCAACCGATGGCTTTATAGCGGCTTATAAGAATGAGGCCGCCTTTCGCCAAGTGCTTTGGCTAAATTTGGCATTGTTTATTGCCCTTGTCTTTGTGCCTTTCGCCCTCCCTATTAAAATGATGCTATTAATAGGGTCTTTTCTATCACTCATTGTCGAGCTATTTAATACGGGCATTGAAGCGAGCGTGGACCATGCTTCTACCGCACAGCATCCCTTAGCCAAGATTGCTAAGGACGTCGGTTCCGCCGCGCAATTTTTAGCCTTGCTGCTGCTGTTCCTTTTATGGTCGCTGGCTATCTGGGGGATGTAGAGTAGATACAGTAAAGTTAACTTATAAAATAAGCCGGTAAAGCTAAGGACTAGACGACGCTATGACGACTGATAATACTCTTCTACCCCTTTTTGAAGTCTTATTTGATGACGAAAGGCTTGAGGAAGAGACTAACCTGGTTTCTGACATTGCAGGCTTGACATCTGCTAGTTCGCTAGAGTCCTCCAATCAAGCTGCTCTTGTGGATCAGTCGTCTTTATCACCCACAGTCTATTTAGGCACAGGCGGCTATAGCGACACCGATATGCTCGGTACGCTGTATCCTACTGGTACCAAAAAAACAGATTTCCTCGCTGAGTATGCCAAGCAATATGGCGCAGTAGAGGTCAACAGTACGTTTTATGCGCCTATTGGCCAGAAAGCTTTTGCGGGGATGCTGCGCAAATCCGATGCCAAAGTGCGCTTTGCCGTCAAGCTACATCAGGACTTTACCCATGCTCGCACCGGCTCTCCCGAGCACGCTTTAGCTTTTATTGAAGCACTAAAACCCATCATCGAAGCCGATTGTCTCGCTCCCCTTCTACTGCAATTCCCGCATGGTTTTGACCGCACGCAAGCACACCGGCTGTATCTCGCACAATTGGTCGGCTGGTTTAGCGACTACCCGTTAGCTATAGAATTCCGTCATGCCAGCTGGCACGTGCCCCAAGTCATCGACAGCTTCCGCGCACAAGGGCTGATTTGGTGTAGTGTGGATTATCCAAAAGTGCAGGGACTACCACCCTCGCGCTTTATCTTGACACAAAGTGAGGCCAGCTCGGGTAGTCGTATCGGCTATCTGCGTATGCATGGTAATAATTTACAGTGGTGGGAGGCGATGTCAGCGAGTGACCGTCATGATTATCGTTATACAGTCGAAGAAATGCAGGGCTGGGCACAGGCAATTGCCAATCAACGCCAGCATTTTGATGAGCTATACGTCTTCTTTCAAAACTCGGTAAACGCGCACGCTTATTATAATATTGCGATGCTGCGCGAGGCTTTGACCGCTTTGAATTTTAGAGTTTTATAGAAAGTCTTATAAGTTATTAAAAAGCTAAGGTTGAGAGCTGTATGAGGATTGAGCTGCTACAAACTATGCAGTGGTCTAAGCTATGCTGGGATCAAAGTTTTGCAGAGGTTATTGAGCTTGATACTTTATTGCCAAAAGTTGGTCAAAACTACCCTATCGTTCTCGGTAGAAATGAGGATTTTGCTCTAGAAGGGCGAGCTTTTATTCTATGGCTACCTCCGCATTCTGAGCTGAATGGTTGGTGGGATAAACGCCCGTCTGAGATACTGCAGTCTTATATCATCGAAGGCGAGTTAACCAACCGGCGTGAAAACTGGGAAGCTCGTGAGCTGTCTTTCGACTTTCGCGTCATCAGCCTGCATAAATTGGTGGACAGCTTTCCTAGCTGTATTGTGCAAGATAGCTTGTCAAACCAGTCGCCATTACCCTATTTAGGTCAAGACGCTGTCTCTTCTTGGTTAGGCTGGAAAAGCACTTGGCAAATTGACAACTCTTGGCGTTTTGAAAAGTATGAACTTGACGACTATATCTACTTAATGAGTTCAGGAAGTGAGTATATGTCAGAAGTCATTCTCTCCTATGAAAAGGATGACTTATATTTACATTATTCAGTGGATCTACCGTCCGTAGGTTCGTACAGTACTCTCATTACTAAGTACCGTTTGCCTCATAAAGAGCAAGCTTTATTGCAGAAAATATTTTCTAAGGCCGAGACTTTAATGAATACGTCGAGCGAGGCGCTTACAGCTAACCAAATTCGTGGCGCTAATTACTGGTAACCTGAAAAAGGTTAAATTGAAAATTGTGAATTAAGGCTTAGCCTTTACCACATAAACCACCTTACCTATCACGCTATCCACACCCACCCAGCCCATTCTGGCTTCGCTAACACTAGCCAACTCATTGTCACCGCGCAGGCGTAAAGCAATGACCTGACCATTGCTGTCTAGGCGCACTTGACAGATACGTTTAATAATCTTGCCATAGTGGGCATGCTCTACTGCGACGATATCGCCTACTCGTAACCGCTGACGGTGCTTGGCTATTTGCCAACGCCATACCAAGACAAAAACACCCGACGTAATCGCCGGGTGCATACTGTGACCATCTACTTTTAATAAGCTAATTTTAAGCATAGCGCCTATCTCAGTTTTGCTCATTCTAGCCCAGCTTCGGGTATACCGTATCGACTTTGGGCTCATATGGACAGGCGGCGCGATACGTCTCAATACCTTTTGAGTCCCAAAATATTTTCGTAAATTCGTTTAATAGAACAACGAGCTTTTTGGCAGTATCACTACTGATGCTTTGTTTGGCTGCGGAGCCCGCTAGCATAATGTCATGGGTCAAGGCATGCAGGTCTGGATATTTCTTTAGCAAGTCGCCTTTAAAATAATCACCCCAAATAATACGCACTTCGTGCTTGACGGCCTCGGCATGCTTTTCTTTATCCGCCACCAAACGCCCTAACTTTGCTCGATCCTCCAAGCTATCGCTCAAGCCTGCAATTTGCTGGCAATAGCGCAATACGCTAAGGGCATAAATCTGTGCCGGGGTCGGATCATAAATACCGCAAGGGATATCGCAATGGGCCGATACCGTAGTTATGGGTCGCACTCGATCGAGTCTTTGAAGCAGAGAATGTAGCATGTCAGGTTCCTTTATTTTCATAAGATAAATAAATGGGAGACGCTGCCAAGGCAGGCGCACTCACGTCATAACGTCGTGCTGAATAAGCGGTCAAGATTGACCGTTAGCGGCGAGCCTTGTGTTGCTTCACATAGCGATAACCAAACCAAAGCCCTAGTGCAATGGGCAAAATAAGGCTGCCATAAAACAGCATATGCATCAGTAGCGAAGTGTCCGCAGCATGGTCATGGCCGGCGTGAGCAAAAGCTGACGTGCTCATCGTAAGACTTACAGCCAAGGCCAGCAGGGCACTACAGGCAGTCGAGATAGTAGAAAGACGGTACATAGGGAGCTCCTAAATAGGCACAGGCAAAATAGCAGAAAACTTGTATGCAGCAATTATAGTAAGTACTTATCCTACTTAAATATTTTAGCTATTCAATCTGGTCATGTAGCTTAATTAAATGCAATAAGTTAGATAAACTTAACAGTATTATATATTTTTTTATGCCTTTATTCACTATAAATGTAAACTCTTCTCATTAGGGCAAGCTGCCACTTAGTAGATATAACTCATTGGTCGATAGTGTGCTCTAGCATAGACCTAGTTATTTGTTATTTTTCGCCTAGCATTATTTTTACTAATCCCTACGACTATGTAGCTAAGTTAATTAAATAGACCGTGGTCATAACAACGCCATTCATAAAAAACGGACGCAAAAAAAAGGACACCCGAAGGTATCCTTTTCTATCATCAGACTTAAACTTAAAGCGTAAATTTATAAGCTAAACTTACTCTTCAACGCCAGCGTCTTGGCCTTTGTATTTCGCATTTGCGTAGTCCCAGTTCACTAGTTTATCTAGGAAAGTATCTACGTAGTCTGGGCGACGGTTACGGTAATCGATGTAGTAAGCGTGCTCCCAAACATCACAAGTCAACACAGCAACTTTGCCATGAGCCAGTGGCGTGTCAGCGTTGGCTGTTTTTAGGATAGACAGTTTGCCGCCTACAGAGTCAGCAACCAGCCAAGCCCAACCTGAGCCAAACTGAGTTAAAGCTGCATTTTTGAATTCTTCACGGAATTTGTCATACGAACCAAAATCTTCGTCAATTTTCGCTTGTAGATCGCCTGTTGGAGCGCCGCCGCCGTTTTCTGGGGTCATGCAGTTCCAGTAGAACGTGTGGTTCCAAACTTGCGCGGCTTGGTTAAACATACCTTGCTTGCTGTCATCTTTAGCAGTAGCTTCGATGATTTCTGGCAAAGTTTTGTCTTCTAAGCCCGAACCAGGTAGCAATTCGTTTAGCTTGTTCACATAAGCTGCGTGATGCTTGTCATGGTGAAACTCTAGCGTCTCTGCGCTGATATGTGGCTCTAAAGCATTTTTGGCGTAAGGTAGTTCAGGAAGGGTAATGTTTGACATATTATTTTATCCTTGGCTAGTTTAACCGCCTCTCTTTTTCTAGCCTAGCGTTGTAGACTAATGGCGCTCTAATCCTGTCTCATAGACAATATTAGGACACTCGTGCTGTGCAAAAGACTCATTAATAGTCACTTACAGCAGCGCAGAGTTTCGGTCAAAATGGCTGAATTGTTATTGAAAGTATAATGATGTGACTGCACGTGGCAGCCCTCCAACTTACTTAACTTCTATTTATAACTGCTATCTATTACGTATAAACATAGCTCATCATTTATACATCGATAGTTACTACAGCGACTTATGTTACCTATGCGAAGTTATCAGCACAAGGGAGTGCCCTAAAAAACTTAGCTATTAATAACGCTATTCTAGTTTCGCCTATCTATAGATAGACTGTATTAAACCAATAGCAGCACTGCAGTAGTCTTGCAAAATAGAACAACGACTTTTTTTATCTTAACTAAAGCACAGTCAAAGTCTGTTGTCTTAAGTCTTGTCAGCTAGTATAACAAGCTTGCGGCAGCAGCACAGTTACCGAATGTTATACAATTGACTATATTTCAACCTTGTAGCGTGTGGCCTTAGCCGACAAACTTACTCCTTATAGGGCAAGCTTACTTTTCATAAATAGTCGCTCAATCGACAACTACCTTTTACTCTTTTCCCATACCTTTAATAATAGCTAGCGAGGCAAAATGAACTCCCCTACCTCTTTGCAACAGCGAACTCCTGATAGCCTGGACACTTCTAACCCGACTGGTAAACGTTGGGTATTGGCCAGTAACAATAAAGGTAAGTTGGCTGAATTCCAGCGCCTATTCACCGCCGCCGAGCTCGATGTGGAGATTATCCCACAAGGCCAGTTGGATATCGAAGATGCTGTAGAGGACGGCTTAAGCTTTATAGAGAACGCCATTATCAAGGCGCGTCATGCCAGTCGTATCAGTGGTCTGCCCGCTATTGCCGATGATTCTGGCTTGTGTGTGCCGCTATTGGGCAATGCGCCGGGGATTTATTCAGCGCGTTATGCTGGCGAGCATGGCAATGATGCGAATAATAATGCCAAACTATTGGCGGACTTACAGGCTTTCCGTCCTAACAATTCTAACCAAGCCACTAACGCTAACCTAGCTAATAACCCTAACGAGCCTATCGCCGGCCAGTTTGTCTGTGTCCTCGCCATGGTGCGACACGCCGACGACCCTTTACCTATTATTGCACAAGGGTTGTGGCAAGGCGAAATTTTACCGGCACCGCGGGGTGACAACGGTTTTGGTTATGATCCATTATTTTGGCTGCCCGAGTTAAACAGTAGCGCCGCTGAGCTGAGCAGTACTCAGAAAAACCAAGTTAGCCATCGCGCCCAAGCTATTGCCAAATTACTGCCACAACTGACGACGGTATAAAGCGTTTATGATTTTTAACGGCTTGTTTTTCCTGAGGTTTTATTTGATGGTTAGTGGTTTTTTATTGGTTGGTGAAATGAGCTTTTTTTGCCTAATGACTCAATGATTAGTGACATGACAGTCCTCTAGAGCCGCTATTCACCTAGTCCTTTACTAGCGCAAGTAGATAACTTTTACTTTAATAGTGAGATAGACTATACTATTCTACTTTTAAAATTTTACCGCAAGACCAGTTTTTTGGTTCAAATTGAACCGCAATCCGCTTTTTTAGCTGTTATTTCGTACTTATAGCGTGGCAATCGGTGATTATCGGCGCCCAGTTTGCCCGGCCGTTTGCCCCCAATTAACCCAAAGGTGTATTCAACATGGCAACAGATTTACAAGTTACTACTAATAAGCTTTCAGACAATCAAACTCAACTTACCGTTAAGGTACCTGTTGAAAAGATTCAAAACAAAGTCAACGGCCGCATCAACCAAGTTGCTAAAACCGCTAAAATCGACGGTTTCCGTAAAGGTCGTGTGCCAGTTTCACATATCCGTGCCCAGTACGGCGCTGGTATCCAGCAAGAAGTGATCAACGACGTTATCCGTGATACCGTTTTTGAAGCGATTAAAGCTGAAGACGTCCGCGCTGTGGGCATGCCTAACATCGACGACGTAAAACTTGAAGACGACTTCTTAGTTTATCAAGCAACTGTCGAAATCTTCCCAGAAATCGAAGTCCAAGGCGTGAGCGAAGTTGAAGTTGAGCGTCATACTGCGTCAGTAGCAGAAGAAGACGTCGACACGATGATCGAAAACCTACAAAAGCAGCGTCAAGAGTTTGCTGATAAAGACGGCGCAGCAGACGAAGGCGACCAAGTCACTTTCGACTTTGAAGGTAGCGTTGACGGCGAAAAATTCGAAGGCGGTAGCTCTGAAGATTTCAAACTAGTCATCGGCAGCGGCCAAATGATTCCTGGTTTTGAAGACGGTATCAAAGGCATGAAAGCCGGCGAAGAAAAAACTATCGACGTGACTTTCCCAGAAGAATACCAAGCTGAAGATTTAGCCGGTAAAGAAGCTCAGTTCAAAATCACTTTGAAAAAAGTGGAAGAGTCTAAGCTACCAGAACTTAACGACGAATTCTTCGCACTATTCGGTGTGACAGAAGGCGGCCTTGAGCAGCTAAAAGCTGACGTCCGTAAAAACATGGAACGCGAAATCAAAAATGCTGCGCGTAGCCAAGTCAAACAAGCGGTCTTTGACGGCTTGCTAGACAAAAACGAATTTGACGTCCCACAAGCTATGGTTGATCAAGAAATCGAGCGTCAGCGTAATATGATGATGCAGCGTTTCGCCCAACAGTTTGGCGCTAACCCTGACAACTTCAATAAAGACATGCTGCCTGATGAGTTGTTCGAAGAGCAAGCTATCCGCGCTGCCCGTCTAGGCGTTATCGTAGCTCGCGTCATTGAGTCACAAAAACTAGAAGTAGATCAAGCTCGCGTTGAGACTTTCATCAAAGAAGCGGCTGAAAACTACGAAGATCCAGCTGAAGTTATCGAATACTACACGAACGATCAACAGCAACGTGCTAATATCGAATCGGTAGTTTTAGAAGACCAAGTGGTTGATTATCTATTGTCAGAAGCTAAAGTGACTGATAAAGAGGTCAGCTATCAAGACTTGCTAGCTTCACAGCAGCAACAGCCTGGGATGTAATCCTCGAATGGCAGAGCACTTGCTCACTGTCAGTCGTTGTCTGAATTTGCAGTATCGCTTGCGAAAGCCTGCTGCATAAGAAGATTGAGATGCCCTAACGGTGACGTTGGGGCATTTTTATAGGTAAACTGTCGAGTTATCCCTTGATAAAATAGCTATTACCCCCTATTAAGACAAGTATTCGAGCGTAGTTTCGCGGCCTTTATTGGTAGAGCCATCCTCTGCAATGTATAGAGCATTAGCTTTAATTGATAAAATAGCCCTTAGCTTTGTTTACCCTTTAGCCATTACCCGCTTTATTCTCTAATTCTTATAACTATAGCGATAGGAAATTATTATGTCCGACATCGAACGTATTACCGCCAATCCGCATTTTGATTTGCTTATGAGCGCGCATCAGTCTGTAAGCCAAGTGCCAAGCAATGCGCTAGTGCCTATGGTCGTTGAGCAATCTGCCCGCGGCGAACGCTCTTTTGATATCTTCTCACGTCTATTGCGTGAGCGCGTTATCTTTTTGACCGGTCAAGTAGAAGACCATATGGCCAACTTAATCGTGGCGCAGATGCTGTTCTTAGAAGCTGAAAACCCAGAAAAAGATATCCACTTATATATCAACTCACCAGGCGGCTCGGTCAGCGCAGGTCTAGCTATCTTTGATACCATGAACTTCATCAAACCTGAAGTCTCTACTATCTGTATGGGCGGCGCTTATAGCATGGGCTCATTCTTGCTAGCTGCGGGCCAAAAAGGCAAGCGTTATGCGCTAGCCAATGCTCGTGTGATGATTCACCAACCGTCTGGTGGTGCGCAAGGTCAAGCGACTGATATCGAAATTAATGCCCGCGAAATCTTAAAGATTCGTGATCGCCTTAACCGTATCCTAGCAGAGCGTACCGGTCAGCCTCTAGAAAAAATTGAGCGTGATGTCGAGCGTGATTTCTGGCTAGATGCTCCTGAAGCCAAAGAATATGGCATAGTGGACGAAGTACTAGACCGTCGCCCTGAACAAGAGTAACAGCGCTCACGACGCTAAAGGGTAGACCCTTTTAAGTTTATCTGGCCGTTTTTTAGTCGCAAATTTATGGCTAAAAAACCGACCGGACTTGACCAGTCTATCCCTATATTTTCGCCGGACACTCAATTTTTAGGAGCGCCTATATGGCAAAAGATAAAACCCCACAATGTTCGTTTTGTGGTAAAGCAAAAGATGACGTTCAGCAGCTTATTGCCGCTGATGATGCGAATATCTGTAACGAATGCATTGAGCTATGCACTGACTTAATCGCTGATGGCGATAGCAGTATGGAAGGCTCAGATGATGACCTCGATACCTCGTGGGTCAATAAAAAACTGCCGACACCTAAAGAGCTGCGCGCCCATCTTGACGAGTATGTCATCGGTCAAGATTCTGCCAAAAAAGCGCTAGCCGTTGCGGTTTATAACCATTATAAACGTCTCAAAGTCAGCCAAAAGTTAGCAGCTGATAAAAAGAAAGCTAAAATTGGCGCTGATGATGCCATGGTTGAGCTGTCTAAGAGTAATATCTTGCTGATCGGCCCGACCGGTTCCGGTAAGACTTTATTAGCGCAGACCCTTGCCCGTTTGCTAGATGTGCCGTTTGCGATGGCCGATGCTACCACTTTGACGGAAGCCGGTTATGTCGGAGAAGACGTCGAAAACATTGTACAAAAGCTGCTACAAGCCGCTGATTATGATGTGGGCAAAGCCGAGCAAGGTATTATCTATATTGATGAAATCGATAAGATTAGTAAAAAAGGTGAAAACCTATCTATCACGCGTGATGTATCGGGCGAAGGCGTACAGCAAGCCCTACTTAAACTGATTGAAGGTACGGTTGCGGCTATCCCGCCACATGGTGGTCGTAAGCATCCCCAGCAAGAGCTAATCCAAGTGGACACTCGCAATATCCTAGTGATCGTGGGTGGTGCATTCTCAGGCTTGGATAAAGTCATCCAGCAGCGTACTGAGAAGACCGGCATTGGCTTTAACGCCGATGTGCGCTCAAAAGAAGATCGTCGTCAGGTCTCTGAATTGTTTAAAGAAGTCGAGCCAGAAGATTTAATTAAATTTGGTTTGATTCCTGAGCTGATTGGCCGTTTGCCCGTCATTGCCACGCTAGAAGAGCTCGACGAAGAAGCCTTGGTACAGATTTTGACGCAGCCAAAAAATGCTTTGGTTAAGCAGTATGAGTATCTGTTTGATATGGAAGGCGCTAAAATTTCCTTTACCGATGAGGCGCTAGATGCCATCGCTAAGAAAGCTATGGAGCGCCGTACTGGTGCCCGTGGTCTGCGCTCTATCGTTGAGAATGCCTTACTCGAGACTATGTATGAGCTGCCCTCAATGACGGATGTGAAAACGGTCGTTGTCGATGATACCGTTATTAATGATGGTGCTACGCCTAAGATTGCTTAGCCACACGCTGCAAAAACACTGCGTAAAAGTTCTGTGTAAACACACGCTTTAAGACCAAGTTTTGCAGCTCTAGTTTTAGTCCTGATTTTCTCCTTATAAAAGCGGCATCCAAGTTAATTGGGTGCCGCTTTTTTATGGTTGTGAACTTTTTATGGTTATAAATAAAGCAGCCTACTAAGCCAATCTATTTAATAGATAGATTTTGATACAATTTTTTTAAGCTATTCTTCATAAATTTTTTTCTTAAAACTCAGGCACATATTAATAACCTCTTAATCTATTACCGTGTTATCTAGTAGCCAAACCATTGGTATAGCTTAATTTTATGTATGGTCAGTCCTCAGCAAACATTAGGCTTTGTTTTCAGTTATACTTTTAAATCTTGTTGCTCTCATATCATTTTGACAAAGGACAGTCACTATGCAACTTCCATTCGTACAACGCGTCGCCGCCCTCACCCAGACGACGCTCACTCAAGATGAACTACAAACCTACTTTCAAGGTCAAGTCGCAGCCATTACTGGCGCAGGCTCAGGGATAGGTCGTGCGCTAGCCTTAAATCTGGCCAAACTAGGCTGTCACGTGGCGCTCTCAGATATCGATGATTTGCATCTAGCGCAAACGGCGGAGCTGTTGGTTGGCTTTGGCGTTAACGTCACTAGCACGGCTCTAGATGTTGCCGATGCTAAAGCGGTGTTTAGCTGGGCAGAAGAGGTGATGAACACTCATGGCAAGGTCAACTTTATCTTTAATAATGCCGGTGTCGCGCTGTATTCTACGGTAGAGGGGGCCAGCCTAGAGGAGATAAAGTGGTTGATGGACATCAACTTCTGGGGAATGGTCTACGGCACTAAAGCCTTCTTACCCTTAATCAAAAATACGGTCCTGCTAAACGAACGCCTGACGGTAGACGTTGATGCTCAGACTGCGGACGCTAACGATGCGATAAACCAAGCCTCTACAAATGAGGCCTCTATAGACAAAGCACCCCAACCTCGCGAACATGGTCATATTATCAATATGTCTAGCATGTTTGGCCTCACCGCCCAGCCTTCACAATCGGCTTATAATGCCAGCAAATTTGCGATACGTGGCTTTACTGAAAGCCTGCGGCAAGAGCTGGATCTGCAGCAATGCGGCGTCTCTAGCACCTGTGTGCATCCTGGTGGTATCAAAACGAATATCGCCAATAGTGCGCGTGGCAACGATAGTATCAGCACTTTAGGTATGGATACTGGCGATAAAACTATCGAAAGCTTTAATAAACTCTTGCGCTTTGACCCTAGCCAAGCGGCTGTAATTATCTTATCAGCGGTCGCTACAGATTCTAGACGCTGCCTAATTGGCGCCGATGCTAAATTGGTCGATGCTGTACAGCGCTTATTTCCTAGCCAATATCAACGTGTGTTCCAGCAGGCAATCAAAGCCAGCCGTATGGTGAAGTCCAAAAAACGGCAGGCCTAACCCCTTCCCCTCGTCTGACTATATTTCCTACTATTTTGGCGCATTTTATGCGCCTTATTGCTGTTTGCCTACCTAGTCTCATTCATGTTATCTCTCAATAATCTCTGCACCTAATCAGGATTTTAAGATTTGAAAAGTTACACAAGTTAATACATAGGTTAACCAATGTAACATTAATATCTTAAGTGAATGATATAATTCGAATTAAGAATAAGCAGTATGATAGTTTTTCTGTATAGAACTAAGCTTTTAACTTAAGTTGATAGCGCTCGAGTGGATAGCGTTTAACTTATAGTTTGACAGTGATCATGATTACTACTGGCTAATTATCTATTTTATGGAATTGTTATTTTTATGAGCACAGGGTTAGTGCTGTTTAGGAAGTAAGTCGTTTTATACATATAGTCGTCGCTGTCTCAGTGCTTGTATAACGGTCTATATCTAACGTTCTATGACTACGTTCCTACAATGCCTCCCGCCCTGTAATTATAAATTTGCCAGCATTCTTATCCTTTCTTGCTTGTGATAGCGCCCCTTTAATCGAAATAAAGATATAGCTAATTTTTTCAGCTATAGGGCTAACCTGTGTCTATAAAAACGCCTTTTTATAGCGTTTAGCACAGGCCTTATTTATCAAGCTTTACCCTGCATTAAAATTGCCCCTGTTATGAGGATTAGCCAATGAATATTATTTCATCAGCCAAACTGCCCCTTGCCACTGCTATCTTATCTATTGCGACGCTGAGCTTCATTGGTTGTAGTGATAAAGACAGCGTACAAGCTGTAGACCGTACTGAAGAAGCTGCTGCCATCGCTCGTGTTAAGGCCTTGGAAGCTAAAGCCGAGGCGCTCAAAACCAATATGCCTAGTGCCGATATGGCGCCTGCTGGTACGTCGGGTGAGACGACCGCTAGCGCCGGTGGTACTAGTATTAAAGCGCCTGACGAATCCACTATCCCTGATGATGAGCGCGGCGCAGCCATTAAACGAGGTCTGCAAATCGTTAACCATACTTATAAAGAACTGCCTGACAACGTCGGCAACCAGCTTAACTGTACCAGTTGTCACTTAGCTAACGGTTCAGAAGCCTATGCAGCGCCGTGGAATGGTTTATCGGGAATATTCCCTATTTATCGCTCTCGTGGCGGCCGCGTCAACTCCCTGCAAGAGCGCGTTAATGGTTGTTTTGAGCGCTCAATGAATGGTAAAGCCCTAGATTTAGGCTCAGATGATATGAACGCTATCATGGCTTATATGACTTGGTTATCTCAAGATATGCCGAGCGGTGTAATTCCTGAAGGCCGCGGGTTTGTTAAGGTAGATAAAACCTTAGAGCCCAACCCTGAGACGGGTAAAACGCTATTCGCTGAGAAGTGCTCAACTTGTCACGGTGCCGATGGCGAAGGCCAGTATAACGACGATGGCACTTATATCTACCCAGCAGTAGCGGGTGATAAGTCCTTTAACGATGGCGCAGGCATGGCGCGTACTTATACCGCTGCTAGCTTTATCAAAGGCAAAATGCCCTTTGGTCAAGGTAACTCGTTAACGGATCAGGAAGCTGTGGATATCGCTGCCTACTTTACCCATTTACCACGTCCCGTCAAAGCCAATAAAGATAAAGACTGGCCCAATGGGGATGCGCCTAAAGACGTGCGTCGCTAAGCGCTAAAGACTGGTTTATAAATAAAGCCAGTTTAAAGCCAACCAATAAAAAACCTGACGGCCATTATGGCGTCAGGTTTTTTTATACTTAGCAGTTAGGAAAATAATAAAGCTACGCTTTGTATTTATCTTAGTATTTTAGTCTCTTACGGCAGTTTCATATCACCCGCTTGCAACCAACCGGCGCGGCGCATCATAACCGCTACTCCGCCCGCAATAACTGCCGGCAGCACTAGCATTAAGAGAATAATGGCGAACCACAATTGCTCAGGTGGCATCAAATCTGCAGACGCCTCTAACACGCCAAAGACCCCCACTAAACCCGCTGTCCCCATGCCAGCACCGGTCGCCGTACAATGTAGCGCAAATACTGTGGTAGCAATCGGTCCCACCACGGCGCTCGCCACCACAGCCGGTAGCAGAATAATAGGCTTTTTCAATACATTAGGTATCTGCAGCATACTCGTGCCGATGCCTTGCGAGACCAAACCGCTGACGCCGTTGTCTTTATAACTGGCGACCGCAAAGCCGACCATATGCGCTGCACAGCCTACGACGGCAGCACCACCAGCCAGTCCGCCCAGACCAATAGCAATACAGATAGCTGCACTCGAGGTCGGCATGGTCAGCAATAGGCCGACCACGACAGCAATGACAATCCCCATCAATAAGGGTTGTAATGCGGTCGCTGCCTGGATGCCATGGCCGATGGCATTTACAGCTGCGACTACCGGCGGATTCAAGAGTGCGCAGACCGCTAAAGACACACCACAAACGACCAAAGGAATGAGCAGAATATCGAGCTTAGTACGGCCAGCGACTAGCGTGCCCAATCGATAAGCGAATACAGAGGTTAAATAAGCCCCAATCGGATTGCCCGGTACTGCTAGAAAGGTAGCTGGTGCACCCTCTTGCGGCATAAATAAAGTCCCTGCCATCAACGCTTCAGAATGCGCCCCCAACATGCCCGCCACCAGACAACTGAGCATCACTAAGGTCGGGGCTTTTAGATAATAGGCAATACCGACACCAATCCCAGCGCCCATTAAGATACTGGCGAGCTTGCCAATACTCATTAAGATGGGCAAGCCAAGCCATTGGCCAATCTGCGAAATAATGAGACCCGCAATTAAGGTCACGAACAGCCCTAGCGCCATCCCCGTAAAGGCATCAATAAAATATTTCTGGAAAAACCCAGCTAAGGGGCTGGGCGTTGCAATAGAAGTCTCGCCTGTCATTTTAATGCCTCAAATATAGGGTAGCTAATATCGGATAAACTTAACCAAAAAAAACGCCTATTAATAATTGTTTATTAATAGACGCTTATCATATATTTTCTAGGTGGTGATTGCTAATTAAAGCTTAGCCCTGCTGTGCATTGTCCGTAGAGTCTAGCGGCGCTGCTCAACGATTAAAGAGTCGATACCATTATTCTGCAGTTTCTGCTGCGCACTCACTACTTGCTGACGGTTATTCATAGAGCGTGAGATGACTTGGTAGAGGGGCTGACCATTAGCCATGTTTTTTTTTACGACAGAAGCGTCCACACCCGCCATCAGCACTTGGGCGCGGCGACGATCCGCTTCATCGGCACTACCAAAGCTATTAATCTGTAAGATATAAGTCTTAGTAGCTGCCGCTGCGGTCTCTTCAACCTTAGCGGTACCAGCCTCACTATTATTGCTTGGCGCAGGCGTCGCTACTGGGCTACCATCGTAAGTCTCGTCTTCTTCAATAATGGCAATCTCCGTACCATCATCAGTAGGGGTACTCTGACCGTCAGTAGCGCCAGTGCCACTGTCAGGACGCGGCTGCGGGATAGGCTGAGTGACCACCACATCAGGCTCAAAAGTACTGGGCACTGAGGTATTACCGTCCTCGATGGAGATAGACTCATCAGGAATAGTGGCCATTTCTTGATTGGGCAGCACATCGTAGAACTCGTAATCGCCATTGTCTTTATCCGTCTCCACTTTTGGACGCACTTCACGCTCGCCTGAGGTGGCTTCCCCCTCGCCGGCTGGACTGAAGTTAAAGATGGGCGATAAGTATAAAAATACCCCAATCATTAAGGTCAATATGGCCCCAAGTAGCATCCATAAAAAGCCAGAAACACTACTGGTCTTGCGGCGCTTTTCGGTGGCACCCTTTGGTTTTTTGGCTAACATGACGGTCCTCTTATGACGGATCAGAGCGATAGCGCTGACGGTGCTGCTCTATAGGTTATAGAGGCAGTACTATAATTATAAAGTGCTTCTATATAAAGGTCATTTATATAAACTTACTGTAACTGCGAGTATAAAGCTAAAGGGCTAACTGAAACGCACCCTATCTTAATTTTCATTACTATTTCACGAAGTTGGCCTTACTTTAGAGCCATCGCTCCTTGATAAGACCACCTTAGCCCTTTAGCCCCTTAGCTTTGACGCATAAACTACATGCTAGAAGGCGCAGATAAGCCCAATAGATTGAGACCATTGGCAATGACTTGACGCACAGCTTTAGACAACCGCAGACGCGCTTGCATCAAGGTCAGCTCCTCATCGCTTGGCGTCTCACCTGAGGTTAGACTAATCGGCATAATACGACTGCCATCATACCAACCGTGGAAGGCTGCCGCCAACTCTTTGAGGTAGTTGGTCAAGACGTGCGGGTCATAACCGGTGGCGGCGCGTTTTAGCGTCTCTGGATAGGCAGCTAGTAACTTTAACAACTCACCTTCAGCCGCATTGTTCAGCAGCTCTTGATGCTCAGCCCCAACCGCGTCATCTACGCTATACCCTAACGTGTCCAGTTTTTCTAACACTCGGCAGACGCGAGCATGCGCATATTGAATGTAATAGACTAAGTTGTCTTTGCTTTGCGATTTAGCGAGCTCTAAGTCAAAGTCAATGTGCACTTCTGGTTTACGAGCGACGTAATAAAAACGCGCCGCGTCGTTGCCGACTTCTTCGCGCAATTCGCGTAGCGTCACAAACTGACCCGAGCGCGAAGACATCTGTACTTTTTCTTCGCCACGCCATAGCGCAACGAACTGTACTAGAATGACATCTAAACGTGCAGCATCGATACCTAAAGCAGTTAAGGCCGCTTTTACGCGAGTGACGTAGCCATGATGGTCCGCGCCCCAAACGTTGATGACCTTATCAAAACCACGGTCAAACTTGTCTTTGTGATAGGCGATATCCGAGGCAAAATAAGTGCTCTGACCATTGGCACGGCGTACTACGCGGTCTTTTTCATCGCCAAAGTCGGTCGATTTAAACCAGATATTGCCGTCTTTCTCATAAAGATAGCCTTTGTCGTCCAGTATCTGTAATACCGGCGCGATTTTTGACTCAATAGACTTTTCGCTAAACCACTGCTCAAAGCGCACCCCAAAGTCGTTTAAGTCGTCTTTGATGTCTTCTAGGATGCTGGTCAAGGCAGCATTTAAAAAGATTTCGTAGGCATCGCCTAACGCCGCTTTGGCATTGGTAATCAAGCCATCGATATGGGCTTCTTTATCGCCAGACACGACGACTTTCTCGCCAGCGCCATCAATTTCATAGACCGCGTCTGCCGGCACATCCTTCGCGATTACGGCAAAAGGATGGACGTAAGCCGCGTCTTGCTGAGTCTTAACCGTTGCTGCGATATCGCTGACATAATCGCCTTTATAGCCATTGACGGGGAAAACAATATTTTCACCGTTCAGCTCTAAATAGCGCAGGTAAGTACTGGTCGCCAAGATATCCATTTGACGGCCTGCGTCATTGACGTAGTATTCGCGAGTCACGTCATAACCGACTGCTTCTAGCAAGTTGGCTACGCTCATACCGAAAGCGGCACCGCGACCATGACCGACATGTAGGCTCGAGGTCGGGTTGGCAGAAACGAATTCTACTTGGACTTTTTGTTGAGCAAAGTCTTTACTTAGGCCAAAGCGCTCTTGCGCACTAAAGATATCGCCCAATACGGCAAAGCGAGCATCGGCGTTGAGGAAGACGTTAATAAACCCAGGGCCGGCAATATCGACTTGGCGAATATCGCTGTTTTCGGGTAAGGCGGCGACGATCTTTTCGGCGACTGCACGCGGGTTCATCTTGGCGGCTTTGGCGGCCATCAAGGCAATATTACTAGCAAAATCGCCATGAGCCGCGTCTTTCGTTCGGGTAATCTGACTGCTATTGGTCCAGTCGGCAGGTAGGGTGCCGTCTGCTTGCAAGCTGCGAGCGGCCTCATTGAATAGCGCGGATAAAGTATCAGTTTGAGCTTGAGACATAACAGTAATAACTCTATTGGTCAGGGAATCAGAAAACGAATTTAGCGACGATAAAACAACCTGTCAATATAACAATATTTACGGCATTTTGCATCATTAAAGGGGAATAAACTGGGGCAAGGCCTGAGGGTAATGGCCATCAAGAGCGAGTGATTAGCGCTCGACAACACTCTGAAGTCAGCGATTTTTGCCACCTTACGGTATATTGATTGTATGGTTACTGTCTTGTACGGTTCTCGCCCACCAGCACAAGCGCTATAATGCAGCCCATACTATGCTTATCTCATTAAGCTTAAGAAATAACTGATAAAAATTTTTATAAAATCACAGGAATACACTATGTTTGCTATCGCTGCCGAGACCATTACCAGTTGGGGCATGTATGTCTTATTGCCAATATTTATTGCCTTCTTATTTTTTATTATCTGGGATCTGTCTAAAACATCTGGTGCCGGTCGCGCAGGTACTTTTTGGATGTTTTTAGCGTTAGGAGCAGGTTTTATTGGCTTTATCCTAAAGATTTTGATCGAGGTCGCCTTTAAGAAGTGGTTTATTTAGCCTTATTGCTTATAGCGCAGCACTGAGTGGCTCTGCGCATAATGGTTATTCCCCCCTTCTACCTATCCTTACTATTCGCCCTTCACACACGGTAAAGGGTTGCCCCAACCAATGACCTGCCTGCTCAGTATTCGTTGCTATTTAGTGTGCCTGATGGTTTTAGCAGTCTATAGTTGGCGGAGTTTATCGCTTTAACCGGCCTATAGCTTGGGGGCATTTGTAATTAGGGGTCACTAACGAAAATTTAGCAGTTGGTTGCCAGCAGCAATCTTGATGCAGCTGGTATTTTTAATCCCCTCACAAACATTACTTTTTAATCACTTCACTGACATAGGTGGGCAGCTCCCAAGCGCCGCCACCAGTGATACCACGGCATAGCCCTGTGGTCAGCTCTGACGATTTAGCGAATGCCTTACCATCCCACACCCAGCTTTCGCTACTCCAGCAATCGCCTACTCCGCGTCCTTTTTGATTGTTACTAATCACCCCTTCGCTATAATCGGTGGCAGATAACGTCACCAGAGCAGGTTTACTCGGCCTAGCATGATCGATGACCCAATAGGCATTACCATAGTTATAAGCCGCTAGCCAACACTGATAGCTGGCCAAAGTATGGTTGCTATCTAACGCGTCAAACTGCCAGCCCTGTCCATCTTGCCCCGCATCAGCAGCATTCAACCCTTCACACTCGGACAAATCAGCGTCATTACGCTGTACCCATTGCGAGATATTTTTATGCCAATATTGTAGCTTGCCCGCGTCTATATTTTGCGCCTCTGCCTCATTATATGCGGGCGCTGCTCGGATAATAGGTTTCGGTTTGGCCGCCTTAGGCGTCAATTTCTGAGAAGCATTTTTACTAATTAAAGCTAATGGCGTGCCCACGCGGCCCTGTACCTCATCCAGCTTAAGTAATACAGCGGCCATACCCCCATCTCTAACCTCCCATTGTTGCGACCCAGCGCTTAAGGTAATTTCAGTACTCTGCCTAGCATTCGCAAGCAGTTGCTGGATTTGTGAGGTGTTTAATGTGCCGATTAGCGTCGCTGCATCGAGCTTAATCTTACCGTAGGGTTTATTATTTAACCGCAGCTCAACTTGATAGTTAGCTTTACGCAGGGCGGCATCTACCGCAGCGTTCCTATCGATATTTTCTAACTGCACTTGAGCACTCGTGACAGGCTTTTGGGGTAGAACAGTGAGTAAGATGGTGGCCGGTCGATCCATACCATAGCCTGCGACTCGGCAAGTTAAGGTATTGTCACACACCACTTGCCAATCCTCCTTGGCGAAACCTTCGCCCTGAAAAGCATCTTGGCGATAACCATCCTCTGCTTGTGCCGCCATCGCGGTCAGCAAGCCTAAACCTGTTAGCCCTATTATGGCCGCAGCTTGCTTAATTTTTCTGACCCTAAGGGTGTGGTAGGCAGTAGCAAAAAACTGGGGCTTTAACGAATAATTAATCATAGTCGTCTCACAATAATACAGGCTAATGGCGATAAGTTACCTTGGCACTTACCACCCGTTAATAAACCACCCTATTTAGTCTTATTTAGTCTTAGCTTTCGGCGCAATAACTTCGCTGACATAGGTCGGTAAATCCCATGCGCCGCCGGGTTGAATACCGCGGCACATCCCCGTGCTCAGATCGCTGGTCTTAGTGAAAGTCTTGCCGGTCCAGACCCAATGCTGCGTGCCCCAACAGTCTCCTAACCCACGACCTTTATGTGAGGCGTAGATTTCTCCATCCCCATAATCTGATGAATCGGTAGTAATCAATTGCGGCTTTTCAGGGCGGTCATGATTGATGACCCAGACCCCCGCACCGAAGTTATAAGCGCCCGACCAACAATTATGACTGACCATCGTGTGCTTAGCATCCAATGGGGTTAAGCTCCAACCGGCATAGTTCTGCGCATAGTCATCATCAGAATTGAGCAAATAACAGCTGTCCTGTTCTTCTTCGCTTAGCGTTGTTCCAATCCAATTATTAAGATTGGCTTGCCAGTATTTTCTTTGTTGGACCGTGCTATTCGGGGGGTACTTTTGATTTTTAGGCGGCTGGCTCTGACCATTCTCTGCCAACTCATAAGTCGGATAAGAAGTCTTTGAATAAGGGCTCACCGCATAAATTTTCGGTACAGGTTTAGCCGCTTTAGGCGTTTGTCTAGTGGCAGATTTTTTAGCCACCAAAGCCATAGGTGTACCGACGCGTCCTTGCGCCTCATCTAATTTTAACAATATCGCGGCCATGCCTTTATCAGATACCAGCCAACTGTGGTCCCCAGACTGAAAACGTATACGGGTATCTTTTTGAGCATGACCAATTAAGGCTTGTGCTTGTGCCGCAGTGAGTTTCCCGAGCCGCTCTTTAGATAACTTGAGTTGACCATAGGACTTGTCATTTAGCCACAGCTCTACCCGATAGCCCGTCTTAGCCAGTTGTTTATCTACTAGCGCCTCCTGCTCCTCGTCTCCCCACTGGCTCAATTGCAGCTGTACCTCTGGCGTTTTGCTGCCCGCCGCTAGCGTGACTAGTAAGCTAGCATTGTGGGTATTGCCTTCTTTAGAGCTAAGATACTCATCACCATACCCTGCTGCTCGGCAAGTTAGGGTGTTATCGCAAACCAACTGCCAGTCATCTTTTTGAAAGCCTGACCCTGTGAAAGGCTCACCATAGGCTTCACTGGCATAGCTGGGCAACGACACTGTAGCCATAACCATTAATGTAGGTATTGTGGTTAATAGTTGTGCAGGCAATGCGGTCAGTGCCAACCATTTATTAGCAATAGACGGTTCACGCAATGAGAGGTTAGGTTTACGATAGGTAGAAGGCATGAGAACAGTCCTTGTTTTTATAGAAAATTCTTATAGGATTTTATTATAGATAGTTTTTATAGAAGGTTATATTTGCGCCTACTATCGAGGACAGCATAGTTATAAGAGAGGTTTTAAGTAGCTAGAATTTAGCAATTTTAGGGCTAGTATTAGCTGAGGGTAAATCAACTATAGCACTGCCTGATAACTTAGCAACTGCTTATTAGTTAACGATATTTAGTTAATGCTATTTATTTAATATCAAGGGCTTCACAATTCACCAAGCCATCTAATATAGTTGATTCGATTTAAAACCGATACAGTGCGACTGGGAGAAATTTTTTGCAGCCTTTGAAAGCCCTTGGCATACAACCAGCCATAAAAATTTTTACCAGTTGCACAGCCTATTATGACTCGAATTTATTTAAACTTACCTATAGATGTCCCCCTACCCTAAAATAAATGATGGTGAGTTAAGCCCAAAAACAGAAAAGGCGCCTTGCTTAAATAAACCGTAGTTCATTGCAGCAGGCGCCTAATCTTTTAACTTGGAAAAACTATGCTTTAGTAGCTATTAAAGTAGCGCGCATTGGGGCGGGATAGCCTTCCACCGTTTTACTTGGGTCGTTAGGATCTAAAAAGTCTGTGAGCGATTGATACGTCATCCACTCGGTAGCGCGTTGCTCCTCTATGCTAGTGATATCGATATCGACACAGCGTACGTCCGTAAAGCCAACCTTTTCTAGCCAGCCGGTCAATGCCGCAACTGACGGTAAGAAATACACATTATTCATCTGTGCATAGCGATTGTGTGGCACCAACACCGTATTGGCGTCGCCCTCCACCACTAAGGTCTCGAGCACCAATTGCCCGCCTTTAATCAGCTGCGTTTTGAGTTGCTGTAAATGCTCAAACGGCGACGGTCGGTGATACAGCACGCCCATACAGAATACCGTGTCAAACAACTGACTGTTCAGCTCGTTGCTATACGGCAGCGCCTCTAAACCTACGGGAATATAATGCGTACGGTTAGCATCTGCTGCGCCAACGAAATGGCGGATTGCCATAAACTGATGGTAAAACAAGCACGAAGGGTCCACGATAATCACTTGTTCAGCACCCGCTCCCGCCATACGCCAGCCGTGATAGCCCGAACCCCCGCCCACATCCAGGACGTGACGACCCTCAAGCGTACCAAGATGCGGAGCAATACGTTGCCACTTCCAATCGCTGTGCCATTCGGTATCGATAAAGACAGCGTGCTCACCTGTGCCAATTTGAAAGGGGCCTTTACGCCATGGCATTAGCTGACGCATAAGCGCGGTGATTTGCTTATTCTGCGATTCGGTTAAGTTGGCATGAACCGTTAAAGTATTAGCATTTAGGTCGACGCTATCGGCTGCGATTTCTGGCAAACGCTCTACCGCAGACAAATAAGTGGGCGCATGGGCATAACGTTTTTTATCTTTTACGTCGGCTAGCCAGCCGGGCAAAGCTGCCAGCCAATCGTTGATTAGAGGGCGCTGCGGTAAGCGCTCGAGTAAGGCTAAATATAGGGCACGCTCGGCATTAAAAATAGTTTGGTTAGTCATGTAAATTCGTTTACTTATTAGGTGAGTAGTTAACTGAGTAAGATATTTTTTAACCCAAAATTTGGAGCTATTCTTCCGACTGATATTGTGTCAGAGGGGCTTCTAATAAATCCCCTTGCCTTCTTTCAAGAGAGTTACGAAGGTCATCATATTTAAAACCTCCGTAATCATTTTTTTCATTTTTGAGTAGGATTTTCTTATTTTCAAACCAATTTAATGCCATCTTTGCATCATCAAGGATATCAGGATAGAACCTATCTATAACGGCTCTACTTGCATCGCTTGATAAGTTAGTGATGTCTAGGAGACACAAACCGTATTTTAAGGCTAGTTTCCTAAAAAAATCATACTCATCACAGTAGAGTTCATAGATCATCCAAATTGCATAACCACAATCATCACTTTTGTTAATAATGGACTGTAAGTAAGCTATTAACTGCTCTGTTTCAAATTTAGAGTCATCAATATAACAGTCAAACCTTTCATAAAAGTCTTTAAGGTTATACTCAAAGCTATAGTCAAAAGAAATTAATTCTAGATATAAATTAGGGTTTTCCCTTTCTAAGTTATTATTAGAATATAGCCATTGCTCAAACTGTTTGAGAGTTATTTTCTTGGTCAAAGTTTCATGCAGCTTCACTTCTAGATCTTGAGGGATTTCGCTCATACTTCTACTTAGTCAGTTTGCAATAAAATATTATAAGAGACTACCAGTTGACTGCCTCTTTGCTAAAAAAGATAGCACGGACATAGCTTTTAAAACATCATCCTTTAAAAGCCACAATAGAAGCAAAGTTAAGAAACTGAAACCAAGTTAGCGTACGGGCAAAGCCCACAGCATCTAAGCGCTCGTGATGCTGTGGCAAGGTGTCGGTCATCAGCACATTCTCTAGTGCATTGCGCTTGCCACTAATTTCTAGCTCACTATAGCCATTACTGCGCTTAAAATCGTAGTAGCGCTCGACCAACCAAGCATCATCCTGCTCATCGCCGGCATGGGTCTTTTCAGTCAATACCAAAACACCACCGTCATTTAGCGAGCTATAAATATTCTGTAGCACGGCAAGGCGATCTGCGGGCGGTAGGAATTGTAGGGTCAAATTCAGCACCACCATATCGCAAGGCTCAAGCTCAACCTCGCGGATATCGGCGGTAATCACTTCGATATCATGCTCAGGATAATTCTCAGTCAGCAAGGTTTTGGCTTTGTCCGTCATCGCTGGCGAGATATCTATCGCTTTAATTTGTAAGTCATCGGCTGCAAAGCCACCTGCTTCACTGACCAATGCCATACTGGCCCCACCCAATGAGCATCCCAAATCATAAATACGGCTAACCCTTTTGCCCGCCGCATTTTTTTGACCAAATTGACAATGGCGCTGGGCGAATATCGGTAACATCGCTAGCACTTGGCCATAGCCCGGCACACTGCGGCGAATCATATCGGGGAAGCAGGCGACGACTTGCTCATCGAATGAAAAACGGGCGGCACGGTCTAGCGGTGTGGTAAAAACATTATCAAATACGGGGGCTTGCGGGGCAGCAGACTGGCTCATAGGGGGACTCGATTTGCAGAGATAGACGAAGTAAGAAGAGACTTAAGAGTGTGGCTAAGAATATAATTAAGGGCTTAGCAAAACGCCATTATAACATTACTGTTTGTTACTTTTTTGCCCATGCTGCACTGCTAAGCTAAATGGCATAAACCAATAGCATACATTTTACGAAAGCTTTTACTCCTCACATAACTCTATACTTTTCAATAAATATTTTATAACCTCTGTGGCTAAAAATGCCTAGTTTAACAGGCAGCTTTTAGACCGCATCAGAGGCAACTCAATAAGGAAAATAACATGCAAACGATAATATTAGGTGGCGGCTGTTTTTGGTGTACTGAATCGGTATTTTTATCGGTGAAAGGTGTGCAATCAGTCACTTCCGGTTACACTGGTGGTGATGCGACCACAGCCAACTATAAGGCCGTGTGTGGCGGCAATACGGGCCATGTCGAGGTCATCAAAGTCGAATTTGACGAGTCTATTATTTCGCTAGAAATCATTTTAGATATCTTTTTTGCGACCCATAACCCCACCACTAAAGACCGCCAAGGTAATGATGTCGGTAGCCAATACCGCTCAGTAGTCTTTTATACCGATGAAGATCAGAAACCAACGATTGACCGTACTATTAACAAGTTACGTGATATGGGCTTGGATGTCGTGACAGAAATACATCCTATCGGTGAATTTTTTGACGCCGAAGAGTATCATCAAGATTACTTTAATAAAAACCCTGAGCAAGGCTATTGCCAGTTTTCTATCCCCCCAAAACTCGCAAAACTGCGCAAAGAGTTTAACGAGTATATGATAAGTTAATCCTAGCAAAGTGGTCTATGCGACTTACTGGTAGCAAAGGCTATGTTCATTAAAATTGCCGCTTTAGTCATTAACTAGAGCGGCAATTTTATGGGCTTAGCAAAACTTTAGCTAAGGTAGGCATTTGAGAATAGCTTGTAAGGTATTTATGGCTGGTTTTAATGTTTTATCCTTATGTTAAATGAGGCTTTTATTAACGCAGTACTAATGAATAGGTAGATGACAAAATGGATGCAACTTTTTGGCAAAACCGTTGGGCGAAAAAAAAGATTGGCTTTCATGAGCCGGTAGCCAACCCTAAATTAGTTAAGTACTTTGACACCTTACAGCTTACTAGTGGCAGTCGTATTTTCGTACCCTTATGCGGCATGACTTATGATATTGCTTGGTTGGCTGAGCAAGGGCTTGATGTGGTCGGGGCAGAATTGGTTGAGAGCGCCGTCGTAGGGCTATTTGACTCGTTTAACGTCGTGCCTACTGTTACCCAGCATCGCAATTTAACACTCTATCATGCCGAGTATTCCGGACGCACAATCGATGTCTGGGTTGGTAATATTTTCGATTTAACGGCTAGCGATTTAACAGCTAGCGGTATAGGTCAGGTTGACGCTATTTATGACCGTGCCGCGCTAGTGGCTTTACCTGATACCTCACCGGATTATCTGCGCTCACGCTATGCGCAGCAGCTGATCAATCTAACGAATGGAGCTCGCCAGCTGCTCGTTACTTTTGACTTTGATCAACAGCAACGTCCAGGACCACCGTTTGCCATTACCGTTGAGCAGTTGCAAACTTATTATGGTGAGCATTATGAGCTTGAGTCTTTGGAGAATGTTTATTTAGAGGCGGTATTGCGTGATGGTACGCCGGGGCGGAGTTTGGTTTGGCTTTTACGGGAGAAGTAAAAAGCTGCTAATAGATAAACTGACTTAGCATCCTCTTAAGTCAGTTTGTTTAAGATATATTTTAGCTCATGATACTTTGGGCTTTCCTTCATATCCTCTATTATAATCGTCAAAGTTTGTAGGTCTTGGATACCTATAGGTGGACCATAAGCCTGATTAGGGTCAAAAGTGAAACTTACTATATCTATTAAACCTCTCCGCTGATCGTTAATTTTGCGGTTGTTTAAGTTTAATATATCAATCGCCTGTTCTGCTCGCTCAGTATTCGAGACTAACTCTCCTGCGAGATTTAACTTTATTTCTTCATCGCATTCATCCATTAAAGGATGTAACGGTAATTCCTGATTGCCTTTAGCGTTATCACACTGTTTTGGTGTATCGCAACTTAAGAGTAAGTTCTCATAATCAAAACGCCTGTTAGGGTAGCCTTTGCGACTATAGAGATGCTCTAGATGAGTCGTTTTATATTTTATACTTTGACAACAATAGCAACATAGTTCGTGCTGCTCAGCCAATAGCTGCTCTCTTAGTGGCACTGTGGTTTCGTAAGGAATATCACCCCACTTTTTACTTTTATATTTTAAAAAAGCTTTTCTCGTTTGCTCAGGCATCTTGCCCGATTTATCAATTCGTTGCATGGTTAGCATTATCGCTGTTGACCAATTTAGCTTGCGCCAACATGAGGCGGCATTTCAGAAGCTCTAAGTTATCTGGAGGCAGTTGTTCAGATAAGTCATTTATTTTCTCTTCTGCTATTTGATACTCTCTTTTGCTTATCGCACGACGTATTTCGGTAAACTGCTTTTCTACTTCACTATCCCGAATATCGACATCCATAATTTTGGATAACACTGTATTCACGTCTTCACCATAAACGTTAGGCATTTGGGTTAACTCACCATCATCTAACGAATACAGCAAAATATCGTTGCGATCACTAATCACATGTGGTGAATGAGTGGTCAAGATAAATTGCACATTAGGAAAAGTAGTAACTAGTTTATCGATTAAATCATGCTGCCATTTAGGATGCAGGTGTAAGTCGACTTCATCAATCATCACTACGCCTTTAGACTCTAAAGGATTATCTAGACCAGGATTAAGAATCGCTAAGCGACGGGCGATATCACCGATTAAAGCGAGTAATGATTTTTCCCCTTGAGACAATTGGTTAATGTCTAACTCTTCACCGTCTTTTTCTACAATCATAGTAGGAGTATCTTTCCTGCTGATTCTAAGATTGTTAAAACCAGTAAACTTTTCAATTGACTGCTTTACCCCTAACAATTTTTTATCAGCTACTTTTATCCCATTTTTAAGTTCAAACCTGCCTTTCTCACGTAATACAGCTAGTTTTTTCACTCTCTCTGCCAATTCATTTCTATTAAATTTCTCCAAATTATCGTCAGATTTTTCCTTATAATTGTTTAATAAATTCAATGTAAGCTGGATAATCCGATCTGACTCTTCCATCTCCTTAACAGCCAACCTTTCTATTTTCCTACTATGCTCATTTTCAATATCTTCACATTCACGAAACCAGCTCAAAAATTCTGAAAAATCAATCCCACTTCCATTCAGACTCACGTAATATCCCTTAAATCTTTCAGACCGACCAGGTAAAAGGTCTGCACTTGCAAACCCTAAAACAGAACGTTCCGCAGGATAAAAAACTAATAACGGCAAGGAAAAACTATTATCATTCGTTAAATGATTTCTATATTTACTAACCACCGATTTTAATTCAGAAAAATTATTCTTAAATGAATTAATACGTCCATCACGCACAGCCGATATCTGCCATTGGCTATAGCTATTTGAATTAAAAAGACTGACATAATTATTATTCTCGAAGTCTACAGTTGTTTCTAAAGAAGCATCATTTTTATCATTTTTTATAAATTCATGATTGATACTACTTCCTTTTTCCTTGCCATTTTTCAGATAACTACTAAACCAACTCAAACTAGTCGCCAACGCTTGCAAAATCTGCGACTTACCCGCCCCATTATTCCCCACAATAACAGTCACATTACTCTGTCTCTCAGCTGTCGGTGCGAAGTCTATAGTTAGGTCTTCAAAGCGACCATAGTTCTGTAGATGTAACTTTTTGATCTTCATGATTTAACCTTCAATCGTTAAGGCATTTTACTGAGTATATAAATTAAGAATCCATAAAAGAACTTAAATACTTGTTATATACCTTCAATATTCGAGCTGGCAATATTTTATAATTTAGTATGACAGATATTAAGGCATAAGAATAATATCCCATTTTTATCCTGCAAACACCCCTCCCAATCTCCAAACCCTTACCTGAAAAACAACTTCCACCCTCATTAAAGCCCACCTTAACTGGAGAAGAGCTGCTTCCAAAATACCAGCTTAAGAAAAGTGGAGAATAGCCAGCATAATTAGCAATCCAGGGGGTAATAAGCCGCTATCTATCTACACTCTTGATTCAGCGTCATGTTATGGTAACCAAACTTGCCCATACCTTTTATTTAATCCGGTTATTGGGTACTCTAAACTTTAGCGACTTATAGCAAATTTTTAGACCCCTTGTTTTAGCAAGCTTATGTCTAGACCCCCTATTTTTGAGGACCTTTTCTCTATGAAAACTATCCATGCTTTTACTAGCCTTGCCGCTGCTATTGGCTTAACTTTTGCGGCCACCAGTGCCAGCGCTGCTAAGCCCGCTGACCCCGTCCTATCAAACGCCGAATTTCAACAGTGTCTTGATGGGCTAAAAAACTCTAGCCAATTCCGTAGTGTTGATGGCTTCACTTTTAATAACTATCGCCCCAGTGCGCCAGATCCTAGCGTGATTTCCTCTTTAAACTATCAGCCTGAGTTTCAAAAAGATGTTTGGGACTATTTGTCCTCACTAGTCGATAAAGAGCGTGTGGAAGACGGCATCCGTGCGCGCCGTCAATGGGCCGATACCCTACGTCAGATTGAAGCCCGTTATGGGGTCAAGCCTGAGCACGTGCTAGGGGTTTGGGGGGTCGAGTCTAACTTTGGTCAAACGCTAGGTAAAAAACCCCTGTTTGAATCATTAGCCACCTTGTCTTGCTTTGACCGTCGTCAGTCTTACTTCCGCGGCGAATATGCCAACGCCTTAAAAATTGTCGCCAACGGTGACATTGCTGCTAGCGATATGACCGGCTCATGGGCAGGTGCTTTCGGACAGACTCAGTTTATGCCGAGCACCTTTTTAGAGTTGGCGGTGGATTTTGATGGCGATGGCCGTCGTGACTTGGTCAATAGTGTGCCTGATGCGCTAGCTTCAACCGCCAACTTCTTGGCAAAACGTGGCTACCGCTCGGGAGAGCCGTGGGGCTATGAAGTCAAAAAGCCAGACGGTTTTTGGGGCAGCAGCAACCGTAAAGATAAAAAATCGATGAGCTACTGGCGCGATAAAGGCTTTACCTTAGCGAATGGCAGCCCTCTACCCTACGACCTAGATAGCGCCGGCTTATTATTGCCTGCTGGCGCCGATGGGCCAGCCTTCTTAGTGGGCAAAAACTTCGATACTTTCTACTCGTATAATGCTTCAGAGAACTATGCGCTAGCTATCGCCCACCTGTCTGATTTAATCAGCCGTCAAGACAGCAGCAAGACCGACTTTATTACCGCTTGGCCTACCGATGATCCAGGCATCAGCCGTCAGCAAGCCAAAGACATTCAACAAGCCCTATTGAACAATGGTTACGATATTGGCGCAGTCGATGGCATTATTGGTGACAATACGCGCTTAGCGATTCAGCAGTATCAAAGCAGCCGTGGTGTCTATCCAGCAGACGGCCGTGCGGGTCAGAAGTTCTATAACTTAATTGCGGGCAACAACAATGGCGCAGCCGCCCAACCGGGCCGCACTACTTGGCAAAACCCAAGCAGCCAACCTGCTCAGACCAGCCAGCCTGGCCGAGTGATTCGTAGTACGGACAGCATGAGTCAGTTAATCGAATCTAAGCAAGGTTATCGTAAGGTGCAGGGCGCTGATGGCGTGATTCGTATGGTGCGTGTAGATGATGGCGCGCAATAACAGCTAGTTAGCCTCTTTTATTTACTCTAGTTTGTCTCAGCAAAAAGCCACACACCCTTTAGGATGTGTGGCTTTTTTTCGACTAATCTTTTTCGCCTGAAATTTTTAGGCTCAGCTTTACTAGTTAACCCTCAATTTAGTGGGTCACTTTAATGGGCAGCACTACCCTCTCAATAATATTAAGCGCTTTGATAATAAGGCCAGACCGCTATCGCACCACTATTTCAAAAAATGGGTTATTATCGAGTAAAATATAAGGTGCGTAATAGTTCCGTAATGCTAACTTACTAATATTTTTCATTTACTTAAGGTAACCGTTACTCTAAGCTATAGCGAATTTTTAAACTATTGCCTATTAATCTATATCTAAGCTCATATATTGCTGTGGCTCTAAGGCCATTTTGAGGATCGTGAAGCCATGAGACCTATTCAAGTCAGCGCTAGCCTAGCAGCTGCCCTCAGTTTCTCTTTAACTGCGACGATGGCTATGGCGGCAAAACCTGCTGACCCTATATTGTCTACTGCCAAATTTCAGCAGTGTTTAGACAGTCTCAAAAATACCAGCCAATTTAGCAATGTCACCGGTACTTTTACCACTTATCGCCCTACTGCACCCGACCCTTCTGTGATCTCCTCTCTAAACTATCAGCCTGAATTTCAAAAGGATGTCTGGGACTATTTGGCGTCGCTAGTCGATAAAGAGCGCGTCGATGAGGGTATTCGCGTGAGACAACAATGGGCTGATACTCTCACTCAGATTGAAGCCCGTTACGGGGTCAAGCCCGAGCATGTGCTAGGCGTTTGGGGAGTGGAGTCTAACTTTGGTCAGACCTTGGGTAAAAAATCGCTATTTGACTCTTTAGCCACTTTGTCTTGCTTTGACCGTCGGCAGACTTATTTCCGCAGTGAATATGCCAATGCGTTAAAGATTGTGCAAAAGGGCGATATTGCTCCCCATGATATGACCGGGTCTTGGGCCGGCGCTTTTGGCCAAACCCAGTTTATGCCCAGTACTTTTTTAGAGTTGGCCGTTGATTTTGATGGGGATGGTCGCCGTGACTTAGTCAATAGCGTGCCTGACGCTCTCGCCTCCACAGCAAGCTTTTTGGCAAAGCGTGGCTACCATAGCGGTGAAGCCTGGGGTTATGAAGTCAAAAAGCCCGCTGGTTTTACAGGTACGAGCAACCGTAAAGACAAGAAAGCATTGAGCCACTGGCGCGATAAAGGCTTTACCTTGGCCACGGGGGAGCCTTTGCCGAATGATATTAGCAGCGCTGCGCTGTTAATGCCGGCTGGTAGCGACGGCCCAGCTTTCTTAGTAGGGAAGAATTTTGACGCCTTTTATTCTTACAATGCGTCAGAAAACTATGCCTTAGCCATTGCTCATTTATCCGACCTAATCAGCCGCAAAGACAGTAGCAAAACTGACTTTATCACAGCTTGGCCTACTGATGATCCGGGCATCAGCCGCCAGCAATCAAAGGTAATTCAACAAGCTATGCTCAACGCAGGCTACGATATTGGCGAGGTCGATGGCATTATTGGCGACAATACTCGCTTAGCAATCCAACAGTACCAAATGAAACTGGGGATATCGCCTGCCGATGGCCGCGCCGGTCAAAAGTTTTATAACTTAGTCAGTCAAAATCCGGCATTGATGCAACCTTTGCCAACTACTACTAATCAGTCGAATGACTCTGATTCTGCCGCCGTCTTGCAAGCTGTATTAGCTGAAGAGGATGTGGATGACGAGCATTTTAATGGTACGAAAACAGCGCCTATAAAATCAGCTGCTGAACACTCTGCTTGGTTAGGACCCTTAAGCCGTAACCAAGTCATAGTGGGCTTAGCTATCTTGAGCCTATTATTTGCCGGTTGCCTCTGGCTAATGCTGCGCAATAAACAAGCCCGCAATAGACGCCCTTATACCAAACGCTAACGCAGACACATTACAACAGTTCTATCAAAAATCATGGTATAAAAAGCGCTATCAAAAAAGGCAATACATAAAAAACCACCGCATAAAAAAGCCACACAACGTAATAGCTGCGTGGCTTTTGCCTATTTAGGGCCCGTTACAATACTAACGGTGAAATAAGCGGTTGCTAACTTAAGACTAGGTTTGAAACTCGACTGTTCTTTAAACGAGACTGGGCTTTAAACAAATGGTGGTGGGTTGGCATCACCATTTTTGCCATTCCAGTTTTCACGAGCTTTTTCATCGAGATCAGCCTCGGTTTTTGATTCCCATTTGCCGTTCTCTTGCCAAGTCTTATCGCCCCAATCCGCTTCTTTATCCTCGTCATCCCACTTGTCGTAACTTTTGCTAGGATCAATACCACGGCGTTTCATATCCGCCACTTGCTCTTCTAAGGTATGAAACTGCTCAGCTTCATGCATGGTTTGTTCCAACTCATCTATTTCATGCTTTAACGCTTCACTTTTTGGGCTGCTCATGACGAACTCCTTAATTTAATAACGGTAACACTAGGTCAATATTTAAAGAATAACTGTTTTTTTGATAGCTTATAGTGAAACAAATCTTGCTCAGAGACTCAAAGGTAAATTTGTAAGAATAGTAATAGGTTCTTAGCTAAAACCGAGCAGGTATATAATAAAAATGGGGCCGTTATTGGACTTCGCCAGAGCCCATACGCAATGCCTAATGTTAGGGCTCAGACACCACGCCTAAGTTAGAGAGCTGCTTTTTTTTCAGCAATTCTTTAGCTTCTGCGGTCACTTCCCACATCTCACGGAACTGGCGCATACTGGTAGGCAGCATAGTAATTAAATTTGCATAGATTAAGGTCTTTTGCACTTTTTCTAAGTCGCTAGCTATGACTTGGCAGCGCGATACAGCATGCACCTGCGGCATACTGTCCTTAATACCTTGCTCAGCCGTCTGCGACACAATATTATTTAAACAACGGTGCAAACTGTAACGACTAAAGGGCATAGGCGTGTTCACTAGTGCCTCTAATATATTGAACCAACGCACATAAGCCACCATTTTTACTTCGCTCAGATTGCCCTCAGCATAAGCATGGGCCGTATATTGCAGCGTAATACTTTTATCTAAATCTATATCTATCGGCGCACTGGTCTGCTGTATAGGCGCGGAGGCTACTGTAGTCGGACTGTCCTCGCTACGATTGGGTAGCGCTGACGTTTTGGTCTTAGTGGGAACATTGAGTTCCTCATCATCATTATCGCTGTCGTTATCGTTATCGCTGTCACTAGCGTGCTGCCATCCTAAGCTAGGATAGTTCATTTTGAGATCAGCATAAGCTTTGGCCAGTAAAGCCGACAAGTCTGTTTGCTCATCGAAATAACGAGTATAGGTAATATGCTGAGCTATTAAAGTAATAAAGTCATGCAATTTTTGCGGTAGTGGCGTCGACTCTGGCTGCACCTTCATCAGGGCCAAAATAGGCTTTTTCTTAGTTTTGGCATAAACGTAGCTGAGGTGCATTTGACTGACGCCGGTATTATTAAGCTCACCATAACTGTCCGTGATTAATAAAATTAGATAGTCACATTGCTCGATACAGCGGTGGCTATAACTGGGCGCTTGGGGATGGCGGCTGAGTAAATCATAGGTCAAAAAAGCTTGTCGGTTAAAAAATAGCGCTAGCTTATCTAGTAGCTCAGGCGCAGCATCTGCCGTACAAGAGACGTGAATGTGATGGCGACGATTTAACACGATGACCTCTAGCCTGTAGTAGGATTTTAAGAAACATAAGGAATAGCACTCCCTGTTACTGAGCCTCATTATGCCTCAAGAACAGTCGTGAACTAGAGCTATTTGCCATCAGATTCTACCACGAGAAAAGACCAAAAACCCCAAATCATGGGGTAAAAGGTTGAAATAGGAGCTTGTTTGGAATGGGCTGGCGGTTTAAGGGAGGATAAACGGTATTTATTCTCCCCTAAATTTCAATTAGGCAGGGTTTTTGATTAGGCAGTCGTCTTCATTCAATAGCTCTATAGGATGCTGTACCAAGGCTGTCACCAACTCTCCAAGCGCCTTATTATATTGACTGGCATAGAACTTCAGATTAGGCGCCGTCTTTAGCGGACTATAGGCAGTAGGTTTAGGCGCGGCTGACTGCCCTATTGCTAACAGTTGCTGGACCCGCGCAGCAATAGCAGCACCCGAATCTACTATAGTGATATGCAAGTTTTCACGCGCAATCTGGTCTTCAAGTAGCGGTTTAAAAAAGGGGTAATGGGTACAGCCTAAGACTAAGTAGTCGACGCCCAGTTGATGAAAATGCCGCATTTTCTCGCTGAGACTCAGCGCCGTTTTATCTTGCAGCGGCATCCCCGCCTCTATCCACGGGACCAATTGCGGGTCAAAGCATTTGGTCACCGTTGTACTCGCCGGTTCAGCAATCTCCGCAATCACTTGATTCAGCAGTTTCCCATTGAGAGTCGCTTGCGTAGCCAACACTGCCACATGCTTACTTTGACTCGCTAACACCGCAGGCTTAAGCGCCGGCACCAAACCCACGATAGGCACATCAGGATATAGGGCTCGCACGGCCTCTAAAGCATGGGCCGAGGCACTGTTGCAAGCGATCACAATGAGCTTGCAGCCTTGGCTATACAGCCACTCTACAGCCTGCAAAGTAAAGCGATAAATTTCCTCGCTACTGCGCGTCCCATAGGGGACATTGAGCGTATCAGCATAATAAATATACTGCTCATTCGGCAACTGCTGGGCTAAATGCAAATAGACGGACAACCCGCCGACGCCTGAATCAAACAGACCGATGGGTGCCACTGACGAGGCAATTGGACTAGGGCTCACAACGGACACACGGGCAAAATCCTTCTAAATAAATCATGGTAGCGAAAGCAAATATAATAACGAAAGCCCTGCCGACACGCTGGTCGAGGGCAGTGCGAGTTGATGTCATAACATAGCGTAGGCAGCAGCGCTTTAAGCGGCAGGGTCAGTAGGCACCGCTACTGTATAACTGTCACCACCACTGTACAGCGTCAAAACAGTCTCGCCAGCTTGCTCTGACAACTCACCCAATTCAGTCAAATGATAAAAAGCATTGCGCCCAATCAACGCCGTCAGGTTATTTCTAACCGTCATATAGGGACGAACTTGCGGCTGAGCGGCTGGGGTTGCGGCAGTTCCTATGCTTTTAGAGTCTAGGCTTGTAGAGTCTGCATTTTCAGAATCTGCATTTTCAGAATCGGTAGCGCTGACAGCTACGGGTTGATACTCTTGTAGCGTAATAGCATGGTCTTTATCAAGGCGCACCACATCGCCAGTCGTCGTGGTAAATTCCAACCAATTAACGCCCTCTTCCACTACGACACCCACATCATTGATTAATAATGGCGCATCTTCAACGCGGATACGCAGCATTTGGACAGGTGTTTTTAGATAAAACTCGGCGGCACCCGCACTATTTTTCTCTGTCCAAAGAATACTGGCAAACAAGCTTACCAATGACTGCCTAGTCATCAGGGTGCCTTCATGCCACCACTCGCCATTCGCCTTAATGACGATATCGATATCCTCTATATTGGTAGGATGCCACTTCTCTAATGGAGGAATAGCGCGGCCTTCACGGGTACCTGCTTGGGCTTTTAAATACTGACTTAAACCATCCAAAGACTTTAAACCATTGTTTTCTTTATCATTATTTTCACTACTAACGGATGAATCGCTCATAACTTTGGTCCTATCAATGAGGAATGGCAGTAGGCTATTTATTCGCACAACCGAGATTTAAGTCTTAGTTACTAGCTATTTAGGCGCTCACTAAGACGATTATAAAGCAGCTGTAATGAACAATAGACTGATATAAATACCGTTGATGGCAATTACCATAGCACTGTTATTGACAAAATCGTATCGTGTTTGTAGGACTTTTCTTTTATAATGAGTAACGTTTTTTTTCGCCGTAGTTTTTATCACCCTGACAGTAGCGACTTATCTTTAAAACAACCGTCTTTTAGATAAATATCTTTAGGATAACTCGCCTGCAGCAGTGCATTTGTCAGCATCGTCCTAGTAGTGGTTGAGCCTCTTTGCGCTATTATACTCGCAACAACAGCTCAATTATCCGCTACAATGCCGCGATAATGTACAAATTAGCTCGGCTTAGTGCGCCTCCTTTGGCAGCCATCAGATAAGCCACCAAAAGTTTAGGAGTCTTTATGCAAGAGCAAGATACCAACGAGTCGGTCAACAAGACCCCCGCAGTCGATACTCCTGTGGAGACCTCGCAGGCAGTAGATACCGTGGCACTAGACGAGACGGTGGCAACAGAAACCCCTGTAATAGTGCCTGAGTCTGAAGAAGTTACTACCGCAGTAGAAGCGGCTGTAGAGCCAGTGCAAGAGCCTGAGCCTGAAGTCGAACGTGAATCTATGGAATTCGATGTCATCATTGTCGGCGGTGGTCCTTCTGGACTGGCTGCAGCCATTCGTTTGCGTCAATTAGCTATCGCTGCCGGCCAAGACGAGTTCATGGTCTGTGTCGTCGAAAAAGGCTCTGAGTTCGGTGCCCATACGCTATCAGGTGCGGTCATCGAAACCCGCGCTTTAGATGAGCTGATCCCTGATTGGAAAGAAAAAGGCGCCCCGCTGAACGTCCCTGCAGTAGAAGATAGAGTGTACTACTTAAATTCAGCGACCCGCTCGATGAAGGTTCCTGATTCACTCGTCCCTGCCCCTATGCATAATGACGGCAACTATATTGTCTCATTAGGCAACGTCGTGCGCTGGATGGCAGAGCAAGCCGAAGAGCTAGAGGTCATGATGTTCCCAGGCTTCCCAGCTTCTGACATCCTGTACAACAGCGATGGCTCTGTCAAAGGAGTGTTGACCGGTGATATGGGCGTAGCAGAAGATGGTTCAGAAAAGTCTAGCTATGAGCCAGGCTATGAGCTACTTGCTAAATATACTATCTTTGCCGAAGGTTGCCGTGGTCATTTAGGCAAGCGCCTAATCAGCCGCTTTGCTCTAGATAAAGATGCCGATGCTCAGCATTATGGTATTGGACTAAAAGAGCTGTGGGAAGTAGACCCTGCTAAGCATGAGCAAGGTGTAGTCATGCACGGCCTAGGTTGGCCGTTGACTGAAACCGGCTCTACCGGTGGTTGGTGGTTATATCAAGACGAAAATAACCAAGTCAGCTTTGGCCTCGTGGTCGATTTGTCTTACCACAACCCTTATGTCTCGCCATTTGATGAGATGCAGCGTCTTAAGACCCACCCGGTCATTAAAGCGGTCCTAGAAGGCGGTAAGCGTTTGTCTTACGGCGCCCGTGCTTTGGTAAAAGGTGGTTTAAACTCGCTACCGAAATTCACTTTCCCAGGCGGCGTCTTGGTAGGTGATGATGCAGGTTTCTTAAACCCTGCAAAGATTAAAGGCACGCACACTTCTATGAAGTCGGGCATGCTGGCTGCAGAAGCTATTTTTGCTGCTGTACAAGCCGGTCGTGAGCATGACGAAGTGGGGGAATATGCGACCAGTTATAAAAACTCTTGGTTGTATGAAGACAACTATGAATCGCGTAACTTCTCGCCAGCCATTCACCGTATGGGCCTCTTTATGGGCGGCGCGTTTACCTTTATCGAGCATAACCTGCTTGGCGGTAAAATGCCTTTGACGCTGCATGATAACCAACCTGACTTTGATCAGTTAGAGCGTGCCGCGCATGCCTATCAGCCAGAATATCCAAAACCAGACGGTAAGCTGACCTTTGATAAGTTATCTTCGGTATTCGTCTCGAATACCAACCATGCAGAGAATCAGCCTTGCCATCTAAAGCTAACTGATCCTACCGTGCCTATTCAAATCAACTTGCCACTTTATGCTGAGCCGGCGCGTCTCTATTGCCCAGCTGGCGTTTATGAAGTGGTACGAGATGCTGAAGGCGCGAAGTTTGTGATTAACGCGCAAAACTGTGTGCATTGTAAAACTTGTGATATCAAAGACCCTGCCCAGAACATCACTTGGGTATCGCCAGAAGGCGGCGGTGGTCCAAACTATCCTAATATGTAACAGCTGCTGTTAACTGGTTATTGTCTTCAATCAGTGACTGCCTAGCAATGAAAAACCCCATTCATAATTGAGCGGGGTTTTTTTATAGCACTTCGTTTAGCTTAGCCAGCAATCTTGGTTTAGCAACCACTTATAGCTTAGTCATTCCAAGCATCACGGTTGGCTTCATCTTTTAATTTCACAAAATTGTCTGGGTCAAATTTGATTTGATCGGGGGTTTTGCCCTCTTTCACCTGACGCTCGTAATCTTTCAAGATACGGAAAGCCACCGGAGACAGCAAGACGATAGCGACTAAGTTGGTAATGGCCATTAGACCCATCGACAGATCGGCGAAGTTCCAGATAGCGGGTAGGCTAGCAATAGACCCAACAAACACCATTCCCAATACTAAAAATCTAAACACCATGATAGAGACTTTGGCATTTTTATCGCCTGAGATAAACTCTAGGTTGGACTCACCGTAGCTATAGTTGGCGATAATAGAGGTGAATGAGAAGAAGAAAATAGCAATCGCGACGAAAATAATACCCCAATCGCCAACAAACTGCGATAAGGCCAATTGCGTCAACTGAATGCCTTCTTGTTCAACTTCAGGATTGACCACGCCCGAAAGAATGATGATAGAGGCGGTAGCGGTACAAATAACGAGCGTATCCATAAACACACCCAGCATCTGCATAAAGCCCTGTACGGCAGGATGGTCCGGATGACTCTTAGCAGTAGCAGCGGCGTTTGGTGCTGAGCCCATACCGGCTTCGTTAGAGAATAGACCCCGCTTGATACCGTTAATCATAGCTTGGGCAATACCATAGCCCAGTACACCGCCCGCGGCTTGTTCAAAACCAAACGCTGATTTCACAATATGAGCAATGGCTGCAGGAAACTGAGAAAAGTTGGTAGCGATAATATAGAGCGCTAACAAGATATAAAGGATAGCCATGACCGGGACGACTTTACCCGCGACTCGGGCGACTGAACGCAGCCCACCAAAGACAACAGGAGCGACTAAGGCAACCAACACTAGGCCGGTAACCCAAGTAGGCACGCCAAACGCTTCGTTGGTCGCTAGCGCAATAGTATTAGACTGAACCCCGTTAAAGGCTAAGCCAAACGCGACCAATAAACACAGCGAAAAGAAAATCGCCATCCAACGTTGGCCTAGACCACGCTCAATATAATAGGCCGGTCCACCACGATAGACATTGTCCGTATGCGGAACCTTATACGCTTGCGCGAGAGTGGACTCAATGAAACTGGTCGACATACCGATGATAGCTGTCATCCACATCCAAAATACTGCACCAGGCCCACCAATATAGATAGCAATGGCGACGCCCGCTAGGTTACCGGTACCCACCCGTGCAGCCAAAGAGGTCATCAATGCTTCAAAGGAGCTGATACCCCCATCTTTACGGCCCTGCCCTGAGGTGCGTAGTAAGCTCCACATATGACCAAAATGACGGAACTGAATAAAACGAGTGGCGATAGTGAAATATAAACCGGCACCGATAAGTACGAAGACTAAAATCCCCAACCAAGGATTATTTAACAGCACCCAGTTATCGTTACCCCAAATAAAGCTATTGCCATAACTGACAAAACTATTAAACCAATCAAACATAAGTTTGTCCTTTTGTAACGGTTTTATAAAATGTGTGGTCAAGTCTAGCGGCCGTTATACCTATTTAATGCCCTAAAAACCCTGTTAAGCCTGTTAAGCCTGTTAAGCACTTATTAAGACTCTGGATTACGCCAACTTAGTCAAAACCCTTTAACAGAATGTTTTTGCTATAAAAATAGCGCTCAGTGCTACCAAATAAAAACAGGCCTAAATGCCAGGTTGCCCCATACCGAGCTTTATAACTTGTTACGCTAGGGTAAACAAGGGTTTTATTCATTCCAAGTTTTATTGCAGGCAGGCTGCAAGCAAACTGAAACGCAGTTAATGCTTTGCTTGACACTAAAAAACAGAGATTTTTAAATCCATCTTAGTATTATTATTAATAATAAGACTATTAAAATATATTTAACTAATCTATACTAATTTCGATAATCATTCTTATTTAAAAAATAAACACTAGTTTATAGAAAATATTTTAATTCTTTAACAAAATACAAAATCTAAAACTATTTTGTTGATAAATACTGAATTTTGTGACTAAAATGATACACTGTGATAACACTAATGATAGTCCAGTAGCAATTAAGCTAAATTCAAGCCTAATCAACTACGTAAAAGCGCTTGGGTAAATTAATTAAGTCTAATAGATAAAAAATTTTGCTTGGGATTAGACCAGTTACCCTTTTAAAATTGGCTATTATCACAGTGTATGCTCTCGCTAGGATGCTCAGAGACCACAATTGACAAAGGAGTTGTCATGTTATTTCCCTCTATTGCACTACCTCTTATTTTTCCAAAACAACTTTTGTAGAGTATCGCTGTCTTATGGGCAGCGCTCATAGTTCCTTTTGCGTTATAGTTTTTGCCTAGCCATTAAAATAATTTTTAGAAATCGTAGTCAAACATCGCTGCAATAAGTTAAGAAAGTAGAAGTAGTAAAGCTATGTATATAGCTGTCTCGAGCTTACTGTATTACTGAAATTTTTAGGGTATAAAGGGCTCATTTTTATTTATCAGACAAAAGGAGTTGTCTTATGGATCATAACACCGACCCATCTGGATATTGGAAAGCCAACGTCCGCCTCATTTTCGGCTGTCTCTTCGTATGGGCGCTCGTCTCATACGGTTTTGGCATCTTGCTTAGACCCTTATTAGCCGGTATTGCCATTGGTGGTACTGATTTAGGCTTTTGGTTCGCTCAGCAAGGTTCCATTATTTTCTTCATAATAATCATTTTTTTCTATGCCTGGCGTATGAACCAGCTAGATAAAAAATATGGCCTTGACGAGGAGTAGCCCATGAGTCAATTTGCTATTAATATTATCTTTGTGGGCTTATCTTTTGCCTTATATTTTGGGATTGCTATTTGGGCGCGCGCAGGCTCTACCAGTGAATTTTATGTGGCAGGGGGTGGCGTTCACCCTATTTTGAACGGTATGGCTACGGGCGCGGACTGGATGAGTGCCGCGTCTTTCATCTCTATGGCTGGTATCTTGGCCGCTGGCGGTTATGCCACTTCTAGTTATTTGATGGGTTGGACCGGGGGCTATGTGCTCTTAGCCATGCTACTTGCTCCTTACTTACGTAAGTTTGGTAAATTCACCGTACCTGCCTTTATCGGGGACCGATTCTACTCCAAAACCGCGGCTCTAGTGGCGGTAGTTTGTTTGATTTTGGCTTCTACCACCTATGTTATCGGGCAGATGACTGGGGCTGGGGTGGCCTTCTCGCGCTTCTTAGAAGTTGAAAACACTACTGGCTTGTTGATTGCTGCAGTCGTCGTTTTCTTCTATGCAGTACTGGGCGGCATGAAAGGGATTACTTATACGCAGGTAGCGCAGTATGTGGTGCTTATCGTGGCCTATACCATTCCTGCGGTCTTTATCTCTTTGCAGTTGACAGACAATCCAATCCCAGCGTTTGGTTTGTTCTCAACCCACACTGAAGCTGGTGTGCCTCTATTAACTAAACTGGATCAAGTCGTAACGGATTTAGGCTTTGCTGCCTATACCGCTGATGTGCCAAACAAACTTAACATGGTGCTATTCACTTTATCACTCATGATTGGTACTGCGGGTCTCCCTCACGTCATCATTCGCTTTTTCACTGTTCCTAAAGTTGCCGATGCTCGCTGGTCAGCAGGTTGGGCGCTAGTATTCATCGCGTTGCTTTACTTCACAGCCCCTGCTGTTGGTGCTATGGCGCGTCTAAACCTTATCGACACTATCTATCCACAAGGGGTTAATGAGCCTGCTATTAATTACGAGCAACGTCCTGACTGGATGAAAACTTGGGAAGACACGGGTCTAATCAAGTATAACGACCTCAATAACGATGGCCGTATCCAGATGTATAACGACAGTGGTCTTGGTGCTGCTGAGCTTGCCTTAACCAATGCACAAACGGAAGGCGGTGACGTCGGTGCAGCGACTACCGCTGTAGAGACTGCACGTACAGCCCATGCTGCTGAAAATGATGGTAAATTCGCTGATGCTGGTTGGGCGGGTAACGAACTTGATGTGAATAATGACATCCTAGTATTGGCCAACCCAGAGATTGCTAATCTACCACCTTGGGTCATTGGTTTGATCGCAGCAGGTGGTCTCGCAGCCGCGCTATCTACTGCCGCCGGTCTGCTCCTTGCTATCTCTTCAGCCATTAGTCACGACTTAATTAAAGGCCATATCAACCCTAATATCACTGATAAAGGCGAGCTGATGGCTGCCCGTGTCGCTATGGGGGTTGCGATTGTAGTAGCGACTTGGCTCGGGATTAACCCGCCAGGTTTTGCCGCACAGGTGGTCGCCCTCGCCTTCGGTATTGCCGGTGCCTCGTTGTTCCCTGCGCTGATGATGGGTATCTTCTCTAAGCGTATTAACAATCATGGTGCGGTCGCTGGTATGTTAACAGGTCTCCTCACTACCTTAGTCTACATCTTTGTTTACAAAGGCTGGTTCTTCATTTCCGGTACTGCTAACCTACCGGACACTGAGCAATACTGGTTATTCGGTATCTCTCCGCTATCGTTCGGTGCTATTGGTGCCCTGCTTAACTTCATCGTCGCCTTCATAGTGTCTATGATGACCAAAGCGCCACCTTTAGAGATCCAACAATTAGTAGAAAGTGTCCGTTATCCACGCGGTGCAGGTGGTGCAATAGATCACTAATCACAGCAAAAGCTGGTCTATTGATAGCCAAATCGTTCTATAATCATATCACTCATAAGTTGTTAGGACTTATGGGTGATTTTTATTTCAGTAGAGGAAAAATACCTAATGGTTTATGAATTTATTGCGACGCTTGCAGCTGCGTTTGGTATGGCAGGTATCGCGCTTATTATCAGACATTTATCTAAATTAGCAGGGTTTCAGGCGCCTAAATGGCTGATTCCTCTATTTGCCGCAATTGGTATTTTCGCCTTTCAGATTCATCAAGAATACAATTGGTATAAGCAAGAAGTCGCCAAGCTGCCAGCCGGTGTGGAAGTGGTTAAGGATATTGCCGAGACCTCTTGGTATCGTCCCTGGTCTTATTTGACACCGCAAGTTGTGCGTTTTATGGCGGCAGACGTTGGACAGGCGCATGCCTCTAAAGCCGACCCTCAAGTCAAACTGGTCAATATTTACCTGTTTGAGCGTCGCATGAGTACCAAGCGCATCCCTCAAGTTATTGATTGTGGCAATGGACGCCGAGCAGATTACCTGCCGCCAGGGATGCGAGATCCGGCTGAAACTAACGATGCGAATGCCAACCGTATCCCCAACAGCGCCAGCAATCTAGATAATCTTAACTGGGTAACGCTTACTAGCGAAGACCCGCTGTTTATAGCGGTCTGCAAATAGATTGACTGGTAAAGTTGCAAGCATTCGCTTTCTAAGAGAGATATAGCGCTAGCACTTGCTATCCAAGCTGCTAGCGTATTTTTTTATATTCATGTTTAGAATTAGCGCCTATTAACAACCCCGCACACAGCCCGCCAAAATGCCCCGCAAAAGAGATGCCACTTTGTGGAATCAAACCCTGCTTAATGGTGAGCCAATAGCCAGTGCCCATAACGAGGCAGGCTGCTAGATAACCCCAACGTCTGGCAAATACTGCTCCACCAATCATAAAGCCGAGCATAGCAAAAGCTAAGCCTGAGGCGCCGATATGTATTGAGAAGGGCGAGCCTAAACCCCAAGTCATCAAACCTGCAGCGATAATTAAAATCCATACAGTGCGGTAGGCACGCTGCTCAAATAAGCCAAATAAAAATAAGATTTGTACTAGGACTAAAGTATTGCCTAATAAGTGACCAAAACTGCCATGCATCGTCCAGGAAGCAAACACACCGATAAGGCTACTTAACTCTAAGCTACGCGGAATAATACCCAAACGATTCCACGCCCCAAATAGCACAGTGCTGTTCAAAAAGTACAGCAGCCACATGGGGAGCAATACTGCGACGTATAAGTCAATGACCTGCTTGATACGCTGGCCGATTAAGGTCATTACATTTTGCCAAGTCATAGTTTTCATAGGTCGGTTTTAAGCCTCCTTAATACTACGTAATGGCTTGAGCAGGGGCGGTATGGCCGAGGTCGTGGCAGGGCTATGCAATAGTGAGGTGGAATGGTAAGGCACCAATGCTGAAGGCACCACATGACGCGCCGCATCGATATGCTTAATAGAATCATCAAAAAAGATATGTGGGGCAAAGGTTTTGAGTACCGCGGTCTTCTCTAACCCGCCTAAAAAGAAAGCCATATCCACATCCACGCCCCACTCTCGCAGGGTTTTAATTGCCCGCAAATCTGCCGGTGCATTACGCGCGGTCACTAAGGCAATGCAAATAGGTTTATAAGTGAGGGTCGTGGGCAGACGTTTTTGTAGCTTAGACAACTTAATCAGCAATTCAGCATAAGGGCCCTTCTCTATAGGCAAGTCGCTCATCTCCGCCTCTCTATCATGAAAAGCTTTGAGTCCCTGCTGTTTATAGAGCAGCTCTCCTGAGTCATCAAATAGCACCGCATCACCATCAAAAGCAATGCGCAGTTGCTCGGTATCTAGCTCATAAGTATTGACCGGCGTTGCATCTAAGATGGCACAGGCACAGATTTTGGCATCAGCGACTTGTTGGGCGTCTTCGCGATTGGTGGTCAAAAATAAATCCACCTTAAAATCTGCAATATAGTCGGCTACCCGACCGCCTGAAATGAAAGCGGACCGGGTAATACACAGACTGTGACTGCGGATAGCATTGAGGACTTGAATGCCGGTATCAGGGCTATTTTTTGACACCACCACCACTTCAATTAAGGGGGCATTATTTTCATAGTCCTGAGGGTCTTTGCCACCGCAATTGTTCAAATTCAGTAAAGCCTGAATCAATGGATAGCCTGCTCCGGTATTTAACGGATCGTTTTCCCGCTTACGCATATAAGCACGGAATTTATCGATAGCGGTAATAGGGTCTTTTTTGACGAGATGCTGCAAATGCAGTTTGGTTTCACTCATATCAAACAAAGCGCTTGCTGATATGGCTACGATCAGCGTATTAGAAAGGTCGATTGCCATAATATAAGGGCCGTAATCTATTGAAAGTTTCTATCATACCACCGCCCTTAGCGCAAAAAAAACCACATTGTTGTGACAACAATGTGGCAGGAGAAACGGTCGGAATAAAGGGATAGTAGTGTAGCTTTTTGCTTAATAACGGCTTACTGATTTACTACTTGTTAAAAGCTACTTGCTTAACAAGCCCAACGATATCACTGGGAACGCAATCAATAATATCAGTCGAATCAAGTCCGAGACAATGAAAGGCGCTACCCCCTTAAACATATCAGCGAGCTTGATATGCGGTGCCATAGCTTTAATTACGAATATATTCATACCCATAGGCGGGGTAATTAGACCCAACTCAACGGTAAGGACAGCAATGACGCCAAACCAAATCGGATCATACCCTAAGGCTAGAATAATAGGGAATACTACGGGAATGGTGATAACTAGCATCGCCAAAGCATCCATGAATAGCCCTAAAACGAAATACATGACTAAAATACAGATTAAAACAATCAATGGGCTAACTGCTAAACCACCAATCCAAGTCGCCAAGGTAAAAGACATGCGGGATACAGAGATAAAATACCCTAGCGCCTCAGCACCTAATAACATAAAGAAAATTACAGCGGATAAAGCTAAGGTCTCAACCAGTGACTGCTTTAAGCCTGCAAAACGCATTCCCTTAAATACAGCATAGGCCCAAGAGACAAATGCCCCCACTGCTGCCCCTTCGGTAGGGGTAAATAAGCCAAAGAAAATACCTGCAATAATAATGATAAAAATAAAGCTGAAAGGAATAAGACCGGTCAAGGATATTATCTTATCTTTCCACGAGGTCTTTTCACCGCGCGGTGCTAGATGCGGCTTCCAACGTACCATAATCATCACGGTAATGGAGTACATGACCATGCCCAACATCCCCGGCATAAAGCCAGCGATAAACATATCGCCTACCGATTGCTGAGTCAAAATAGCATAGACCAGCAGCGCAATACTTGGGGGAATCATGATACCTAAGGTACCGCCTGCCGCTAAGATACCGCAGGCAAACCCAGGCTGATAACCGTACTTTTCCATCTCGGGTAAAGCCACTCGCGTCATCGTCGAAGCAGTGGCTAAAGATGAGCCTGAAATCGACGCAAAGATCCCTGAGGAACCAATGCCGGCTATACCCAGACTGCCCCTGACCCCACCGAAAATAGTACGAGTAGCATCAAAAAGCTTACCTGCCATGCCCGAGTGAGCGGCAAAGACTCCCATTAAAACGAACAGAGGAATGGCACTAAAATCATATTTGGCTAATACGTCTACCGGCACATCTTTTAGCATCTGTAGCGCGCCACTGGGCGAAGTGACTACGCCAAACCCAACTAAGCCGACACCTAACATTGCGAGCGCAACCGGAACCCTAACCAGTACCAATATAATCATGCATATGATACCGATCCCACCAATAATTTCTGGACTCATGCGCCTGTCTCCTCGGCATCAAAGAACTCGCCCGTTTTGAAAATATTAATAGATTCAATAAAAGCACGAATAGCCAGTAGCAGGCTTAGAAAGGCACTTAACCCATAGATAGGCATCATACTAACTCTAAGATCTTGCGTTACCTTACCAAATTTGACCGCATCAATAGCGCTCTCGTAGAGGCCCCATGCAAATACAAGACCTATCACAAAAAAGCCCATCATAAAGACGCCCATCATGTAGCCTTTGATAGAACGCGGCATTTTTTGGGTAAAGACGTCTACTATAATTTGTGAGCGTTCTACAAAGGCAGCAAAAGCGGCCAACAGCGCAAACAGCATAAAATAAGAGACAATCTCCACACTACCTTTAACCGTAAATCCAAGCTCACCCCCGGTGAGCTTGAAGACGTAACGGGCGGCTACATCGGCTATGGTTACCAGCACAATGATGACCAAACTGACGCCACCAATGAACTGGCATATCCTAGCAATGATGTGACTAATTTTGACCAAAAATTCCATGTGTCACCTCCAATAGGTTAGACCTTACAGGCAGCACTGGCCGCTTTGGCTTTCTCATAAACACCCTGAGAATCTAAGCCCAACTGCTTCACATCACTAAGATATTTCTCTGTGCCTTTTAGCAGAGGACCTTTCCAAGCTGGATCATTAAGAGGGTCTGGAATATCGATGACCTCATCCCCTTTATCTCTAGCGGCTTGAATTGCCATTTGATCATGCTTATCAAAGACTTCACCAACCTTCTTCGCCATAACCATACCTGAGTTGTCATCCAGCACTTTTTTTAGGTCATCAGGCAGTTTGTCATAGGCACCTTGGTTCATTGTGACCATCAAAGCGGAACTGTAAAAAGGAATGTTGGTATGATATTTGGTGATTTCATCAATTTTGAAAGTCGTAACCGCTTCCCAAGGGAAACTGAGGCCATCGACGACACCGCGTTGTAGCGAGGTATACATATCATTGGCCGGTAAGCCGACAGGTGAGGCCCCCATGCTCTCAATAATGTCACCCGCGACTGCTGAAGGACGGCGAATACGCATACCTTTCATGTCTTCAGGGGTCTTAATGAGTTTATTAGTGGTGTGCAAAGTACCAGGGCCTGCGCCATACATGAACAACATGTGCGAGTCTTCGTACTCACTAGCGATAGTGCCATCTTCATAAAGGGTTTGTAGAATACAGCCCATCTGTGTAGCTGACCCTGATAAGCCTGGCAATTCAGCGATTTGCGTTAGAGGGAAGCGACCACTGGTGTAACCATGCGCCTGAGAGCCAATATCGACCGTGCCTTTGACCGCAGCTTCATAAGTGACGTCAGCTTTACTTAGCGTGGCCGAAGGATACAACTCTACTTTTAAACGACCGTTAGAATCGGCTTCTACTTTTTTGGCCCACGGCTCAAACACCTCTTGGTTGATCGATGAGGTTGCTGGCCAAAAATGGGAGAAACGTAAAGTAGTGACCTCACCTGAGCCTGTAGTGGCTGCATCTGCGCCGGCCTCGTTACTAGAAGGGCTAGAGCAGCCCAAAAGACCCAATGCAGTGATAGTGGCGATAGACAAAGATGATAAGAATTTCATTATCAATTCCTTTTGATAATTAACTAAGAGAAGGCCTTAAGAGATAAAAATTGGCCCACAAACAAAGGACTGGTTTTATTAATGTTTTTATATAGAGATATCCAGCTATAGTGATTTTTTTAGTAAAAATAACAATGATATAGCCATATTGACAGCTCACAGCCAAACAGTTTTCCTCAAGTCCCTTTGAAGATACAGTTACAAAATATCAACTATAATGATATAAGTCAAATCATTTTAACGTTTTTCTGTGAGATTATTGGTTTATAGATAACTATAGGTTCAAATGTGTTTTTTGCATCAAATAATAGGCTATAGCTAAGGTGGCTTTTAAGACAAAAAAATAATTTTCAGTCAATTAGTCCAGATAACTACATAATTTTAAAAAACAAATAGCTTTAGATAATTAAATTTTAAACACAACAAAGCCCCCAGTGCGTAGCACTGGGGGCTTTGTGATTTGGAGCTAGGAATACGAAACTATAGGCAAAGAAAAGCCCCAACTAACATAGTTAGTTGGGGCTAATCAGGGTAT
>NZ_JBVGQI010000110.1:0-229 GCF_058189395.1 Psychrobacter sp. CoH-33_TS_01
CCCCGACGAAGACGTACGCGATGTAGCTGTTCACCGACCACGTGGTGAACGAGCTCGGATGGGCGGTCGAGAGCATGTTGACAAGTGCGAAACCCGCCAGTCCGGATACGGCGGCCGAGGTAACGAAGCCGATGGTGCGATATTTCCACGGCGCAACGCCCAGGCTTTCCGCGAGCGTCTCGTTCTCCTCGATCGACGAGAACTCGGGCCGGAGAACGTGCGTCATGCC
>NZ_JBVGQI010000111.1:0-229 GCF_058189395.1 Psychrobacter sp. CoH-33_TS_01
GGTGGCCGGCACGCTCTGCACCACCACGCTCGTGATCGCCGCGTAGATCAGGCCGAGGCCGATGCCGAAGACGCCGGACGCCGTCGCGACCGCGGCGAGCGAACCGTGCAGGAAGGCCAGCGACAGGCTCGACCCCGCCATGACGACGGCCGCGATCACGATCTGGGTGCGGAAGCCGAGCCAACGCTCCAGCGGGCCGCTGAGGAAGCCGGTCACCGCCATCGTCACG
>NZ_JBVGQI010000011.1:0-139621 GCF_058189395.1 Psychrobacter sp. CoH-33_TS_01
TATTCGTAGCGAGTTTACTGCTGCTGATACCGGCATACGTGAGGCAGCTGCCACTGAAAAAACTCGAGTAAATACTGCATTGGGTGAGGCTGCTACTGACCGCGGCGTTATTCGTAGCGAGTTTGCTGCGGCTGATACGGGATTAAGTAATAGAATAACGGGCAATACTGATGAGATTACAGTTTTGAAATCAGGCCTAGGCAGTTTAAATGCTGGGGCTGTGATTTATGACAGTACCTCTAAAGACAGTATTATCTTAGCTGGCGCTAACGGTACTAAGATTAGCAATCTCCAAGAAGCAAACTTAAGCGATACTTCAACGGATGCAGTCACGGGTAAGCAGCTATACTTTACTAATCAGAGTCTGCAGAATACTAACGATGCTATGACTACAGCATTCGGTGGTGGTGCAGGGTTTAATAATGGCATATTCACACCGCCTAGTTATAGCATTCAAAATGTACAAGTGAATAACGTTGGCAGTGCTTTTACAGAAGTAGACAGCCAGTTAACGCTGATAAAAGGGTCTATTACTGAATTAAGAACTTATGTGGATACCCAAGATGCCGCTACTTTAACAGCATCTCAAGGTTATACCGACCAGAAAGCCTCTGCTGCGGTGACGGCAGCTCAGGGGTATACCGATCAAAAAGCATCTGATGCAGTAACAGCGGCTCAGGGTTACACTGACCAAAAAGCTTCTGCTGCAGTGACGGCAGCTCAGGGTTACACCGACCAAAAAGCCTCTGCTGCGGTGACGGTAGCTCAAGGTTACACCGATCAAAAAGCGTCTGCTGCAGTGACGGCGGCTCAAGGTTACACCGACCAAAAGGCTTCTGATGCAGTGACAGCGGCTCAGGGTTATACCGATCAAAAAGCCTCTGATGCAGTGACAGCAGCTCAAGGTTATACTGACCAAAAAGCCTCTGATGCAGTGACGGCGGCTCAAGGTTACACCGACCAAAAGGCTTCTGATGCAGTGACATCGGCTCAAGGTTACACCGATCAAAAAGCATCTGCTGCAGTGACAGCAGCTCAAGGTTATACCGACCAAAAAGCCTCGGCTGCAGTGACAGCGGCTCAAGGTTATACCGACCAAAAAGCCTCTGATGCGGTGACGGCAGCTCAAGGTTACACCGATCAAAAGGCTTCTGATGCGGTAACAGCATCTCAAGGTTATACCGACCAAAAAGCCTCTGCTGCAGTGACGGCAGCTCAGGGCTATACCGATAGCCAGGTAGCCAGTGTCCAGCAGAGTCTAGAAGAGCGCAGTCAATATATTAGTATCAATGCGGCTAACGCCAATAATGGCCCCATGCCAGCTGGCAGTGCAGCGGTCGCTAGTGGTAGCAATGCCATCTCCTTAGGAGCGGCTTCACTAGCACAAGGCGACCAAAGTATTGCCATTGGTGAAGGGGCGCAAGCTACTGGCCTGCAAGCTATCAGTATCGGTACAGGCAATAAGGTAACTGGTAATCACTCAGGCGCTATCGGTGATCCCAATACAGTGAGTAGTAATAACAGCTATGCTGTAGGCAATGACAATACGATCACTGGTGATAATACCTTTGTGGTAGGGAGTAATGTTAATACCTCAGCTAAAAATGCGGTGGTATTAGGCAATAACTCTAGCACCGACCGTGATAACACTGTGGCGGTTGGCTCTGCTACCAGTCAGCGTCAAATCGTCAATGTGGCGGCAGGTACAGCGGATACTGATGCGGTTAACGTTAGCCAGTTGCAGACCGCGCAAACCAATGCTGTGACGACAGCGCAGACGTATACCGATACCAAAATGGCGACTTTGAACGACGCGTTCTCTAATTATGCCTACGAAAATGGGCAGCGTTTCCAAGAAGTGGATGAGCGTTTTGAGCGTCAAGGCGCTATGAGTGCTGCTATGTTAAACATGGCCACTAGTACCGCTGGTCTACAAGGTAAAAACCGAGTGGGCGTGGGCGTCGGGATTCAAGGCTCTGAGCAGGCGGTATCGGTAGGCTACCAGCGCGTTATTAATCCTAATGCTAGCGTGAGTTTAGGCGGAGCGTTCACCCAAAAAGAAAGCTCTGGTGGTGTCGGTCTTGGCTTTAGCTGGTAAGATTCACTCAGCTTTTCATAACGTCTAAGAATGAAAAAAGCCCATAATTTATAAGGTTGTGGGCTTTTTTGTTATAAGTGCCCAGCCTAGAAGTACTGCATCCGAAAATAAATTGACGAGTAATTTTAGTAAATTAATCGCCGCTATACCTATGTAGAGGGCTATTAAAAACACCCAATAATAAACGCCCCAAATAGGGCGTTTATTAGGTTAAGACAGTTGGTCTAATGGGGCAGAACTTTCTCTATATTTTTGGTGGCCAAATCAGTTGCTAATTTGCTTGCTGTCGGTACCAAGCTGCGTTTTGCGGTCTGAATCAGTAATACCCCGCCCAATATAAGCACTAGCGCGATAATCTGTAAAAAGGTGATATGGTCACCAATAGCAGCGCCAATAATGACGGCTACGATAAGGGCAATATAGGTCGCACCCACCGCGCGTACAGGGCCAAGATGTTCGATCAGAAAGTAATACAACAAAAAAGCTGCGCCAGTACCCAATACCCCCAGTCCAATAATAGTGCCCCATAAAGCTTGCGGGCTGGTGGCTAACTGTCCTATATCGGTAAAATCAGTTAGCACTAGCAGGGTAAGCAAGGCAAATCCCGTCTGCCAAGTGGCCAACGCTAAGGGTGGTAGTTTTAGAGGAGATAAATACCGCCGTGTATAGACGTAAGACCCGCCAAGGCTGAGTGAGCCTAGCAGCATCCAAGCGACACCTAGCAGAGAGATACCGGAGTCTCCCTCCCAGGGTTGCGCGCTTAATACGATACCCACAAACCCTAATGCCACCCCAATGGTCATCTGCTTAGTGGGGCGCTCGTCGGGTAACAGTAATGCTGCGCATAAACAGGTAAAGATAGGGATAGCACCACTCAATAAGCCGGCCACGCTACTAGAGAGTAGTGCTGTACCCGCGACGAAACCATAATAATAAAAGGAGGCGGCCAATACAGACATAACAGCAAAATGCGGTATATGAGCCCACTGCTTTCTAGTAAGCACTTTGCTGCGCCAAGCTATGAATAACAATGGCAAAAAACCAAATAATACCCGTAAAAATACAGTTTGAGCCGGCGATATTAGCGCCGTAGCCCATTTCATATAAATGAAGTTGGAGCCCCAAATGAGACCGAGGGTGAGGAGGGCAGCATAAGCTCTAAACATATCTATAGCCTTAGATAGAGTCCTTAAATACAGACAGGAAATAAACCATTGGCTAATGCGTCAGTGCCAGCTGTGCTATAAATTAGATTTACTAGGGCCTTAATCAGCAGCATTAGTCTTTAGAGCTCTATGATAGCTAATAATATTAGTTATCTCGCATCATATTAAAAGCTGTTAGACTGTAGAAAATCTATTGTCTAGGATAGTGTTATGGCTGTTTATCATCGTCCATTGCCGCCTTTAAATGCGCTACGGGTCTTTGAGGTTGTCGGTCGCAAGCTTAACTTCCGCGCTGCTGCGGAAGAGCTGTATGTGACCCAAGGCGCTGTGGCGCAACAGATCCGCACGTTAGAGGGTTATTTTGGCTTTTCTTTGTTTCAGAGATTGCCGCGAGGGGTGGCATTTACCCCACAAGGGGCCACCTATTTTGCAGAGGTGACCCGTGCCTTTGCGCTATTGAATGAGGCCACAGCTCAGCTGCTAATGGATCCTAATAAAGTCACCATCAGTGTCACACCGACCTTTGCCTCCAAGATATTATTACCGCAATTAGTGACCTTAACGACTGCGCTACCCGGCATAGAGCTGCGAACTGTGGCGACTGAAACCATTGCAGATTTTGACCGTGATCAGGTGGATATAGCTGTACGCTTTACTCAGCCGCCATTTCCGACTGCTTTTGAGACAAAATTATTATTTAAACAAGAGCTGGTGGTGGTTGCTAGCCCTCATCTGCTCACGGATATCTCGCTGCCTCTATCGCCAGAGCGGCTACAAGAATGGCCGCTTTTACACGACGATCATCAACATTGGCGCTCTTTTTTTGGCACCAATAGCAAACTAGCTGGGGCGGTATTCAACCAGACCACTTTGGCCATCGAAGCCGCTGTGGCGGGGCAAGGTATGGCCATCGCTTGCTACGCTTTCGTGCAAGCGGATATTGCTGCAGGCCGGTTGCTCAAAGTGTGTGATACCCAGTTGCTGTTTGAGCCTAGTTACTACCTAGTACGCAAACGGGTAACCACTCCGCGCCGCGCCGTCGATGAAGTCTGGCAGTGGTGTGCTGAAAATTTAGCGTTTACTGAGCGTTAGCGTCTAAATCTAATAAAAGATTTAACCATATCTATCTCCCGTCTTTTGACTAAAACTTTTAGCAAAAAATTACTTTAAATAGCGTGGTTAAGTTGCTATCTTGCCCCGCTGTTATTGGTCATGCAAACCATACTATTCCAAGCACTCTATAGCTATTATCTGGTTATATTCATTTATTAATAATCATTTATTGACACTCTCTTTTTATACAACGATTGCCCTCGCTAACCTTTGCAATCCAGTCAAATACTTCTTTCCTGCTTCGAGCACACTCTGCCGAAACCGCTTTTTATACAGTCGAGCTTATGAACCATACCCCAGACATAGAGACCAGCCCAGAGGCTGTCCGCACTCAGTATTTCCGAGTCATCTTAATGGGCATTAGTGCCTTTATTGTGAACACTACCGAATTTGTCCCCGTCGCTCTACTTAGTGATATTGCCCAAGATTTTTCTATCACCACCGCAGAGACCGGCTGGATGTTGACCCTGTATGCTTGGATAGTCGCGGCCATGTCATTGCCCTTGATGTTGCTCACCGGCAAGTTAGAGCGCAAACGCTTGCTGCTAGCCGTATTTGTCGTGTTTATTGCCAGCCATGTCTTATCTGTATTTGCTTGGAGCTTTCAAGTGCTGCTGATTAGCCGGGTCGGTATAGCGCTATCGCATGCCATATTTTGGTCGATTACCGCCGCCATCACTTTACGCGTCGCACCTGCAGGTAAAAAAGCCTTGGCGCTGAGTGTGCTCGCCACAGGGACGTCTCTAGCTATGGTGCTGGGCGTGCCTATAGGCCGGCTAGTCGGACAGTGGTTTGGTTGGCGGGCGACGTTTGCAGGTATTGGTGTGTTAGCCTTTGTGGTGTTTGTGCTGCAAGCTAGAGTGTTACCAACGCTGCCCAGCATGTTTACCGGTACCATCAAAAAAGTACCAGAATTGCTTAAAAATCCAGTACTGGTTGGGCTTTATCTATTTTGCTTTATCGTATTCACGGCACATTATGCGGCTTATTCTTATATCGAGCCGTTTATGCGGGAGGTGGGGTCAATCAGTGCCAATATGGCCACGTTTATCTTACTGTTATTTGGCGGGGCAGGGATTCTTGGTAGTGTGCTGTTTAGTCGTTGGGGCGATCAGTATAATAGGGCTTTGATGCTGGGCTCGATAGCTCTGATGCTAGTGTCTATGCTGACGCTATCGCTAGTAGTGACCTCAATATGGGCGCTTAGCGTCAATACGCTGCTTTGGGGTGCCGCGCTAATGCTTCTGATGCTGGCTATTCAAGCTAAAGTCATCATGATTGATCTTAATGCGCAAGATATGGTGATGTCGATGTTCTCGGGCATTATCAATTTAGGCATCGGTATGGGGGCGCTACTCGGCGGCTACACCGTCACGCACTTATCGTTGTCGAGTGTGGGTTTCGTTGGTGCGGCTATTGCAGGTATAGCGCTGCTCCTTATGCTATATATGGTCCAGCGCTTTCCGGCTTTACGCTAAATACTAGGGTCTATCCTTAACTAATAATACTAGCGTGTAATGGACTAAAACTGACTAGATTTGCGCTACTCTGCGAAAATTTCTGGAAAATATACTCATATTCTCTGCAAAATTTTCATGAACTGACAAAAATCTATCTTAATTTTAGTCTCATAATGCAATTAAGGGCACGCCCTAATATTGAAATTTAACTGTGATTGACGGTAATTTTTATATATAAGAGTATGATTAATATAGATTAAGCATTTTAAGTAAAATACTAGAAAATATTGTGACTACACCAGTTCATTAGTGAGTGTTGATATCTTGTTACTAATGTGGCAATTTATAAGGCATACCACTGTTTAGCAACCTATTGTTTACTAAAGGCGTTGTTTTGTAGTGTTTTTTGTTAGAAAAATACGCTATTTTATACAGGCAGTATATAGATTGACGAATTCTGACAGGATGTTGGTTTTTCGACTGGGTTACCTTAATAGCTTTGCTAACTCTTGTCGCATTCGTTTGCTAGTTGGATAGTTTTTTCTATCTATACGACGATTTTCAAATTTCATACAAGGACGTTTCATGAAAAATCTTCTCCCTCTCTCATTAGCGGTTGCCGCGCCATTATTGTTTAGCCAATCTGCCTTTGCTGAATTTGATTATTTCAAAACCGATGGTAGCTTTAAGCGCTTCTCAGTCTCTGCCGGTTGGTTGCATGCTGCCCCGCAGGGTGATGCCAATCCTCTACAAAATACTACTGCTGCTACCGATGGGCTAAAGGCCAAAAACGGCAGTGTCAAAGTCGGCACTGTAACCGGTATTATTGATCCGGATGAGCCACAAAAGGACCTTATTACTGGAATCTTAGGTGCCTTAGGTGATGATACAGATTTATCTGATGTGCCTTTATTAGGCGATGTATCAGGTACTTCACAGATTAGTGGTTTGCAGAACTTTGCCTCTGCTGCCGGTAGTGGCTTACAAGCCGACGATGCTGATACCGTAGGTTTATTATTCAACTATCATATTGATGATAATTGGTCCGTAGAATTAAAAGCCGGTGTACCGCCTAAAGTCGATATCTTAGGCAAAGGTAAAGTTACTGCGCCATTGACCGGTAAGGTTACGCCTGGTGGCGCAGCAAGCGGATTATTACCAGAGTTTACCGTCAAAAAAGACATTCCTATTACGGATTTAGAGCAGGGCAACGGAGTAGCGTCAAGTGCACGCGCCTGGTTACCAGCCGCTGAAGTCCATTATCAATTTGGTAAGTCTGGGGTAAATAAATTCCGCCCTTACGTGGGTGCAGGGGTCATTTATGCTTACTTTAATGACATCGAGCTTAATTCTGGTATCCGTAATGACCTAGAGATGGCTGGCCATCAAATTCAAAACCTTAAAACGGATAAAGCTGGCGCGGCGTTAGAGAATAAGTTATCGAATAGCGGTATGAATATCGATGTGGAAGCGGACAGCGCTTTTGCTCCGATCTTTACCGTGGGTGCTACTTATGACTTTAATGACCGTTGGTTTGGCGTAGGCTCTGTGTCTTATGCGAAATTAAGCAGTGACACCACTATTACAGTTAAAAACGACAGCGGTGAAGAGTTGATCCGTGCCGTTGATACGCTTGATATCGACCCGGTCATTAGCTATCTAGGTGTTGGTTATCGTTTCTAGTTTTCATCTAGACCGACCGTTTACATAGTCAGACTGACTGATCTAAGCAAAAGCCCGCAACTCTTTGAGATGCGGGCTTTTTTTATAGCATTTTACTGAGTAAGGGTTGCCCATAAGGGTTAGCGTACTTGTCTTATACCCCACTATAGTGAAAGCTACTATCAATGAAAGCTACTATTGACCTAAAACGCGTACGCGCTCGCTGATCGGTTTAAAGGTTTTGTCGCCAGCAGGAGCACCAATACCACCAAACGGCATTTGTGCGATTAACTGCCAGCTGGCAGGCACATCAAAGGCTTGTGCGACGTCCTGCTCAAATATGGGCGCATAATGCTGCAAGGAGGCACCGATTTGCATTTCACCTAGGGCAGTCCAAATGGCGTACTGGTGCATTGCATTGGTATGCTCAGCCCAAACAGGGAAGTTATCCGCGTATAAAGGGAACTGCTCTTGCAACGCCTTGACATCATTCTCATCTTCAAAGAATAACACTGTGCCAGCGCCTGCTCGGAAGCTGTCCATTTTCTGTTCTGTGCTAGAAAAATCGCCATCACCAACTATTTTACGTAAGTTGGTTTCCGCAATATCCCAAACTTTTTTATGCTCAGCGCCGAATAAGACGATGATGCGGGTGGTTTGTGAGTTAAAAGACGAAGGGGTGTGCAAAATAGCGTGCTCGACCGCATCGATAACAGTCTGCTCAGAGACGGGCAGCGTATCGGTTAACGCATAGATAGAGCGGCGAGTTTCAAAAGCATTGTGGAGGGGGTAGAGGTTAGTAGTCATAATTTTCCTTATCATTTATTGTAGCGATAGCCGGTCTTTATTGTGCTATCAGGGTTGGTTAAAAAATAGCGCGTGTCAAAAAAGCTCTGCAGCTACGCTAGCTGCTCACGATTATGCGGGGTAGTAAAATCGATATCGGGGCCTATAGGTATAATACGGGTAGGATTAATCATCTCGTGACTGGTGTAATAGTGCGCTTTAATATGTTTGAGACACACGGTGCCAGCGATGCCAGGCTGCTGGTACAAGTCACGCAGATATCCCCAAAGGTTAGGGTAGTCAACAATGCGGCGAATGTTACATTTAAAGTGCCCGACGTATACGGCATCAAAACGCAGCAAAGTGGTAAATAAACGCCAATCGGCTTCGGTAATAGTCGCGCCGGTGAGATAGCGCTGGTTCGCTAAACGGGCCTCTATGGTATCTAAGGCCGCAAAAAGAGCCAGCACCGCTTCTTCATAAGCCTCGGTAGTAGTGGCAAAACCCGCGCGGTACACCCCATTATTGATCTTAGGATAAATAAAGTCGTTGAGCTCATCAATCTCAGCCAATAACGCCGCTGGGGTAAAGTCACCGGCTAAGGCACCGACCTCATCAAAAGCTGAATTGAACATACGAATGATTTCTGAAGACTCATTGTTCACGATAGTCTGGGTCTTTTTATCCCATAGAATAGGGACGGTCACCCGGCCGGTATAATCGGCCTGTGCTGCGGTATAAACCTCATATAAATAGCGAGCATTCACATTGGGATCGGGGATGACCCCGTCAGCCTCTGCAAAGGTCCAGCCATGCTCGCCCATAAAAGGGTGCACTACCGAGAGCGAAATCATCTCCTCTAAGCCTTTGAGACGACGATAAATCAGCGTGCGATGCGCCCAAGGGCAGGCTAAAGACACATATAAGTGATAACGATTGGGCTCGGCTTTAAAGCCACCTCTACCGGAAGGGCCGGCACTACCATCTTTAGTGACCCAATTTCTAAAATTGGCAGCATCACGCTCAAAACGGCCTGAATTGCTAGCTGTGTCATACCATTTATCGTGCCACTGGCCTTCTATGAGTAAGCCCATATCGACTTTCCTTTGTTAAATTATTGGTTAAAATTTACCCTGTTTGAAGTCGCTAAAAGCTTGCAAAACTTCATCTCGGGTATTCATGACGAAAGGGCCAGCACGGGCGATAGACTCGTTAAGAGGCTGGCCGGCTATCAATAAAAAACGTGCGCCAGTATCGCCGCCAGTTAGCATTAGCTGCTCACCTTGGGTCAGTATGCCTAAGTTTTTAGCCGTTAATACTTTGGCATTTTTAGTGTTATCAACGTCCTGCGCGTTGTGACTGTCTGCTGATTCTAAATCTACTGACTCTAAGATAGCAACCTCGCCTTCAATCATATAGATAAAAGCATTGTGCTCAGCAGGTAGCGCTTGCTCGAAAGCGGTATTGGCAGGCAGGGTCACGTCTAAATAGGTGGGGTAAGTGTAGGTATTGACCACAGGCCCCAGCGTACCTTGATTGGTCTTGCCCGCAATCACGCGCACTTCAGTACCATTGTCGCGGCGCTCAAGTGGGGTTAATTCTGCTGGAAATTCTTGATACGCCGGGTCGCTCATTTTTGCTGAGGCTGGCAGGTTGACCCACAGCTGAAAGCCTTTTAATAGCCCATCCTCTTGCTCGGGCATCTCAGAGTGTAAAATACCTCTGGCTGCGGTCATCCATTGCACCCCGCCAGGCTCAATCACGCCTTCATTACCGGCATTATCTTTATGGCGCATGCGGCCATTGAGCAGATAGGTCACAGTCTCAAAGCCCCGATGCGGATGGGTCGGAAAACCGCCGATATAATCATTGGCATCGTCACTCTCAAAGCAATCGAGCATTAAAAAAGGGTCTAACATATCCAAATAGGGCGAGCCTATAATGCGGGTAAGCTTGACGCCATCGCCATCCGCTGTGGCCATGCCTGGGAACTGCTGTAGCAAAGTACGATTTTTGCTGGGAGTGTCGCTAGCAGTTTGGGCAGTATTAGCGTTTTCGCGGTTATTGGTTACAGCTACATTGATAGTCATGAGCATTCTCCTGGTTAGTACAATCTAGCGCTTAGCGAATAATCAGTTAACGCCTTTAAGCCGTTGGCTAGATTCGCCTTTAAGCCATTGGCTAGATTGTTGATGAGCTAAGTTTAACCATTGACTAGGGGTAAATAAACAGTAACAATCGCAAATGTAAGTTCTTATTTAGAGAACAATGGCTGCTAATAAGGTAAAAAAATACTCATGGGTCAATTAGAAGACATGGCGATGTTCGTTCGCGTAGTCGATGCCGGCAGTATCACTAAAGCTGCTGCCCAATTGGACATCGCCAAATCAGCGGTTAGTCGCCGGCTAAAAGATTTAGAAACCCGTTTGGGCACCCAGCTGGTCAATAGAACCACGCGTAAATCAAGCCTCACAGAAGCTGGCGAGCATTATTATCAACAAGCGCAACTTATCCTAGGGGAGGTGAATGCGCTTAATGAACAAACCAGCGGGGTCAAGACCCATATCGAGGGCAAGGTAAAAATGACCGCCCCTTTATCCTTTGGGCTAATGCATCTGAGTGAGCTAATCGATGAGTATGCCAATGACTACCCCAAACTCACTTTTGAGATAGACTTCTCCGATCGCCAAGTCGATTTGGTGGAAGAGGGCTATGAGCTGGCCATCCGCATCGGCGAATTACAGAACTCCAGCTATCAGGCGCGGCGGCTCACCCGCATCCGCTTTGTTATCTGTGCCAGCCCCGGCTATCTGAGTGAGAGAGGCACGCCTACCAAGATACAGGACTTGGCCAATCACACCTTTTTGCACTATAGCTTACGTAAAGATAGCGCTTTAGAGCTGATCGATGAGCAAGGCAAGACGCATAATATTGCTACTCATTCAAAAATGAAGGCCAATAACGGCCGCTTTTTAATAGATATGGCGGTCAAAGGCCATGGCATTATATTTATGCCCACTTTTATCGCTTATCAAACCCTAGCACGGGGCGAACTGGTGCCTATATTGCAACAGTATCAATTGCCTATGACCAATGCTTATGCCATTTATCCCAAAAATCGCTTTTTACCACAACGCTGCCGTTTACTGATTGATTTTTTAGCCGAGCGTTTAGGGGATGAGCCGTATTGGGACAAGGCTTGTCCACCTATGAATGAATAACCGCAATAGCCCGATAATAATAGCGGTTGCTAGTTCAGTAAGCAGTATCTAAGCCAGCAAGGGGTATCTCTAACCCAACGATGAGCATCATCTGCTAAGGCCAAGCTCGCAAGGCCCGTTAACTCACTACCTTAACCGCCATCGCTTGTGTCCAACCCTTATCTTGGTTGCCGCAGCGCTTGCAAAGCTGTTTAGGGTCAGTGATATATTCCACATGTCCGCAGTGCATACACGCGTAGCAGTGATCGGGCTCGACCTGAGTCACGGCTTTATATTGTTTAGGAAATAGCGGCAACCCATAACGCACTTCATCATCTGTAAATAACAGCACACTTAGCGTACCATCAGTCTCTAACAGCCCAGTACGGACTTGGCCTAAATGCTCAATGCTACGTTGGCGTAATTCTGCAAAAAATTCATCGTGCGACATTTTGCCCTGTTGAATGTCTTCTAAAACTAGCATGCCATCTTCGACGATATAGATGGGCTTTCCCTCTAGTAGATTTTCAAACCTTTGACACTTCATCATCAGCCAAGTGCAGAGGCGGTAAAGGCCGATGACCACACTCATAATCAGTAAGGCCTGAATGAGCGGTAAATCCTCGGTAAACATAGGGTCGCCGGCAATAGAGCCCAGCGATAAAATAATGGTCAATTCAAAAATTGACAGTTGGCGTACCCCGCGCTTACCTGTGAAGCGCAGGAATAAAATCACCATAGTAAACATGATGGTAACGCGCACAACGATTTCGGCGGCGAATGTCCACGTGGTGTCATGAATAAAAATACTGGCCCAATCCACTTGCGAGTATCCTCTTGATAATAATTAGGTATAAACCTATATGATGCCTAGCCTTACGCGAGTGGGTGAGGGCAGCTTTTACTCAACGCAGGCGGTTAATGACTGCTAAATTAAGGTGATAAACTAAGGTTTTAATAGTAGTTAAATATATATTTTTGCACCAGTATATTACGGTTATGCTGACGTAAAGAAATGCAGTTAATACTGGGATAAGTTATGAGTGATGTTACAGAGGCGCGCCTATTGCGCCATAGAAACCGTTGGTTAATTCCTTGTCTGTGCTTATTGGCCGGTGGGATGCTACTAGGGGTGACGACCAATATGGCGAAGTACGCAGGGACGGTTGGCTTAAGCCCGGTAGCATTTCTTTTTTGGTCGATTAGTGGTGCCGGGATTATTTTATTGCTGGTGGCACTATGGCGAAATGAGTTGCCGCCACTGAGCTCGCGTAGTTTTGAATACTATATCGTGGCCGCTTTGGTCAGTGTGGCGGGCTCCAATCTGATTTTCTTTTCTGCTATTCCGCAGGTTGGTGCGGGCTTTGTCGCTATGATTATCGCGCTACCGCCATTACTCACTTATCTTGGTGCGCTCGCCTTGCGTATTGAAAACTTTCAGCCATTGCGAGCGCTCGGGGTGGCCGCGGCTTTGCTCGGGGCAGGGGTGCTCGCCGCAAATAAGTTTGCTACTCCCGATGTCAGTGTGGTTTGGGTGTTGATAGCTCTGTGTGGCCCGGTATTGCTAGCGATTGGCAATATCTATCGCACGCTAAGGTGGCCGCCTAATGCCTCGCCTAGTGGGCTAGCCCCAGGCATGTTAATCGCTGCGGCTATCCAATTAGGCATCGTCGGTATGTTGCCGAATTTCACGCTTGCCATCCCATTAGCGTCTGGATCAATAAGTGGCGTTTTGGGAAGTTTGCCCGTAGGGTTAATTATGCTACAGGCGCTACTATTTGCCGGTCAGTTTCTATTGCTATTTCTGCTACAAAAGACCGGAGGGCCAGTTTTGCTGAGTTTGCTCGGTGCAGTTGGGGCAGTAGTCGGTGTCCCAATAGCAGTATTTATCCAAGGGGAGGCGCCGCCTGAGGGTTTAATCTTAGGGGCTTCGTTAATTGCTATCGGGGTGGTTTGTGTAACTTGGGGTGGGGTTAAGATGTTGCGGGTTGCTGAGGTGAAAGAGTGAGCTTGTTTATAAACATAGGAATGGCGATCGTAGGCTATGATTGGTGTTCATTAAGATGAATGGTTTTTTTGAATTATTTTGCAGGGATTGCGAATTGTAATATCGAACTTTGGGAAGATTAATTTTCCATGGTGCGCAGGGCATACCTTACGCTAACTTTGCATTAAGGGTTTATAACCGACCTTGACACTGTCCAATAACCATAAAAACACTGAATCACAACCGAGAATGAGTCTGTCACCCCTACAATAACTCAAATGCTATTCAGCAAATATTACCTCAATAGGATTCACCCCAATGCTAGATCTAATAATCAAAAATGCCCGACTTACGGATTATGAAGACCTAGTCGATATTAGGGTCAAAGACGGCCATATTCACAGTATCGACAGTATCGACAGTATCGACAGTATCGACAGTATCGACAGTATCGACAGTAGCAAAAGTAGTCCCTCAGAAGGCCAAGGCAATGCAGAAAATGCTGCCAAGATGATTTACGATGCGCAGGGCAATTTTGTCTGCTCAGGCTTTTATGAGAGTCATATTCACTTGGATAAAGCCTGTATCTTAGACCGCTGTAGCATAGAAGAGGGCGACTTAGACGAAGCAGTTAAAGAGACGGGTAAAGCCAAGGAAGGGTTTACCGAGGCCGACGTATTTGAGCGCGGCTGCAGGGTGATAGAAATGGCGATTAAGAAAGGCACGGTAGGGTTACGGACGTTTGTAGAAACCGATAAAAAGACCGAGCTGCGTAGCTTTGAGGCGATAAAAAGAGTGCGGGATAAATATGCCTTTGCTATCGATATCGAGATTTGTGCCTTTGCGCAAGACGGCTTGACCACTGAGCCACGCACCCAAGAGCTGTTGCAGCAAGCGCTAGCGCAAGGTGCTGATTTAATAGGCGGTTGTCCTTACAAAGATGAGCACCCAGAGCAGCATATCGAAATGATATTTGATTTAGCGCAGAAATTTGATGTCGATGTCGATTTTCATCTGGATTTCGATTTAGACCCACAAGGCTCTAGCATTCCTAAATTGGTCAAAGAAACCATTAAGCGCAACTACCAAGGTCGGGTCTCGATAGGTCACGTGACGAAACTATCAGCGATGGATAAGGCCAAGCGTCTCGAGATGGCGGCCCTATTAAAGCTAGCCGATATCACATTGACCGTGTTGCCCGCCACCGATATTTATTTAAATGGCCGTGACCACGATGCCTTGATTCCGAGAGGTATGGTGAATGCGAATGAACTGACAGAAATGGGCATTAGCACTACCATTGCGAGCAACAATATTTTGAATGCGTTTACCCCTTTTGGGGACGCCTCATTAATTAGAATGGCCAATATGTATGCCAATATTGCGCAACTGTCTAAAGATAGCGAAATGACAGCTGTCTTTGCTATGGTCAGTAAAAATGCCGCCAAATTACTATCGCAGCAAACGGAAATAAAGGTGGGCGCTCCAGCTACCTTAGTGGTACTAGAAGCTAGCGATGCCGTATCAGCCATTAGAACCGCAGCTCAAGCTTTAGCAGGCTTTAAAAATGGCCAACAGACCTTTGCTAACGCTGCCGCATATATTTGTTATGAATAAGGCGACTTTCTTCAATTTTTTGATAGAGTTTTTATTATCGTTAGCTGACTTTAAAAGGGATATAAGGAAGTATTAGTGCCAATGGAGTATTTCTCTAATTATAACTGGTCAATGCTTAATCTTTTAAACGAAGAATAGAAGCCATTAAGGCTTCTATTCTAGTAAAGTAAAATATTACTAACTTTATATTAGCGTTAGAGAATTAGTGGATACAAACGAATCTATTACCCATTTTATCTCGCTACAGCCTATGTAAATCAATAACCTCTGCAAATTAATATCCCACTACGGCGGCATCCACCTGTCTTGGGTCTGACGAGCCATAGAGCCCTTGTGGCGTCACCATAATCGATTGCGTTGAGCCCATTACTTCTTGTGGCGACACTTTATGGCCCATCGACTCTAACTTTTTGACGGTATCGACGCTGAGCGCTTTTTCGATACGAATCTCATCGGGCATCCATTGGTCATGGATACGCGGCGCATGGGTTGCTTCGGCAATATTCATATCGTGATCAATGACATTGGAGATAATCTGTGTGACGGTGGTGATAATACGACTGCCGCCCGGACTGCCGGTCACTACGTAAGGGGCGCCATCTTTAAAGACCATCGTGGGACTCATAGAAGATAATGGACGCTTGCCAGGCTCTACCGCATTGGCATCACCGCCCAATAGTCCATAAGCGTTGGGCACGCCTGGTTTGGCAGAGAAGTCGTCCATTTCATTATTGAGTAAAATCCCCGTACCATCCGCCACTAAGCCCGTACCATACGAGAAATTCAGCGTATAAGTATTCGCCACCGCATTGCCTTGTTTATCCACTACGGAAAAATGCGTGGTCTGATCGCTCTCATACGGCATAGGGTTGTTGGGTTTTACTTCGGTAGCCGGGCGCGCCTTATTAGGATTGATAGTGGCGCGTAACTTTGCCGCATACTTTTCTGAGGTCAGTCCTTTCACCGGCACATCGATAAAATCGGAATCGCCGAGATACTCTGAGCGGTCCGCATAAGCCAACTGCATGGCCTCCGCCATTAAGTGGATGGTCTGGGCACTATTTTGTCCGTAATCTTTCAGCGGATAGCCCTCTAAAATATTCAAAATCTCAACGATATGAATGCCTCCGGAGGAAGGCGGTGGCATTGATACGATTTCAAAGCCACGATAGTTACCGCTTACGGGCTTGCGCGCTATCGCTTGATAATCGGCCATATCTTGCATGCTCATTAGGCCGCCGGCGTCGTTAACGGCTTTGACGATTTGCTCAGCGGTCTTGCCTTTATAAAAACCTGCTGCCCCTTGAGCCGCGATACGCTTCATTGAAGCGGCCAGTTCAGGTTGGCGCAGGCGCTCACCGACTTGATAGGTACTGCCATCGGGTTTGAAGAAAATCTTGGCGGTACTCGGCCATTTTTTTAGACGGTCTTCCAAAGCGATTAAAGATTCGGACAACCCCGGCGTGACTTCAATGCCGTCTTCCGCCAACTTGATAGCCGGCGCCATGACTTGCTCTAGGGGCATTGAGCCATGCGTTTGCAGGGCGGTCACTAGCCCGGCCACGGTACCCGGTACACCCACAGCTAGACCGTGGTAACGCGATAGCTCACTATCAGCATCACCTTTTTTATCTAAATACATGTCGCGATAGGCTTTGATAGGCGCCTTCTCACGATAATCTAAAGCTATGGTTTCTTTGGTCTTGGCATCATAAATCATCATAAAGCCGCCGCCACCTAAGTTACCAGCTCTTGGCAAAGTTACCGCAAGGGCAAAACCTACGGCCACTGCCGCATCTACCGCGTTACCACCGTCTCTTAATATCTGCAGCCCAATCTCTGAAGCTAAAGCCTCTTGTGAGGCGACCATGCCGTTTTTTGCCCAGAGAGGGTGCTCAATAGCATTGGGAGAAAAGATGGCTTTGTCGTTAGCAGCAGAGGGAGCAAGGCCAGTAGGCTTGAGGGTTTGCGTATTAGCAGCACTGACGACTTTAATGGAAGTGGTTTCTGAAACTTGTAGCGTCTGTGAGTTAGGGTTGGCTACCGCTAGGACATTTTGCTCAGGGGTGGTGATAGGCTGCGGAGCTGTTGACGGGTCTAGGGCATAAGCTTGACTGGTTAAGGCCACAAAGAGGGTAGCGGCGAGGAGTTTATTGAGTTTAAAGGGGGAGGAAGAGTGGGAGTTAGAATGGGAGGCTGACATGATAAATCCTTTTATTATTTATAGAGTTTATGCTGACTTATTATCGTAACGCTAAATCCTTGCGTAGCGTCTTATAAATTAAAACATAGAATGGGGGACAAAACGTGATTAATCCAAAAAAATTTTGCTCTAGGCCAACGCGCTCACCATTCCCGTACGGAATCACTACTAAGCCCGTATCGTAGGCTAATACAATAGCTTATCTATAAAAATAACGACTTAGTCCTTTAAATCTTTTGGCAGCTTTTTAGAATAATGTAATAGGAATAGCGGTTTTATGACAATTAGTATCAATAGCAGCACTAACGATAGCACTGACTTAGCCAATAAAAATAACTCTAATAATAATCACAGCGATTTTGCCGACCCTAACAGTGGCATCCAAGTGCGTGGTGCTCGCGTGCACAATTTAAAAAACGTTGACGTTGATTTACCTCGTGATGCCTTGGTGGTCTTTACCGGTATTTCTGGCTCTGGTAAATCCTCTTTGGCGTTTGGCACTTTATTTGCCGAGTCGCAACATCGGTATTTAGATTCGGTTTCGCCTTATGCGCGCCGCTTAATTGATCAAGTCGATGAGCCGGATGTCGATGCTATTGAAGGTTTGCCGCCAGCCGTCGCCTTGCAACAACAACGTGGCACACCATCCGTGCGTTCCTCAGTAGGTAGCGTAACGACGATATCGAATGCGCTACGCATGCTGTATTCGCGGGCAGGCGAGTACCCAGAAGGTCAGGATATTCTCTACGCTGATGCCTTTTCCCCCAATACCCCTGAGGGCGCTTGTCCTACCTGTCACGGTATTGGTCGCGTATTTGAAGTGACCGAAGATTTGCTAGTGCCCGATGCTACCAAGAGTATTCGTGATAAAGCAATTGCGGCTTGGCCACCGGCATTCCAAGGTAAAAATCTAGCGCGAATATTGGTTACCTTGGGCTATGACATCGATACCCCTTGGCAGTCGTTACCGAAAAAAGACCGCGATTGGATTTTGTTTACCGATGAGACCCCAACCGTCCCTGTATATTCCGGTTATAACATCGAGCAAGTACAAGCTGCGATAGCCAAGGGTGAAGAACCCAGCTATATGGGCACCTATGTCAGCGCTGAACATTTCGTATTGCACTCGTTTGCCACCACGCAAAGCCTACGCACCAAAAAGCGCGTGTCGCAATATATGCAGATTTCGGTATGTCCGGACTGTCACGGTAAAAAGCTCAAAAAAGAATCGCTATCGGTTAAATTTGCTGGCCTAGATATTGGTAAATTATCACAGCTAACCTTGAATGAGCTAGCGCCCTTATTTGCTGAAGCGGTGAATAGAAACCCTGATGAAGACAAGCATAACCGCGAAAAGGCTATCGTTACACAGCGTATTGCTAGCGATATCTTGGCGCGAGTAGAGGCGTTGACTATGCTTGGGCTCGGCTATCTATCGCTAGAGCGTACTACGCCGACTTTGTCACCGGGTGAGCTGCAACGGTTGCGCTTGGCAACTCAAATTCGCTCGAAGTTATTTGGGGTGGTCTACATCCTTGATGAGCCGTCAGCAGGGTTGCATCCGGTAGACACGCAAGCCTTGTTGCAAGCTTTGGATGAGCTGATAGCGGCGGGTAACTCGGTGTTTGTGGTTGAGCATGATGTTAGCGTGATTCGCCATGCGGATTGGATAGTCGATGTCGGGCCGGACGCGGGCGTGCACGGCGGCAGCATTATGTATAGCGGTCCTATCGAGGGCTTAAAGGACGTGCCTGAGTCGCATACCAGTCAGTTTCTATTTGGTGAAGTAGCTAACGAGAAACACGTGCCTAGAGCACCGAGCGCTTGGTTAAAATTAGGCGGCGTTACCCGTAATAACTTAGCGAGTCTGGATGTAGAATTTCCATTAGGCGTGCTAACTACGGTGACGGGGGTCTCAGGCTCGGGCAAATCAAGTTTGGTCAGCCAAGCGTTGGTTGAATTGGTACAGGAAGCGCTAGGGCAGGCCATAGTCATCGAGGCGCCGACCGATGAAGCGGATTTGTTGCAGCAAGAGCAAGCGGTGCCGACGGGTGGGCAAGTCGTCGCGGGTATGCAGCATATCAAGCGTCTAGTCACGGTCGATCAAAAAGCCATTGGCCGCACGCCACGCTCCAACTTAGCGACTTATACTGGATTGTTTGACCATGTTCGCAAGCTGTTTGCGGCGACGCCGGAAGCGAAAGCACGCGGCTACGATGCCGGTCGCTTTTCGTTTAATGTGGTGAAAGGTCGCTGCGGCAATTGCGAAGGCGTAGGTTTTGTGATGGTGGAGTTGTTGTTTTTACCGAGCGTGTATTCACCGTGCCAAGTTTGTCATGGTCAGCGCTATAACGATGAGACGCTTGAGATTAAGTATCGCGGTAAAAATATCGCCGAGATACTGGCTATGACGGTAGAGAATGCGTACGAGTTCTTTGCAGACGAGCCACCGGTATTGCGCGCCTTAGACGCTTTGCTGCAAGTCGGCTTGGGTTATCTGCGTTTGGGTCAACCGGCTACCGAACTATCAGGGGGTGAGGCACAACGCATCAAGCTCGCTACTGAGCTGCAGCGTAGCCAGCGTGGCGATACTTTATATGTGTTGGATGAGCCGACTACTGGATTGCACCCTGCCGACGTTGCAAGACTAATGGCGCAACTGAACGGACTGGTTGAGGCGGGCAATACCGTGATTATGGTCGAGCATGATATGCAAGTGGCGAGTAATAGTGATTGGGTGATTGATATGGGGCCGGGTGCGGGCGATGAGGGCGGTGATATTGTAGCGCAAGGTACGCCAGAAGAAGTTGCCAAGTCTAAGACCAGTCGGACTGCGCCTTTTCTTTTTAGTCGGGATTATTGATTAAATTTTAATGTGGTCGAACCCCCTCCTAACCTCCCCCTAGAAACAGGGGGAGGGATTCAATTTTGCATAACTCGATATGGGGATGTAGAGGCGTAGCGTGGGTAAAACCCACGGTTATGATTCGTAATAGTTCCGTGGGTTACGCTGCGCTAACCGCACGCTACGTCAGGATTCTAACGTAGATAGATTGTGCATAGGCTGGGCATTTTGCCCAGCTTTTTACTGTATTGGTTAAAGTTAAAAACCTTAACCCCCTCCTGACCTCCCCCTAGAAACAGGGGGAGGGACTCTATTTTTCTTAACTCAGTGTGGAGACATAGGTGGGAAAAACCACGATGATGATTTGTAATAATTCCGTGGGTTACGCTGCGCTAACCGCACGCTACGTCAGGATTCTAACGTAAATATATCGTACGTAGGCTGGGCATTTTTGCCCAGCATTTTGTTGTATTGATTTAATTCCGTGGGTTACGCTGTGCTAACCGCACGCTACGTCAGGATTTTAATGTAAATATATCACGCGTAGGCTGGGCATTTTGCCCAGCTTTTTATTATATTAATTTAATTCCATGGGTTACGCTGCGCTAATCACACGCTACGTTTAAGTCTTGATATGGACGGCGACCCCCACCTGACCTCCCCATAAAAACAGGGGGAGGAACTTAATCTGCATAATTCAATATGAACGGTAGCGTGGGTAAAACCCACGGCAAATTAATCTAAGCCTTAGGAGCATCCGGTTGATTGGCAGGTTCCGCATCGATGAAGGCGGGAAGGGTGTGACAATGCGCATCAATAGCCACAATGTTCGGATAAGGCGTGAGGTCCAACTTAAAGCGGCGTGCAGAATATACCTGCGGAATCAAATAGCAGTCCGCGAAGCTCGGGGCATCACCATAGCAAAAGTTACCACGATTTTTATCAGCCGCCAGTATTTTCTCTAGCGCACTAAAGCCCTCAGCCATCCAATGCTGACACCAGCCCATCACTTTATCTTCTTCTACATTCAACTCATTACGCAGATACTGCAAGATGCGGCGATTATTAATAGGATGGACATCACAGCTAATCATCGCACTTAATGCCCGCACTTGCGCGCGACCCATAGCGTCTTTTGGCAGTAGTGAATGCTCTGGATAGACCTCTTCTAACCATTCTAAGATAGCCGGGCTTTGCGCCAAGCGTAACTCTTCTCCAGTGGCGCCATTGGGCTGCTCCGAGTCATAAAGATAGGGCACCAAACCTTGTGGATTTAAGGCTTTAAATGCATCACCCGCTTGCTCATCTGCCGCTAGGTTGACCGAGATATAATCGTAATCTACGCCTTTAAAATTCATGGCAATACGGATGCGATGCGAGGTGCCACTGCGGAAGTAGTTATAAAGTTTCATAATTTATGTCCTATTATTGGTTTATGTAATCCCTGTTTTGTTAAACGGGCACTGTTTTTATAACGAGCTGATTTTATAACGAGCTGATTTTATAACGAGCTGGTTTTTTATAATGAAGGTTGTTAAGAATAGCACTATTGAATAATAGAGTAAGTGATGACAACTCTCATCAGCACTTAGGTGAAATCTGCTAAACTTAACCCTATGCAATCAAGTTCCGATACTTGTTATTCCAAGTACTGATAAGTCCTATTTTATTCAACTGAGTCCGTCATGTCGTCAACCGAAAACCCGTTAGCCACTGCTCCTTCAACCGCCACTTTGACCGCCAATAAACCCCAAGGTGGGGTGCAATCGTTAGAGATTGGTCTGGCCATACTCGATATTTTAATCGATGCCAATGCGCCTATGATGCTCAAAGAGATTGGTCAGGCGGCGCAGATGCATCCTGCCAAGACCCATCGCTATTTGGTCAGCTTGATTCGTAAAGGCTATGCGCGGCAGTTAGAGGACGGGCGTTACGGGCTTGGCGTGCGCGTGAATGCGTTAGGGCATTCCGGACTTAATCACAATAGTCTATTAGAGCACCTGACCACGGTCGCAAATGAGATTAAAAACACCCTAAATTGTGCCGTACAAATCGCCAAATGGTTTAGCGAGGGGCCCATAATTATTCAATCGGTCGAGCCGGACAGTCCCATTAGCATCATTACCCGTATCGGCTCGCGCATGCCATTGACCACTTCAGCGACCGGACAGCTATTCGCCAGCTATCAGCCCAAAGCTGTAATTGAGCCATTAGTGATGGCAGAGTGGCAGGGTAGTGCAGCCAATCCAACGCCAGATAGCGCAGAGTCAATTAATGCTACGGAATTGGCCGAGCACTGGCAGCAATTCACCCAACTGCAAGCTGAGATTCGGGCGCAAGGGTATGCAACGGTCACCGGCGATATGCTGATTGGGGTTAATGCAATTACGATTCCCGTTTTACTACCGCAGGCTTTAAACGCGAATCGCCCTACGGATAGGGCTAATTTATTAGAGTATGCCATTACTGTTATCGGCACCTCAGAGCAGTTGCCTATGCAAGAGCAAAATAGAGCGGCAGATAAAATTTTAGCCATCGCACAGCGCTATCAGATAGCTTAAATTTAGCGACTTAAGCCTTAGCTTTACACGCCGCACTCGCTGCTTTGACTTTCTCATAGACACCTTGTGCGTCTAGACCTGTCGCAGCAACTTCATCCAAATATCTTTGTGAGCCTTCTATTAACGGGCCACTCCAATCCGGATCATTCAGCGGGTCGGGTACTTCAATCATCAAGTCACCTTTATCTCTAGCTTCTTGCATAATTTCCGCATTAGCCACATCAAACACATCTGCAGCTTTCATAGCCATCTCTATACCTGAGTTATCATCGATGATTTTCTTTAAATCGTCGGGCAGGCTGTTGTATTTGTCTTTGTTCATGGTGACGACGAGTGCCGCGCTGTAGAAAGGAATATTGGTATGGGTATTAACGAGATCGTCTAAACGAAAGGCGCGTACCGGTTGCCAAGCAAAGCTAAGCTAAGCCCATCAATTACGCCGCGTTGCAAAGCTGTATAAGTATCCGGGGCGGGCATACCGACGGGAGCGGCACCAACCGCTTCGATGATATAACTGGCAACGGCAGAAGGTTGGCGAATACGCAAACCTTTCATATCAGCAGGGGTGCGCAGCGGTTTATCGATGGTATGGAGCGCACCAGGGCCAGTGCCGACCATATACAGCAGATGTGAGTCCGCATATTCACTAGCAATGACGTCCTCATCGTAGAGCTTATGCAGGATACAGGTTTGTTGTTCGGCGGTATTCGAGATACCCGGTAATTCAACAATTTGTGAGAGCGGGAAACGACCGGCAGTATAGCCATGCGCCTGCATACCAATATCTACTGTGCCTTTGGCAGCGGCTTCATAAGTAACACCTGGTTTGCTTAAAGTCGCTGAAGGATAGATTTCAACTTTTAACCTACCTTTGGAATCCTCTTCGATTTTCTTCGCCCACGGTTCAAAAATCTGTTGATTCAAATCATCGGTCGCGGTCATAAAATGAGAAAAACGTAAGACAGTAACTTCACCGGGATTGCTAGTAGCCGCATCAGCAGTACTAGCAGTTTCGGTATTGTTTGAGCAGCCGGCAATCCCAAGTAGGGTAGCTAGCGCTAGGCCGTAAGCCAGTTTGGTAGTCATCATAAAATCCTTTTTTTGATGATGGGGTGGGGTGGGTCTTAATCCTTCCAGTCGCAATCCTTTACGACGGTTTTTTTACAACACTAACTGCTACAACATTGCCAGAGGTTAGAGCTTAACCACTCTTACTCACCAACAGGCGCTTGTTCTTTAGCTTCAGCCAATTCTTCAGCATGTAAGAAAGCGGTATGTTTAGGCGCACGCTTAGTCCGTGACCATTCTTCCAACATTTCGTATTTCATTTCTTCAGTGATCATGCCCACTTTTTCTTCTGACATGGGGTCATCATAAGTGAGCTCTAAACGGTGGCCGTTTGGATCAAAGAAATAGATAGAGTGGAAAATACCATGATTGGTCACGCCAATGACGTCTACGCCCGCATCTTCTAAATGCTTTTTGGCGACTATCAATTCTTCACGGTCTTTAACCTTCATGGCTAAATGCTGTACCCAGTTTGGCGTGTTTGGATCAAAGCCCATTTCAGGTTGATTCGGCACTTCAAAGAAGGCGAGGACGTTGCCATTACCGGCGTCTAAAAAGATATGCATGTACGGGTCAAAGGCATGAGTAGAGGGCACATGGTCTTCAGCAAAAGCCAAGATAAAGTCCATGTTGAGGTGTTTTTTATACCATTCGACGGTTTCTTTCGCGTCTTTGCAGCGATAGGCCACATGATGAATTTGTTGAATTTTAAAGCTCATTATCAATGTCCTTTTGATAGTCTGAAGAGGAGTTGAATAGATTAAATAGGCTAGGGTAAATGCGATAGGAAAGGGCAGAGTAGCAAATACAATAGGTAAGGGGGTGATTACCGCTTACGACTACTGCACTCGCTACTCTCGGCTAATAAATAACGCTGTAAAAATTACTCAGCGAAATTTAAGTATTACTCTGAGAAATTCAAGTATTACTCAGAAAAGTTAAAGTCTAAGGCTGGTAGCACCTTGCCACTGACTTCACCAAAGCCGACGCGTACGCCGTCTTTTTCTGCATAGCCTTTCATAATGACCGTATCGCCATCTTCGATAAAGGTACGCGTTCCACCACCTTTCAGCTCTACAGGTTTCGTCGCATTCCACGCCAACTCAAGCATTGAGCCAAAGCTATCTGGCGTTGGGCCTGAAATTGTACCTGAGCCCATCATGTCGCCCACTTCTACTAAGCAACCGGTAATAGTGTGGTGAGTCAGTTGCTGCGCCATAGACCAATACATATATTTAAAGTTGGTTTCACAGACCACAGTCGCCTCATCAGCGCCTTCAGGTAAGATTTCGGTGGATAGATTAATATCAAAACTCACCTCAGCACCTTCGCCACGTAAGTAGGCTAGAGGTTGCGGGTCTTGCGTTGGGCAAGTAGTCTGGAATGGCATTAGCGCATCCATAGTCACGATCCAAGGCGACACTTCTGAAGCAAAAGTCTTGGCGTTAAATGGACCTAATGGCACGTATTCCCACTTTTGGATATCACGCGCTGACCAATCGTTTAGCAGCACCATACCGAAGATATGCTCCCAAGCATTATCTACAGCGATAGGACGACCGATTTGGTTGGGTTTACCCACGACAAAGGCGGTCTCAAGTTCAAAATCAAGACGCTTACATGGCGAGAAGATAGGACGCTCATCCGCTTTAGGTTTTAGCTGACCTGATGGACGCACCACTTCAGTACCACTCACGATGACAGTGCTGGCACGGCCGTTATAACCCACTGGCATTTCTTTCCAGTTTGGCAATAGGGCGTTGGCAGGGTCGCGGAACATCGTACCGACGTTGGTCGCATGCTCTTCTGAAGAATAGAAGTCAGTGAAGCCAGGGACACGAACCGGCAGATGCATAGTGACATCGGCTTGCTTAACCAAAGCTTTAGCTTGCAGGTCTTGGTCATCACGCAGCGTGGCGCAATCGGCAGAAAGCAACTGTTGAATAGTTTCGCGCGCTTTGGTCCAGTTATCACGACCTGAATCGATAAAGGCGTTAAGCTTATCTTGGTTAAAATAAGGGCCGCCATCTAAGGTTAGTAGACCGGCTTCTTCTAATACGGATAAATCTAAAATATGCTCACCAATGGCCACACCTGCGCGAGGGCTGCCATCTTTAGCGGAAAAAATACCATAAGGTAAATTATGAATAGAGAAGTCTGAATCGGCGGCGATATCTAGGAAAGATTTAAGGTTTTTGTCAATCGTTGACATAGATTGCTCCTTGCTGAGGCAAATGAAAGAATTATTAAAATAAGAGGGTTTTTAAGGGTTAAGCTACACGAGTAAAGCTAATTTTTTGCAACACTAAATTACGCATAGTGAAATTATTTATGCTTTTTTTGGCAATTTTTAGCCTTATTCTAGCCTAAAAGTTACGAAATAGTGAATTGCTTACGCATAATGTAATTAATTATGGAGCATCTTGCAAGGTGTTTTAGTTGCCTTTTTGCTAACACGAGACTAGAAAATGTAGATTTAGAGGGGTATAGCTAATTTTTAGCCATAAAAAAAGCCGAGCAATGGCTCAGCTTTTTTATCGAGATAGGTTAGGGAAGGGTTTTAGTTAGCTAAAACTTCCGCCATGGCATTAGCGACGTAATCCACGTTATTTTCGTTGAGGCCAGCCACACACATGCGTGAGTTCGATACCATGTAGATAGCGAATTCGCTTTGTAGGCGTTCGACTTGCTCAGGGGTTAGACCTGTGAAGCTAAACATACCGTTTTGACGCGTTAGGTAGTCAAAGTTGCGACCAGGGACTTTGGCCTCTAATACAGACTTCAGCTTGAGACGCATCGCTTTGATACGGTCGCGCATTGCGTAGACTTCGCCAACCCATTGCTCATGCAGTTGTTCGTCGTTCATCACGATATCGACGATACGGCCGCCATGCGTTGGTGGGCTTGAGTAGATTTGACGTACGGTGAAGTTTAATTGACCGAATACACGAGCCGCTTCTTCTTCGCTTGGGCAAACGACGGATAGACCACCGACGCGCTCACCGTATAGCGATAAGTTTTTAGAGTAAGAGTTACTCACAAACATGGGCAGACCCATCTCAACGCCTTTACGGATAGGATAAGCATCGCTGTCCATATCTTCGCCAAAACCTTGATAAGCGATGTCCATAAATGCGATTAGGCCACGCTCTTTCACTACCGTTAGTACTTGATCCCACTGCTCTTGCGTCAAGTCCATACCGGTTGGGTTATGGCAGCAAGGGTGCAGTAATACCACGTCGTCTTTGTTCAATTGCTTAAAGAAAGCCAGCATTTCGTCAAATTTTACGCTGCTAGTGGCATTATCGTAGTACGGATATTTACCGACTTCAACATCGCTGCCTTCAAAGATAGCGATATGGTTGCCCCAAGTTGGATCGCTCACATAGCACTTAGCGTGTGGGAACCATTTATTGATGAATTCCGCACCCACTTTCAAGGCGCCTGAGCCACCGATAGTAGCGATGGTAGCCACACGATTTTCTTGTAATACAGGCGCATCTTTACCGAATAGCAGCTCTTGGCAGCCTTTACGATGACCCGGTAGACCGGCCATAGGCAGATAAGGACGTGGTGAGATAGGGTCGGCAATACGCTCTTCGGCGGTTTTGACACACTCAAGTACTGGCAATTTACCAGCCTCATCATAATATACCCCAACGCCCAAATTGACCTTGTCAGCTCGGCTATCGGCATTGTATTTATCCATAAGACCTAGGATAGGGTCGCCCGCGTAAAACTCGATACTTGCAAACATGTTATTTCCTTAGAGGAGTGAGATAAAGCGTCGTAAAAGGATAAATCAGATTGGCCGTGAACTCAATCGCCGATTTTCAGATAAATCATTTATTCGTAATTTTAGAGTTATAACGTACGCTTTTGGTCAATTTCGATGTGCTTGAAGGGTGTTCGTTTGATTGCTTCCTAAACTTAGCAGAAATTAAGTTGTTTAGACGTTGTCTTATATAACGGCAATTTTTCATAATAGCTACTTTTTATAACCACAATTCTAATAAGGTTTTTAATGTAATCATAAGCAAATTCAAATAAACCTCAGCCATCTTAGGTCTTGCAACTGGTAAAAATTTTTATGGCTGGTTGTGCGCTAAAAGCTTACAAAGGCTGCAAAAAATTTCTCCCAGTCGCACTGAATCGGTTTTAAATCTAACCAACTACAAAGGTTAAGCGTCTTCTATCTAAGCATTTACAAGTTTAGTAGGTGAATTCTCAGCAGATAGAAATCGGCAGTCATACTAAAGCCTAAAAACTCTGTAAGTCGTTAAAGTGACTGGCAAAATACTCTCGTAGGAAGTCTTTGAAAGCAATGCTGGCAGGTGATAAGGCACGCGAAGCCCGTTGATAGATAAAGAATTTACGCATCCGTACAGGTTGGGCAACCGGTCGCATCTGCAAACCATTAGCGCTGACCCAGTCAATGACTTCTGGCATATAGGGGAGACATAACGTAATGCCGAAACCTTGCCGAGTCATCTCTAACGCCGTGGACATAAAGTTGACTTTGTAAGGGGCTTGCTGGATATGAGCGGTAATTTTCTCGTCCAGTTCAGCCGTCACTTGCTCGATAAAAGGCCCTTTGAGGGTAATCAATTGGCTCGCGAGCAAGTCTTGCCAAGTAATTTCACTTTGCGTGGCTAACGGGTGTTCCTCGGGAATCACCACACAAAATGGTAACTCATACAGTAAGTCAGCATGGATATCATCTTCGGTCTCCAAAAAGGACAGCTCAGTCCCTACACCCAAATCCACCTCGATATCATGAATATGACTGAGCACGTCTTTCGCAGAGCAATCAATCAAGGTCACACTAATATCGGGGTAAGCTTTGGAGAATTGCGCAATCACCGCCGGCATGGAAGAGGCAGCAAATTGCGACACGGCTAAGCGTACTTGCCCTTGCGCCAAGCTGGTCAAACTGCTGGCTTCATTTTCAAACAGTTGCATCTCGTTGAGTACCCGCCGTGCTTGTGGCAGTAAATGCCGACCGACTGCAGACAAGGATAATTGGCGAGTAGTGCGGTCAAACAACACAATACCGAGGGTAGATTCGAGCTCTTTAATCAAGCCGCTGACCGCAGATTGGGTCAAATGCATCTTGTCACTAGCGCGGGTAAAGCTGCCGTTATCCGCCACTTTGATAAAGGCGTCAAGTTGGCGAAAACTGATATTCATAAGAAATCCTGATAAATAAATCAAAAAAAACGATTAGTCTTATAAATAAAGCTACTCTAATATAAATACACGGTCAATCAACTTCGTGGAATGAGTAGGCGCTGTATATCGGAATAAGTAGCCCATGTGTATTGAGCACTGGCTCTTTTAAGAAACACTGGCTCTTTTAACAAAGATACAAGCTGCTCTGGCTAATGATTACCACGACCCTTGACTGAGTAAATTTTTAACCGCTAGTTTGCAAAAGTTATTACCACTTTGCCGTTATAAGCTAGCCGGTTTTTCCCACATTAAAATTAAGGATGATGACAATGGCAGATTTATTTGACAACCCTATGGGCCTACAAGGTTTCGATTTCATTGAGTTTGTCTCACCAGAGCCTGAGCTAGTAAAAGAGCTATTCCACAATCTTGGCTTCACTCATGTGGCCAACCATCGCTCAAAAAATGTCTTTTTATACCGTCAAGGCGACATCAACCTTATTTTGAACTGTGAGCCTAAGAGCCATGGCAGCTACTTCTTAAGTGAGCATGGTGCTGGCGCTTGTAGCATGGGCTTCCGCGTAAAAAACGCTCAACAAGCCTATGACCTCGCTATCGAAAACGGTGCTGAGCCTGTCGATGTGAAGACCGGTGTTATGGAATTACGTCTCCCTGCTATCAAAGGTATCGGCGGCTCACTAATCTATTTGATCGACCGCTTCCAAGATGGTAACTCAATCTACGACATCGACTTTGAATACCTACCTGGTGTAGATAAGCACCCTGAAGGCTTTGGCTTTAAAGTCATCGACCATCTCACGCATAACGTCTACCGTGGCCGTATGGCTTACTGGGCAGACTTCTATGAGCGTATCTTTAACTTCCGCGAAATCCGCTACTTCGATATCAAAGGCGAATACACCGGCCTAACCAGTAAAGCAATGACCGCTCCCGATGGCAAAATCCGTATTCCATTAAACGAAGAGTCTAAGCAGGGCGGTGGTCAGATCGAAGAGTACCTCATGCAGTTTAATGGCGAAGGTATCCAGCATATCGCATTATTAAGTGATAACTTGCTCGACAGTATCGATAAGCTAAAAGAGATGGGTATTCCGTTGATGACGGCGCCTAACGAAACTTACTACGAGATGCTGGATGAGCGTCTACCGGGTCATGGCGAAAACGTCTCTGAGCTACAAATGCGCGGTATCTTGTTAGATGGTACCACTGAAGGCAATGTGCCTCGTTTACTGCTACAAATTTTCTCTGAAACTATCTTGGGCAGCCCAGTATTCTTCGAATTTATCCAACGTAAAGGCGATTACGAAGAAGGCTTTGGCGAAGGTAACTTTAAAGCACTGTTCGAGTCTATCGAGCGTGACCAAGTCCGTCGCGGCGCTATCGGTGAGACTGAAGCCGCTGAATAATTGCTGAGTAAGTACAGCTAGTAGCCTCTTAAATAGCAGTCTGTCAAATGACAGGCGCTAAGCAGTAATAAGCTAAATAAAGACGGTGGAGTGGGCAAGGTAAAAGGACTTTATCTTGCCCCTTTATCCCCATAAAGATAGAAAACTTAACTCTATTTATCTCCCCTTGATTTATCACCCCATGTTGAAAACGCACTAGCAAAACCGTAAAAAATATGGACATACAGAAGGAAAGTTGGCATGGAATGCACCGCTTCTACTCAGCAGAACTCTCTGCAATATCCCACTCTCTCTAATGCTAATCCTGCTCTTACTAGCGACCAGCTGCCTACCGGTAGGCAAGCGGACGCAACGAATTCGCCAGCCACCAAGCAGCCCTATGTCTCGCATCAACCCGATAGCCAAGGCCTCATTCACTATAGCGATGCAGAAAATGCTATGTGGGCGGCCTTATTAGCACGGCAAGCCGAGCAAACCCCTGATCGCGCTTGTAGCGAGTATCTAAATGGCTTAGAAAAGCTTAAGCTATCGCCCACCCGTATCCCGCAATTACAAGATATTGATGAAGTATTACAAGCGACTACCGGTTGGCAGACCGCTGCTGTACCAGCATTAATTAGCTTTGGTAAATTCTTTAAGCTGTTAGCGGACAAGCGTTTTCCGGTCGCGACCTTTATCCGTCGTCCGGAGGATATGGACTATATCGAAGAGCCGGATATCTTTCACGAGATCGTCGGTCATTGTCCTTTATTAACCCATCCTGCCTTCGCTACTTTTAACCAAACTTATGGCGAGCTTGGCCTCAATGCGACCAAGCAAGAGCGTCTGTATTTAGCACGCCTGTATTGGTTCACTATCGAGTTTGGCCTCGTGGGTGCGAGCAAAGACAGCCGTAAAATTTATGGTGGCGGTATTTTAAGCTCACCCTCTGAGACCGTCTACGCTTTGAGCGATGAGCCCGAATGCCGTGCGTTTGATCTCATTGATGTGCTGCGTACCCCTTACCGTATCGACCAAATTCAGCCCATCTATTATGCCATCGATGATTTAGACAGCCTGTTCGATATCGTCAATAGTGACATTATGGGTGCGGTGAAAAAAGCCATGAGTTTGGGCTTATTTGCACCGACTTATGCCAAAAAATAGCTTAGCCAAGCTGACGGGTATAGAGGTTCGCTATAGACGTCAATAGATATGCAATAAAGTACGCTTGAAATGAATTACCCCTCAAATAAATTATCAATAGAGCAAAACTAAAAAAAGGAGATTATCATGTCCGCATTATCACAAGCCAGCTGTGAAGTCTGCCGTATCGGCGCGCCGAAAGTCACTGAAGCCGAAGCCCAAGAGCTGATGCAACAAATCCCGGATTGGTCGGTCATTGAAGTGGATGATATCCAACAATTAGAGCGCAAATATAAGTTTAAAAACTTTGTGAAGGCTATGGAGTTTGCCAATCAACTCGCCGAGCTTGCCGAAGCCGAAGGGCATCACCCTGGCATATTGGTGGAGTGGGGCAAGGTCACAGTCACTTGGTGGTCGCACAGTATCAAAGGCTTGCATAACAACGACTTTGTGATGGCGGCGAAGACCGATACTTTGCTCGCTCAATAAGCTATCCTCAGTCATTTTTATTCCATCACTCTCATTTACCATTAGTCTTTAGCCGTTAGTTTTTACTTATTCAAAGCACGATTTCTGGCTTTAAGAAAAACAGGCAACATAAGGATGTGTTATGCCGCCACAAGTACTTACCGAGCTATCTCCTAAAGTAGCTTTTATTATTGCTAGCGTAGTCATCGCGATTATGGGTATTACCATGATTGGCTTTGGCTGGGTGCCGCACTTGTCATTAATGCTCGCTATTGCTGTATTGCTGGCCTTAGGTATGTTTAAAGGTCTCAGCTTTGAGAAGATGCAGGAGCAAATGTCCTCAGGCGTCTCCAGTGGTATCGGGGCTATTTATCTATTATTCTTTATTGGTTTGCTAGTCGCCGCGTTAATGATGTCGGGCGCCATTCCTACCATTATGTACTATGGCTTTGAGCTGATCTCACCGCAGTATTATTATATCTCTGCCTTTGTCTTGACCTCTATTATTGGGGTGGCGCTAGGCAGTAGTTTGACCACTGCAGCGACTATCGGTGTGGCATTTATCGGTATGAGTAATGCCTTTGATGCCAACGTAGCCATCGCCGCCGGTGCTATCGTTTCAGGTGCGTTCTTTGCCGATAAAATGTCACCTTTATCCGATACTTGTACGCTAGCATCTTCAGTCGTAGGTATCGATTTATTCGAGCATATTCGCAATATGATGTACACCACAGTACCAGCGTGGCTCATCACTGCGGGGCTATTTTGGTTCTTCTCTGGGCAAGCAGGTACCGGCGATTTAAGCCAAGTGACTCTATTGCAATCACAGCTGGTTGATAGTGGTCTGGTCCATGGTTATTCGGTCTTGCCATTTATCGTGCTGGTCGTCTTAGCACTATGCCGAGTCAATGCCATCTATACCATCATTTGGACCATTGCCACGGCTTTGATAGTGACCTATCTGCACAGCACGCCTAGCATCGGTCAATTGGGCGGCTATATGTTTGCCGGCTATACTCCTGCCGAAAACTTAGAGCTTGGCGAAGTAGGCGGTATGATCTCTCGCGGCGGTATGCAGAGCATGTTCTTTACCCAAACCATTGTTATCTTGGCATTAAGCTTAGGTGGTCTATTACGCGCATTAGGTATCTTACCAGCCTTGCTACTCGGCATCAGTGGTATGCTGACCAACTCAGGTCGCGCTATCTTTGCCGCCGCTATGGCTGCCTTGAGTATTAACGTGCTAATCGGTGAGCAGTACTTGAGTATCCTGCTATCGGGTACCGCTTTCCGTCCGACCTTTGAGCGCTTAAACCTACACCCGAAAAACCTATCGCGCACGATTGAAGATGCCGGTACGGTCATCAACCCATTAGTACCTTGGAGTGTGTGTGGGGTATTTATTAGCCAAGCGTTAGGCGTATCGGTCATCGAATATTTGCCGTATGCCTTCTTCTGTTATCTGTCGCTACTATTGACCATCTTGTTTGGCTTTACAGGTATTACCATTACCAAAACCGATGGCTCAAAAGTTTCAGCAGTGAGTTAAGCCTTTGCAGATAGCTTTGCTAGATTAAAATACATGGTTTAATAAAAAACGCTCCTATATTTAGGGGCGTTTTTTTGTTTTATGAAGGCGGATTTTATAGGGAAGGGGTTAATGTTTAATAGAAGATATAAAGCTCTGTTTTTATTAAAATTTCACTATTCTGTCTATTGTTAATGATTTTAGCTAATATGAATGATAAGTAACTGTATTGGCTAGCGTTATATTAGATATAGCTGTGAATACAGAGAAGTCCATAAATAGAGATAGTGCCATGTCGTCAATCGCTGACTTTACCGAAGTTTTTACTATTAATACCTTCGCCGAACCACCTAGTGCCGCCTTCCAGCTTAACTTTCTGCGTGATATTCAATGGTTACTTGAGTCCAGCTCTTATACTTCAACGTATAAATTCGCCTTATTAATGGCACTGGCAAACCTTTCTATCGAATCGGGCATTAGTGATAATAGCCCGCACACTATTTCTTATCGACAACTCGCTGAACAATTTATACAGCTATATTGGCTGCAAGCTATCCCTTTTGCCGCCCACAATGAAGACTTCATACTGCGACAAAGTGCTACCAAAGGCCAAGCTAGTGTGATTACGCTGATTTTAAATTTGCAAAGTGACACTCAACAGACCAGTCTTAATAAAGCCCGCACTAGCGATGTAAAAAAGTGGCAATCCACGATATCGAAAGTCGCTCGGGTCATTAAAACTTATCCTGCCAGACACTTGCAAAGCGCTGAGAATAACAACAATCGCGAGTTTATCTATGTTTATAATGCTAAGTCGAATGAGGTAGTTTTAAAACCTGGCATAGCTTATTGCCTGTCGCGCTTTAGCAAAATTATTAATAAATTATCTCAACAATATTGGACGGAATTTGTCCGTAAAAATAGCTATAACCAAGGCTATTTCAGTGACGATATCGATTTAAAACAGTTTTTATTCCAACAACCACGCTTGTATTTGGGGAAGTTGCAGGAAGTATTAATCGATGCACAACATGGACAATGTTTTTACTGCCATAAGCCGTTAAAAAAGGATGCTAAAAATCGCACTGAGGTCGATCACTTTATCCCGTGGTCTAAATATCCTATCGATACGGTGCATAATTTTGTTTTGGCAGACCACAGTTGTAATAATAAAAAAAGAGACTATCTGGCGGAAGAGAAATTTTATGAGCAGTGGCTGATACGCAATCAGCAATATGGGCAGGCTATTGAAGCAGAGTCACAATCGCAAAATCTTGGTTTTATTAATAATCGACAGCGCTCAGAGACGGTTAGTCAGTGGGCGTATCAACTGGCGGTAGAGTATGAGGATTTGGTTTGGTCACCGGATAGGGGGCTGCGGATTATTGAGCTTGGTTTGTTGCTTAATATTAGAGGTTTTTGAATTAATAAAAAACGCACCTTTTGACGGGGTGCGTTTTTTTGTTTTACTGGGTTATTAGTAACTAATAATTTACGTTAATGGTGACGGTATCTGTATAGGTATCTGGCTTAAAATCGGCGCTGGGTACTGTGACATATACAGGATAAGTCTTAGGTGATCCGTTACCTTGACCTGTTACGCCATTTCCTACAGAAGTAGAAGTGGCTGTATTACCCCATTTCTTCGTTCTGTTAGAATCCGAAAATAGTTGATATGGTACTGTATCTGTATTACTGCCAGTTCCGTTTAAAAGACCAGAGCCATTATTAACAGTGCCTAAAGGGTCGGACGTCGCAGGCGCTAGGCCAATATTATAGGGTGTGGTAGCAGTACAGGTTACACCAATCACAGTGTTACCAATTATATTGGTTGCCGTTGCATCTTTATTACCTAAATTAATATCAGAAGTAGTATTAATTTTACATTCTTTAGGTACAGTGGCTGATACTGTGAATCCAAAGTATAGGCTTCCGGTAGGATTTGTATTGCACGTCCCAGGCGCAGTATTATCAAGTGGAGCATTAAGGGACACTCGTGCATTGTTGTTTCCAGGGTAGGATTATAGTATAAGCACCGGGAACAACAGCTGTCTGTCCCGGTAGTACGCGCCCATACAGAGTTTTTGGAACCGGGAAATTCGACGCGTTTGGACCTAATACTATGTCAAACTGAAGTGGTGTGATAGAACCTGCGAACTGGCTACCCCAAGTGTCGGTTCGTGAAGCATCTTTATAGAGCTGAAAATTAAGCTGATTTGAGCCGTTTGCCATCTGGCGCGGTTGCCCAATGCTCAAACAGACAGTTGCCGCCCTTGTTCCTGTGGGACTATTATTTCTGCACACCATGCTGAATTCTGCCGTGGCATCGGTCTGGCCAGACAGAGGGTCTACATTACCGAACTTGAGAGGTGTCATCGACGAAGCGCTACATAGCACTTGGGATTGTGCGGACTCGACACCAAACACGCCAAATCCAAGCAACAAAAATGGGCTATATCGCCACTGAAATATATTTATTTTCATCACTGTACCTTCTGACAGACAAGGGGACCGATTAACGGAATACCATCCCCTTGTTTCTGATAATCAAAGCTAACTTGGCAACGGTCCCCAGAGGGGGTAGTTACCTCTAATATATTCTGCTTATCGAGCGTATCTAAATAGACCTCACCATCAAAGCCTACAATGGCCGCTGGTGTCCCTACTTTGCTGAGTAAACCAACTTGACTGCCTATCGGTATAAACTCATCGTTGCTGTCTTTTAGGATAACCGAGGCAGAGCGCGCTTCGGTAATGCCAAAGGCCACTAATGTGCCGGCGCGGTCAGTCGGTGTAGCACTCATGCTGACTTGATCAATACGTAAATCAGCAGGCAAGTCCATAGGGTCAATACCAATCTTATTGTCTTGATAAGCGTTGAGCGGTGAGATTAGCAAGAGCCCACGGCTATTCGTAGTACCGATGACATTGTTTTGTAATAGTACCGGCACATCGGCAACCCCATCAGTAGAGACTACGGCAAAGCCATCGTTGATTTGCCGCGCAGCAAACACCCCACCACCCATCATGACTAGCGAGCCTGTACCACTGGCAAAGGTAGAGTAATTGCTATCATAACTACTGACGCCTGCTTGTACTTGACCATAGCGTCCGAGATAATTCAGCTCAGCTAAGCCCCGAGAGCTATCGTCATTATCCCCATTATCGATACTGTGTTGCGCCTGTGCACGCCAACCTAATCCGCCAGCACTAGGCGCTGACTGTGAGACATCTGCTACCATGACATTTTGTGCATTGCTGTGCTGCAAGCTACTATTCACCGAGATATTGCGGTCGAATGAAAAAGACGCGCCAATAGCAGCACTATTATTATCAGAGTTATTCAGGTCATGGTTATAGTTGGCATTGATGCTCACACGCCTGCCTAAAGATTTGCTCCAATAAGCGCTAGCAAATTGTGCAGTGTCATCCTCAGCATAATCCACTTGATTATAACTGACCCCAAAGCTGCCTAACATTTGGCTGCCATAACCTGTGGAGAGTTGATAACTTTGGCGAATAGGGGTTGAGCCATACTGGGTCGCTACATCGCGATATTCGCCTTGGGTGCCTAAAGTATTAACACCAACGTTGAAGCGTTTATTATTCCATTGATAGCTAGCACTATATTGGGCGCCGCTTTCATCTTGGCTATTACTACCCGCTAATGAGGCAAATAATACCCCACCTGGACCGCCCAATACCCAAGTGCCGCCAACGCCTGCATTGGCTATATCTTTAGTCGCTTCAGCATGAGTTTCAGCGGTAAAGCGGTTATTCACGCCATAACGCCAAGTGCCACTGACGGCGACATCGCTACCATAGTCGAAGGATTTAATGCCATAGTTTTCCCGTACAGTACCAAGCTCGACAGACCAATCTGATAAACCGGGCTGTAGTAAACGGTGGGTATCATAAAGCGAGAAGTTAACCGTAGAGCTCTGTCCTAGCGCATCGGTCAATACCAGTTGCGCATTACCTGTACCACTGATGCTAGGAGTAGTATTTAACTCAAAGGGGCCGGCAGGGACTTCACCACTATATTGTTTGAGGCCATTTACATACAGCTCTACTGCGGAAGGTAGGGTGGCTGAACCAAAGAAGGAAGGCAACGGGGTAGTCGTCATGTAAGGTTGCAGATTAAAATTACTGCCAATCTGTAATCCACCCAAGCGGGTAGAGCGCGTCCAAGATAATGCCCCTGTGAGAATATCGCCAGCACGGACGGTTATCAGCTTATCTGGAAAGGACTGACTCCAGCTGGTATCCAAGCGTACAGTGCGGTTCTTCCAATCGCGGTCAGCACCGTTATCAACACTATTATCAGTATTATTAGTGCGGGCCAGACGGTTACTAGTAGTGAGTGCCGTTGAGCTTAAAACCCCATTAGCATTAAAGGCGCGCACTTCGCTAAAGGCGCTTAAATTGATGGCGTTATTGTCGGTACGCGAGCCATAAAGGTTATAATTTAATAAGACCCCAGGCGATGAGCTGGCTTGGGTGCGTCGGTTATCGCGATTATTTAATACCGTAGTATCTAGGTTCAGGATACTTAAGGGCGCCACAATGTTGACCGATTGCATACGCGGGTTATAGTCGACCTTGATATTGGCAAAGCTATTGAGCGGTACAGGGTCTGTAATACCGGGAGGTACGATAAAGCCCAGCTGCTGCAATACAGCAATACTCGCACAAAGCTGGTCTTCACGATAATCAAAATGCGCCAAACCTGCGCTAGCGCCATTTAGGGTCACGTCTAGGTATAAATCCAAGCCACGCGTTTGACTCGCATCCTCATTGAGGCCGAGTTGGGTAAAGCTATTATCAACAGAAGTAGTTTGTGAAGTAGAGACAGCAGGCGGAACGTCATCTGCAACTGCCGCCTGGCTGACCGACACTGCCACACTTTGTAGCAGCAGCGCTTTAGCGAGGGGCGACGTCCAACGTGAGGTCTTGTGTCGTCTGAGTACCATTGATCATCACCTTGAATTTACCGCTAGTCTTAAGGGCGGAGGGCGGTATTTTCAGGGTCCAGTGCATACTGGCACCTGGTAAGACATACCCTAGCAAGCCGGGATGAATGGCAACATCATTACCGGCAGCATCTGTATAGCTGAGCGCTGCCAGTTGGGCATGCCCATTACCACTATTGCGGACGTGTAAGTCTACCTGTTCGCCATCTGCTTTGGGGCTGTAACGCCATTGCAGTTGTGGCATAGTCTTAGTGACGCCAACAGGGTTTACGAATACAGGTAAAGAGTAGCTCAGGGCAAACTGCAAGCCCGTCTTCTGCTCAGTAGATGGAATAGGGAGCTCATCAATAGAGAGGCGATAGCTGCTTTCTACGGCACCAATACCGCTGGGTGGCGCGGACGCACGGATGATCCGGATGAGTTGCTGCTCACCCGGTTTAAGTTCAATCATCGGTGGACTCGCCAATAAGCCGCGTGATGCTGTAAGCTGATCGCCTTTTTCATCCTGAGACCATTGATACACCCGCACTTGCGCATGTACCACATCATTACCGGTATTACTCAACGTTAAGCCACTGGCGTTTTCTTTAGCTTGCAAGCTTAGTGAGATGGGAGAGACTTGTAGGCCACTCGCCATCACAGCACTACTAGCTAGCAGTAAGCTAGAAATAACAGCCGGTGTGGCTATACTGCGTAACCAGAGACTTAACATAATGATTAGTAAATCACTTTAACTTGGACAGTATCTTCATAATCACCCGGAGTAACGTCAGTCGCACCTGCTGTAGCGTACACAGTATATTCTGTAGAAGTAGTTAACATCCCATCTCCTGTACCACCCACCGTATTACCACCTACACCTGCAGTATTACCCCAAGCACTACCACTGGCAGAACCAGAGGTTAGCTGATATGGGATAGTATCTGAGGATGTTAAGCCTGTCATAATTCCAGCCCCAGACGCGTCTGTGTTTGAAGGGGTTAAGCCAACAGTATAAGGAGTAGTGTTAGAACAGTTAACTTTGATAGCAGCAGCAGAGCTTCCTGTTACACCAGTAGTACCAGCGATATGAGAACCAAGTTTAATGTCTTGACCAGTAGTAGCAGCAATCACACTACAAGTCTTTTCAATAGTCATTGTAACTTTGAAATTACCAGTCTTTTCAGCAGCATTGGCAGAAACAGCAGTCAAACTAGCAGCGGCAAGTAAAGTAGCGGTCAATAAAGATTTTTGAAATTGCATGGCAAACCTCCAAGGGTTTAGGTATTCGATGAGTGGAACACATTGTCATTTGCTGAGAGCGCATCTGACAGAAAAATGTCTTTTACAATTTGTACGCCATTCCATTAGCTTGCCATGTCTACTTGTCGCTATGCTATCTAACGATAATAAAGTTGCAGCTGGAGAGGGAAGTAACCAATTCTCTGTACAAATTCTATAATTCATTATCTCATATAAAATCCATTAATTTCAGTACTTTAACCAATTGTTCAGAGACTTATTATACCCTTGAAACTACCGGTTTTCTCTGATATCGAACCCCTTATTTTGACTAAAAAAAGCTTTAGCTTTATTAAAATATTATGCTGTAAGTAGTAATCCATCATACTTGTAGGGTATTTATAGTAATAAAATAAGTGGGAGTATTAATTACATAAAAAGTTAATTTTATTATATAAATTAAACATAATTTTAAGTTTAATATTTTAATTAAGATATTTGGTAGTAACTCACCGATAAGAATGTGGTTATTTATATCTATAATAAACAAGTGTTGATAATTGACCCTTTTTAAAAGCTATTGATACAATAATTGTTTACTAATACAATAATATCTTTGCCTTCCATGCTATAAAATATTTAATTATATTAATAATTTAGATGCAGTATGCGTTTTTGACCATGGTTTATATTGATAGAGCCAACAACCGCACCCCAACTTCAAAATAATCATCATCAAGAATACGAACTGTCAGTGACCCGCGATGTGACACAGCAATCGCTTGCGCAATTGACAACCCCAATCCTGTACCTGATTGACCCTGACTTAAAGGCTGCCGATGAAAACGTTCGGTTAATTTATCGGCTTGGGCTTGCGTCATAGGCGCTGCTAATCGGCTACTAATAGTAATTAACCGTTGCGGACTGCGTGCCTGATTCTCGTTGTGGTCATTATTTTTAAGGTCACTAGCGGTCGCAAGCTGAGGTGCCACAATTGTTATTACACTATCGCTAGCAGCATATTGAATAGCATTGGATAAAAGATTCGCAAACAGCCTTTGCAGCAGACTGGCATCTCCGTGCACAGGATAAAATTCCCCGATCACCTGCAGCTCAATGTTGCGCTCTTCCGCCATCCACTCGTAATACGAGACTAACTTGGCTAGTAACTCAGACAAATCTACCGCTACAAGCTGCGAGTCTCGTAAGCCTTTTTGCGTCTTTGCTAGCAGCAGCATGTTATTAATGAGCACTGATAATTGCGCTAAGGTCTCGTGTTGATGATGCAGCTGCTCGATATATTCGTCTACGGCTCTAGGCTTGCTCAGCATGACTTGGGTTTGAGTATTTAGGCTGGCAAGCGGGGTACGCAGCTCATGGGCAATATCGGCTGAAAATCGGGATAAGGCGTCAAAGTTATCCTCGAGTTTATCCATCATCGCATTATAGGATTCTGCTAAGGGCCGTAGCTCTCTGGGCATACTCTGCACGGCTATACGGTCATCCAATTGCTCAGAGTTAATGCGCTGCATCTTGGCGCTAATGGTAGATAACGGCGCAAAGCCCCAATAGACGCTAAGGGCGGCGATAGAGACCAGTAGCAAGGTAATAGCGAAGAGAATCCAGCTTAATTGGCGATTGAACTGGGCCAAATACTGATGATGCACTTCGACAGGTAAGGCAATAAGGGCAAGCTTTTGCGAGTGGCGAATGACAATGGCTCGATAGTGGTTTTTACCAATAGTAAGGCTAAACTGCTGCTCAGAGGGGCGTTGCCACAAGGTCTCAAGAGAGAAGTCTGGGGGTAAGTCGCCATAAAAATCCTGTGGCATACTGCGCAGGACTTTGCCGTCTTCGTTGGCGATAATTGCTTTTAACTCATAGTCTAATTCAGCAGTACTATTATAAATGCTCGGTGGGGTAGTGGTAGCGATAGCAGGGTCGCTAGACTCGTTTGATAGGCGTTGGCGTAGATTAAACGCAGCGTGCGTAAGTATCTCCGAATCCATATGGTCAAAGTGGGCGGTGACAGAGCGCTGTACCCAAGCATAAATCAGAATTTGCGTGAGGATGACACCGAGGGTTAAGGATAAAACCGTCCGCCACAATAAAGACAACCGCCGATCAGCAAGTCTAGTCTCAGTCATTTACGTGACCATCAAGGTAGCTGTATTGATTGTCCTGTGGATTGTCAGGTTGGTCAGCATTGGACTTAGGTGTAGGTGTTGAGGTCGTTTCTATAGCGGTTGTATTAACGGGAAGCTCAGTCATTGCAGAAATAGGGACGGGTGCCTCGAGGCGATAACCCATGCCACGCACAGTATGAATCAATTTGACCTCGTAATCGTCATCGACCTTTTTACGTAAGCGACGAATGGCAACGTCGATGACATTGGTATCGCTGTCAAAATTCATATCCCACACCTGCGAGGCGATTATGGAGCGCGGTAGCACTTCGCCACAGCGCTCGAGTAGGAACTGTAATAAGGCAAATTCTTTGGCGGTCAATTTGATTAAATCTGTCCCTCTATATACGGTCCGTTTTGCGATATCCATCTTTAAATCGGCCAGTTCTAAGGTCGTGCTTTTATAGTCGGCTTGGGTGGCACGGCGTAATAAGCTTTTGATACGCACCAATAGTTCGGCAAAGGCAAACGGCTTGGTCAGATAGTCATCACCACCAATTTCTATACCTTTAATGCGGTCGCTAACATCATCTTTTGCCGTTAAGAATAATACCGGTGTGAAGTGATTGGCTCGGCGATAATTCTTAATTAGCTCAAAACCGCTGATATCGGGCAGCATTACATCCATTACCACGACGTTAAAGTCTTCCGTCATTAACGCATGATAGCCGTCTAGACCCGTAGTGTGATGCTCAACGAGGAAACCTGCCTCGGTCAGTCCCTTCTTAATATAGTTGCCGAGTTGTAGCTCGTCTTCCACCAATAAAATTTTCATTTGTACTCCAGTCACGTTGACTGTGGTTAGGTGTGCTTGTGCATTTATTAACACTAGCCACTATGACACCGGTAAAAGCATATAACCGCAATAGGTTATGCATCTAATGCTAGAGCAATAGATTGGGAAATGGAATGGTAATCCTACAACATGACAGAATTGTCATCTGGGTGTCATGTAGGCGTCAGAATGCTGAGATTACTATGTTAACTATATCGCTAACTTATTGATAATTAATAAAGGATGAGCTGTATAAAGTTAATTGTGAGTCTAGCTTATAGGGTGATAACTAAAGGTAATTAGAATGTTTATGGAACAAGGTCAAAAGCAAAGCAACTATATAAATCAAAAAGCCTATATAAACCGCCGCAGACTAATACAAGCGACGCTATTTACTAGTGTCTTGCCCGTGCTAATGGCCTGTAGCCCGACGACTGAGTCTAATGCTACGCAAGCTGCCATTAATGAAACCACTGTTAATGAAACGGCTAGTAATAAGGCAGCTAGTAATGACGTTCAAAATAGCAAGTCAGCGGCTATAGCTAACGCCACTAACACAACATCTAATTCAAGCACTACGGATAATCCGCTGCTACAAAACGTCTCAGCGACCGTCTATAAAGACGTTAACTGCGGCTGCTGTGAAGAATGGATAGATTACGCTGAAGGGCATGGAATGCAATTACAGGTTCAGCATCCAGCAGACCTCACAGTGTTCAAAGACCGCTACCAAGTACCCCAGCAGATGCGCTCTTGCCATACTGCTGTAACACAAGACGGTTATGTGTTTGAAGGTCATTTGCCCGCCAAATATATGGCGCAGTTTTTAGCCAAACCTCCTGTTGATGCCCTTGGTTTAGCCGTACCCAATATGCCGATGGGCAGTCCAGGTATGGAATATCAGGGTCAGTTTGATTCGTATGACGTCATGTTACTGAATAAGGACGGTACGACGAGCGTCTATGCCAGGATTGACTCTGAGCAGCAACAACTTTAGATATGCCAATAAATTTTTAGATTTAACTAACCGAGATGCTAAGGCAGCCTCGTAAAATTAATTAGTAAGGATAGATCCTATGACATTGCAAAAAAGTTCGCTAGTTATCGCTCTATGTAGCGCTATGCTAGCTTTGGCCGCTTGCCAGCCTGCCGCAGAAAGTGAAGTGGATGCCAATACTAATGCGCCTGCTACTGAAACGGTAGTGCCTGTAGAGACGACTGAACCTACTGCTGACCCGCATGCCGGTCATGACATGTCAGCGATGGCCGGTGGTGATAACGAAGTTGAACAGGCCTATATGGCGGGCATGACCAAAATGCATGACGATATGATGGCGGGCATGCAGGCGAATGATGCTGATGTGGCGTTTGCCAAAGGGATGCTACCTCACCACGAGGGCGCTGTCGATATGGCTAAAGTGCAGCTGAAATATGGCAAAGATGACGCTATGAGACAGCTAGCGACAGAAATCATCGCTGCGCAGGAAGCTGAGATTGCCCAGATGCAACAATGGCTAACTGAGCATCCGGACACTGAAAAACAAGACAATACGGCAGAAGTACAGCAAGCCTATGAGCAAAGCATGCAAGCTATGCACGAAGATATGATGGCAGGGATTAAAGCTAGTGATCCTGATATGGCTTTTGCTAAAGGCATGTTGCCGCATCATCAAGGTGCTATTGCTATGGCAGAAGTACAGCTCAAATATGGCAAAGATGAGGCTATGAGAAAGTTGGCTGAAGACATTATTGCTGCTCAAAAAGTAGAGATTGCAACCATGGAAAGTTGGATTGCCGATCACTCTTAAGACGGTTTTTAGTTAATACAGAATAGTTTTTTAATAGTCCGATTTTATAAGCAGTAACTGGTCATTCTGGTTGCTGCTTTTTTTGGTTAGTGGTTTCTTTGTGTAGTCCGTTGAGTCTCTTTCGAAGTATAGCGAGTAATAATCTCTATATATCGTTCTTTATATCAAAAAAATCACAATTATTTCAATCGCCTAAAACCCTTGCAACAAGTGAGTTACAGCAAAATTTTCAAAAGTAGAATGTGTCTTTAACACGCAATTGCTAATCATTATCATTTACCTTCTTGTTAAGAAAGCGTATCATAGCCGCATCTTAAAAACAGATTGATATATGAGGCTCTATGTTTAAGTTAACTCCTATTGCGGCGACTGCTTCGCTACCGTCCAAATCCAAACTCGCGCTAGTAGCTTTAATCATGAGTGGTAGCCTATTAGGCTGTTCACCAAAAGAAACTACTGACAATGCGGCACCGGATGCCGAGCCAGCGGCACAGGTTGACGCACAGGATAAAGACAACACTGCAGCTACCGAGGGAACTGCTGATAGTAATGGCATGGTGACAATACATACCGCACAAGGCGAAGTGGAAGTCCCTGTTAATCCACATCCGTTAGCGGTCTATGACATGACTTTGATGCAAGATTTAGCCGCATTAGGCGTGGAAGTAGAAGGCTTGCCAAACAGTCTGCATTTAGACAACTTGAAAGCAGAAAATACGCCAGAAAGCCGCGATATTGGTACGCTATTTGAGCCCAATATGGAAGTGTTAAACGAGCTACAACCTAAAGCTATCTTAATCGGTAGCCGCATGGCAGAAAAGTACAGCACCTTACAGCAAATGGCACCAACACTAGATTTGACCGTAGATACGACCGATATTTATGAGTCGAGCAAGACCCGTTTGGCAGATTTAGGGCGCTTATTTAATAAATCGGATAAAGCTGCAGAATTGCAGAAAGATATCGATACCGCTATCGCCGATGCGAAAGCCGCCAGTGCCGGTAAAGGTAATGGCTTAGTGATTCTAGTGAATGGCAATAAAATCTCTGCTTATGGCGCGGCCTCACGTTTTGGTTTCTTACATACCGTTTTTGATATTCCTATGGCAGATGCCGATATTAAAGACGCCACGCATGGCCAACCCATATCGTTTGAATACCTACAAAAGACCAATCCAGACTGGTTATTTGTACTTGATAGAACCTCTGCTATTGGCGAAGAGGGTATTGGCGCCAAAGAAGTATTGGACAACCCATTAGTACACGAGACCAATGCTTGGAAAAATGATCATGTGGTCTATCTCAGCCCAGACTCGTATCTAGCCTTTGGTGGTTATTACCAGTGGATTAAAGATGCCAAGCTGATCACGGATAACTTTAGTAAGGCGGCTGCTAGTCAATAAGACAGCTAGTGAGCTGTTTATTAAATAAGAAAGCTGTTTAGCAATTTTTAAGCGTTAGTCCTGGTAATACAGGGCTAGCGCTTAGCCCGTTATTTGGGTTTCGATAATTTATTGCCTTAATCGCCTTTATTAATGAGCCGCTTCACTGTTATCCGCATTTATTTCTTATAAATTTACTTTCTATTAGCCTGCTATTCTGGGTTACCTAAACACTGTCCCACTATGTCACTCACCGCTATCTCCAATCGTCCTCGCTTATGGTCTATACCGCCAAGTCTGCTCAATACGCTTAGCGTTTTTCTGTTAATCGGGCTAATTTTATTGAGCCTGTCTATTGGCGTGGCTGATTTTTCTTGGTCAGGTCTTTGGCAGGCATTGCTGCAAAGTATGGGGCAAGCTAGCTCGTCAGGGGCCGCCACTGCTGCAGAAAATACTGATCTGCAGTTATTGCTGTTAAGTCGGCTACCGCGCACCTTAGCGATTATCTTAACCGGCGCCTCGTTATCGGTCGCTGGGATGATTTTGCAGGTAGTGTTAAAAAACCGCTTCGTTGATCCCTCCATGGTTGGTGCGACGCAAAGTGCGAGCTTGGGGTTATTGTTGGTGAGCCTTTACCTGCCCACCAGCGCGTTATTCACTAAGATGGTCTTTGCGGTCTTATGTGCGATAGGCGGGATGGTCCTGTTCATGCGCTTGATTAAGCGTTTGCCGCCGACTGACTTTTTAATGGTGCCGTTAGTAGGCATCGTTTTTGGTGGTATTGTCGAGGCAATTACGGTCTTTATCGCTTACCAGACCGAGTCTTTACAGCTGTTAACGGTATGGCGCTTTGGGGATTTCTCTACCATTCTATCAGGTCGTTATGAGCTGCTTTATCTGACCGGCGCACTTGCGGCAATGGCTTATATCTTGGCGGATAAGCTGACCATCGTTGGCTTAGGCGATGCCATCGCGATTAACCTTGGGGTCAATCAGCGTCTGGTCACGTGGTTTGTCATTATCACCGTGGCCATGATTAGTGCGGTGGTAGTGGTAACGGTCGGTGCCATTCCTTTTGTCGGCCTAGTGGTTCCCAATATCATTAGCCGAATGATGGGCGATCGCTTGCGCCGTTGTCTCCCTGCCGTAGCGTTATTGGGGGCCAGTCTGGTATTGCTTTGTGACATTATCGGTCGCAGTATTCGCTATCCTTATGAGATTCCGGTGGCGACCGTCTTTGGGGTCATCGGCGCCTTGATATTCCTCTGGTTATTGATGCGTCAGCCAGATACGCATTAATGGCTACCAAGCTTCCAAGACTTGCTAACCCGACTATATTTTTTAAATTAATTGCTGACTATTCATGCTTAATTCCACTATAAAATCGCTCAAAAGTTCCACAGCTACGTCCCAAAAACCTGAGGGCGTAACGGCCACTCTTCGCAAAAATTTGACTGCCACAGTAGCGACCAAACCAGTTTGGATTGCCTTAGCGGTGCTGCTGATTAGTGCGCTATTATTTATGGGGCTAAATGCGCATGGCAATTGGGATTTTATCTTGGCTTTTCGTGGTAAAAAGTTGCTCGCTTTATTAATTGTCGGCTATAGCATTGGCGTGTCTACCTTATTGTTCCAAAGCTTAACGCACAATCCGATTTTGACCCCAGCACTATTGGGCTTTGACGCGCTCTACGTGTTAATTCAAAGTTTACTAGTGTATTTTTTGGGCGCGAGTAATTTATTCAGCCAGCAACCGCTATTGAAATTCACGATCGAAATAGGCCTGATGGTGGTCGCTTCTTTATTGTTATTCCGGTTTTTATTTACCCGCTCTAGCCAAAATTTATCCCGGTTAATTCTCGCAGGTATCATCTTTGGTGTGCTATTTCGTAGTCTGTCTTCCTTGATAGCTCGGTTAATCAGCCCCGAAGATTTTATCACCGTGCAAGCGGCCAGTTTTGCTCAGTTTAATACCATCAATCCTACGATGATGTGGACCAGTTTAGCGATATGCGTGGTAAGTGCGGTGTTTATCTGGCGCTGGCGGCATCAGGTCGATGTGTTGATGTTAGGTAAGGCGCATGCGCTTAATTTAGGGGTGGATTACCAAGCACTGACGCGAAAACTATTGATAGTCATTGCGGTCTTGGTAGCGACCGCGACAGCTTTTGTAGGACCGGTTATTTTCTTAGGGCTGCTGGTCTGTGCCTTAACCAATCGTATGAGTAAGGCGATGTACCACAGCGAGCGGCTGGTTTTAGTGAGCCTTATCGCGATGATTTGTCTGGTACTCGGTCAGACCTTCTTTGAGCAAGTACTGGGCATGGCAGGGGTACTGTCTGTGGTCATCGAGCTGTTGGGCGGGGTAGTATTTATCCTGCTAATTCTTAGCCAATATCGCCCACAGAAGGCCTAGTAAGAGCCTTATCCTACTACTGTCATTACAAACGATGTTCCCATTTCTAAAAACGTTTTAAACCTTATTTATGAAGCGCGCTTATGATTCAAATTAGCAATGTCAGCCACCGTATCGAAGAAACTACTATCTTAACCGACGTCTCGCTGAGTCTGCCTGTAGGTCAGGTCATCGCTTTGATTGGGCCTAATGGCGCGGGTAAGTCCACATTATTTAGCGTTATGTCACGTTTAAGCCCGCTGCAAAGTGGCTCGATAAGTTTCGCTGAGCACGATATTAGCCAAGCTTCGAGCCAGACGATGGCGCGTATGGTTTCTATGCTCGCACAAGAAAATGCAATTCAGGGGCGCTTACGGGTAGAAGAGCTGCTCATGTTTGGCCGCTATCCTTATCATCAAGGCAGACCTAGTCAAAATGACAGCCAAATAGTGCAGGAGATGATTACCCGTTTTGAGCTTGAGCCTTTAGCCAAGCGCTACTTGTCGACCCTGTCTGGCGGCCAACGCCAACGGGCGCTAATCGCTATGATTGTCTGCCAAGATACACCTTATCTGCTACTCGATGAGCCACTGAATAACTTGGATATGTACCACTCGGGACAGTTGATGCGCGCTTTGCGCACCTTAGCGCATACTGAGCAAAAGACCGTGGTAATTGTCCTACATGACATTAACCAAGCTGCGCAGTTTGCCGATACCGTGGTCATGATGAAAGCAGGGCAAATTACCAATATAGGCACACCGGCGGAAGTGCTGACTCACGAAACCATCGCTACGTTATATGGCGTTGATGTGACCGTGCTTACGCATAATGGCCGACCGGTAATTGTGGATACGATTTGATCGGGTAGGGCGCATTTTCCTAATAAGCTTTAACGCTGAAGCTATTACTTAAAGCGTTTGAGAGTGTCCAGTAGCGAGCTGGTAAACAGTTCCCCATGCGATTGTTTATACTGCTGATAGCTGCATTCGGCTTGCTGCTGCGTCACGAAATATTGGCAAACTTCTTTGGCGAATTGCTGTTTATCTTGATCCGCAGGCGTCATCGCTTGCTGGTCTGCGACAGGGGTTACTGGCTCTGCTATAGCCGCCGTTCTGTTAGCCACCGTCGCAGTATCGCCACTAAAAGTTAGTCGGATAGTTTTGTGTGGGTTTAGCCTATTAGTCCCTTGAGGCTTGGACTGAGCGGCAGAAGATGCTTGATAAGCCTGCCAATATTGAGTCATCTCACCGTCTTGCCACCAGAGCGAAGGGTCGGCGCTATAGTAGTGCTGATAGGCTTCAGGATGTTTGAGTAAGGTATACAGCACAAATAGACCACCGTAGGAATGTCCCCAGATGGCCTCACTCGCAGGCGCTGTCCCTAACGTTTGCGCTACCCAAGGCTTTATTTCGCCTTCAATTAAGGTATAGAAAGTCTCGGCACCCCCGTTTAAACGAGCGCGGCCTGTTTCTTGAAAAGCCGTATTTATTCCCGTACTGGTGAGCAGAGGCGGCGTATAGTCATAAGCGCGCGCCATTACATCAAAGCGATAGGGCGTTTGATAGCCGATTAACACTAGGATGGGCGGCTGTTTTTGCTCGGTAGAGAGGGAGTGGCTTTGTTCAGTCAAGTCTCGTAAAGTCGCTTCCTCTAAATCATCCAACACCCCATTGCCATCGAGCAGATATAAGACATTGGCAGGTTTGCTTGAGTCATAGCCTTCAGGGATAGCTAGCCAAACTTGATAATGACGAGGTTTAGCCAGTTCAGTCAGTTTCTGAGCCTCTTTATCCGTAGTATCGAGTTGCGGGGCAGGCTGATTAAAGCTCTGAGTCACAAAGCGATAACTCGTATCGTGGCTGTGTAGCAGACTGAAATCTATGGGCGTGGTTAGGTCAGGTTGGGCATAACTCGGGGCAGTCATAAGCAAGGCTAGTGAGATAGGAAGATGGATATAGCGATAAAGTTTAGACATACAGACCTCTAGTAGAATAAAAAATAGCTAGCAATAACAAAAAGTCTAATAGGGCAATAAAAACCATAAACATTTCGCTAAGTTATTGACAATAAGTAATTTAGTAGTAATAATAATACAACTGATAATCATTATCAAAGATAGTTTTTTCAAGGTTCTTTCCAAAAGTACTGTTTTTAAATATATATAGATTAAAAGTATAAAGCGGTAATTTTTTATCGTCCTTAATTTCCTTTTAATCCATCTGCAAAAGTATAGCCCTACTTAAATTTCCTATTCACCACTCACCATACAAAACTTATAGGTTCACGCATGGCATTCACTTCTAAATCATTGGTCGTATCTTCACTTTTATTGTCATTAGGTTTAGCCGGCTGTCAAAATACTGCCCCGCTTAGCCAAAGCGAAGTTGCACCGGTCAGCAGCGCAGTCGCAAAAAATATTACGCAAACGCAGAGCAATTATGCCGACGTACGCACGCTGACTATTGCCGGTCAAGTACAGCCAGTTTCTGAAACTTCTGCACGTCTGCTAGTCAATGCAGCACAAACCCAACCTGAATTGGTCGCAGATATCTTTGATGGTAAAGCCAAAACAGCTGTACCAGGCTATAAGATTTTATTGATTAACCGTACCAATTCAGTCGCAGCAGAAGGGCGAGTGATGAAGAATGGCAGTATCATCGATAACCGTATGATTCATCGTGGCAGTAAAGCGTTAGTGGGTATTCCCGTAGTGAATGGTACAGCGGTATTGGCACAAGCGCAGCTATTAGATTTAGACATCATCTATGACGACCCTGCTAAAGCACTTGCAGAAGGCGAAGTGGTCAAGCCACGCGGCACTAAATTGACCAAAGACGGGGTCTCTGTAACCAATAAGAAAGTCACGGTACAGGCATTAACCCTGCCTAACTTTGCCAGTGGTGAGAGTGCAGGTGGTGGAGTACGTTTTGAAGCCAGCGCTTTAGTAGATGGCAAGCCGGTCACGACCAGTGCTGACAGTGCTTTCCAAATCTTTTATACCGCCACGCCAGATAATGCGAAAGGGTTTTAGCAGTCGACCTTTATTATTGTTAATGATTTTATAGTGTTATAGCTCATTACTACCTTGCTCTGACAGCATTATTTAGCCCTAAAGGCTTGATATTCTGTCAGAGTTTTTCACTTTCAGTAAGGACTATTTATGTCGCCTGTTTCTGCTACTTTTCGTTTGTCACCGCTGTGCTATTCGTTATTATCTTTACTTTGTGCCTCTGTCTCTTTTTCTACTTCTGCAGCAGCAGCTACTCCCACGGTCACTGAAGGGCAGCCTGTAGCTCAGCCTAATGCTACCCTAGATAAAATAGTTATCACGGCGAATCCGCTTTATGTGACTGACCCTAGTGAAGACAACGAGTTATATAACGCCAACGTCGCTACAGTCGGTACCAAGATTCCAGATTATATCGAAAATATCCCTCAATCTATTAGCGTCATTACCCAAGCAAAAATAGATGACTTAAATGTCGAGACTTTAGACCAAATGGCCAAGCGCACTACGGGCCTGCGAGTACTACAAAATGATGATGGCCGCTCCTCTATTTACTCGCGCGGTTATGAGTACGACCAATTTAGCATCGATGGTTTGGCGTCACCTATGGCAAGTATTAATGGTACCTTGCCCAACCTTGCAGCGTTTGACCGAGTTGAAGTCATGCGAGGGCCTTCAGGACTCTTTAACTCAGCGTCAGAGATGGGCGGTGTGGTCAACTTAGTGCGCAAGCGTGGCAAGGTGGATGGCCCACAAACCTTTAAGGCGAGCGTAAGTAATCCAACAGGTTATGAAGTATCAGCCGACTTGCAGGGCAGTTTGAGCACGGATGACAGCACGGTAGGCCGCGCAGTGGTGCAATATAACCAAAAAACTAACCCTGTAGTAGACGACATCGGTGGTGACGATAATAGCAACAGTACCATCTACTTAAGTGCAGACAAACAGCTGAGTGACAGCACTAAATTTGGCGTGGGCTATCTACTGCAAAGCCGAGATATTACCCCGGATAATGGCTTGCCCTCTTATACGGATGGTAGTTTATTATCGCTACCGAATGACCAGTTTTACGGCGCTCGTTGGAATGATTTTAATAATGAGAGCCATGATATCTTTGCCGATTTTCAACATCGCTTAGCCAGTGAAGGGGTAGTCAGTGGTGGGGTTCGTTACTCAAATAGAGACGCTGATTATAACTATGCCTTTGGGGGCAGTAGCGTAGTAGATGGTAAAACCAACGTCGCAGGGCTCGGTGTTGAGGTGCATGAGACAGCGTTAAGTGCCGATATTAACCTCAGTCAGCCCTTTATCTTAAATGACCTACAGAGCGAATACGTACTTGGTGCCGATTATAAGCGCTTTAATGCGGATACCGCCCGTGCCAGCAGCCAAGCACTCGGTAAAGGCCTGACTGTAGAGCAGATTAATAATTTAGAGCAAGTCGATATTTTAGAGTTGGCTCGCAATGGGCAGCCTGGCTATCGCTTGACCCATACGGACAATACCCTTAGCGAAACGGGTGTCTATGGCAAAATCAACTATAAGCCTTTGGATCGATTAAACCTCATCGCCGGTGGCCGGGTCAGCCGTTATAAAGTTGAGAGCGATGACAAGGTTAGCAATACGCATATGAGTACGGATGATAGCAGTAAGGCCACAGGCTATGGCGGTTTGGTCTATGAGTTGACGCCGAATATCAATGCTTATGGCAGCTATACGCAAGTCTTTATGCCGCAGTATGTGGCTAATAAAGCGGGTGATATTCTTAAACCTCGTGAAGGCGAGCAGGTGGAAATCGGTCTAAAAGGCCATTGGCAAGACACGCTATCTGCGCGTATCAGTGGCTATCAGCTCACCGATGAAAATGCGGCCGCACCGACCCAAGATGGCGACCAGGTGGCCATGGGCAAGCGCGAGATGCAGGGCATAGAGCTGGAGGTCAATGGAGAAATCCTACCTAATTGGCAGGTGTCTGCCGGTTATAGCTACCTTGATAGCGAGATTAAGCAAGCCTCTAGCGACCGTGATGATGGTATTTTCTTATTGATGCCTAAGCACTCCGCTAATCTATGGAGCACTTACAAGGCTACAGATTTACTACCGCAGCCTTTAACGATAGGGTTAGGCGTCAACGCAGTCGGTAAGTTCTCCTCTTCACAAGGTCTACAAGCGGACGTCTATTACACGTGGGATGCGATGGTGAGTTATCCGTTTCAAGAGCGTCTGACCGGACAATTGAACATTTATAACTTATTCAATGATGACCACTATGTGCGGGTCGGTTCGCCCAATACTTTCAATATGCCAGGCGATGAGCGCGAAGTAAAAGCCTCACTGACGTATGAATTCTAATAACGTCAGCAATTGAGCAATTGAGCAATTGAGCAACTGGGTGGCCGGTCTCTCGCAGTAGTAGGATGCCCCACCCATTTTCACCATTACGGTTGCTAATAAATAGCCTTTATTGCAGCCACAACTATTTAAGCTATAACTATTTAAGCCATAAAGTGTTTATATTAAAGGGGACAATATGCCACAGTTAGCGACAGCATTCCCGGCAGTACTCAGCGATAAAACTCCGCTAGCCGTGGTCGATAAAATCAAATTTATGACGCATGTTAATGAAGAGCATCAGGATGAGCTGGCCTTATTCATTGAAGCCTTCACCGATGACTCCGTAGCGGAGGATAGAGTCGTGCAGGTGGCTGATGTCTATACAGATGGTTTATTGCTCATCTCCCAATCTGTTACCGCGCCATTGGTTACATCAGCGTCAGCGTCATCGCCATTATCGCAAACAGCTCAGCCAGAGGAGTCTGCAGAGAGCGATGAGGATGATGATATCGAGCAATATTTCATCGCGTTTGAAAATAAAATAGCAGGCGATATCACCCTAAAATCGCAATATATTTTACTGCTGCAGAGCGCTTCCAAAAAACTTGGCAAGCTAGCTATTAAGTTACAAGACCGGCAGTTTACCGTGACCGACAGTTATTATGCCAGTCCCAGTCTGTATAGAATGGTGGTGACCGCGCCAGCCGATACGCCTTTAGACCATCCTGGCTATGCTTATCTGTTTGACGTCTATGCGGACTTAACCGATGAAAGTGCAGCGTTAGTCGCTAAGAGTAAAGGCGATAAATTGCAGCGTTACTATACGTTAAGAAAAGCTTGGCAAGACCCGCAGACGCAGCAAGTGCATGCTTGGGTAGATGCCTACATTCATGGCAGTACTCCTGGCGGCGATTGGGCTTTGCGGCAACAGGCGGGGATGACGTTAAATAGTGTGCGTGATTATCCCGAAAAGATTGCCCATTTATCAACAGGACAGTGCTTGCTGATTTGTGATGAGACCTCGCTACCAACTGTCGCCAATCTCTTAGAGACCTGGCAAAATCCAGTAGCGCCGGTGGTCATTGCAGTGACGAATGACCCAGAGGAATTAGCATATCTACACGCGGTTGAGCTGAGTGAGCCTTTAGCACAGCGTCAGGGCTTTAAAACTGACAACATAATAGCGGTCGTCAATACGCCAGAGGTATACTTAACAGACACTATTATGGGATTGCTTGACACGCATCCTGCTCTTGCTAATTTGACGATTGAGAAGGTCTGGGGAGCGCTAGAGGCACAAGACGCCAAGACCTTAAGACGACAATTAAAAACTGCGTTGCAACTGTCGCGCGAAGACCTCGTGTTAAAGGTTTATTGGCGGGCGCAATAATAAAGTTAATAATCAAGCTAGGCAAACGTAGTCAGGAGCGATAAACTTCCTCCGCTAATACCCTAGCTATTTTGATTTAAACCACCCTAACCGGTGGTTTTTTAATGGCTCTTTTAATAGGTTATTTGTGTTTTTAATTTCGAGTTTTCAATAACAGTGATAGATATCTAAGTCTTTACTATTGCTGAACTATTGTGGATGTTATACAGTTGTCTGATTGATAAATTAGAGATGAAACCAATGAAAAAGTTAGCGGTATGCGCGTCAGTATTAAGTTTAGCTGCTTGTGGCGGTGGTTATGACGATTTGGATGCTGCCAGACCCGGTGGCGGTATTGGTTCGACCGTGACCAATCCTGATAATAATGGGGATAACGGTAATAACGGCGGCAATGATAATAATCAGTTTAGTGATTGGAAGTACGGCTCACAAACTGAAGGCAACAATACCTTCTCCACGCGTGCGACCGTCGTTTCAGACAATACTTTCACCGTCCCAACTGAGCCCGACTTTCAGAAAAGAGTGTCGGCTGAGGTGCAAAGGACCGCTATAGCGACCGGCGGTATTGCAGAGACAGTGACCATTAATACGGTTGAGCCGGTGAAATGTACGCCCAGTTGTGATGTCGTCATAAGTTTTGATGGGGTTACTAGTAGATATCGTATGACTCAAGCTAGCGATAGCATATTGAAACCGCTAGATAAGATTGTGGAAGACCGTCTATTTAATCAATTTACTACGGCAAAAGAAGCCATAGTGACCCTACCGTTTATGTCTTTACCGCAACCGTTTGAAGCAAAGTTTAATATTAAAAATTATGATGTTAGCAAGATGAGATTAACTATTGAAGAGACCACGGCGCCGTAAATAAATAAAGTTTTTGGCTGTACAGCAACCACCTTAACGGGTGGTTTTTTTACGGGCTATTATGACTTGAGTTCATTTAAATTTGCCTGTAGAGCTTAAGGTTGACTGCATGACTAAGCGGGTAGGACTCCTATTGTCCCAATTCCGTAAACTAGGCTAGATTTATAACCCGTAAAATATTGATTGGGCAGAGCATATGGTATATTCAATAGCGTGATATTTGTTTGCCGCCAAGCCAACGCTTGCAGGGCACTGTTATACTGTAGAACCCCCCAATCTAATAACCAATAAGAACCACTGGAAGTCACCATGGCGAACACCGCTTTTGATATTGATAGCTACACTTACCCTGATTTGCATGAAGAAGTCCGTGGCAAAATTAGCCACTTACAAGAGTCGATTAGCAAACTTGAAGCCAATCTAATTGATGCTGATATCGATGAGGATGGCGTTAGTAAAATAAGTCAGCGGTTAGCGAAGCAAGATTTGGCGATCAACTATGCTAGCGAGCTCAATCCCAACCAGTTATTAGCGACCACCACTATTGATGGCAAGATATTAGTGATTGCAGGAGCGGGCTCGGGCAAGACTAAGACCCTGACTTACCGCACCAGCTATTTGCTTGAAAACGGTGTTGCTCCAAGTAGCATCTTGCTACTGACCTTTACCCGTAAGGCGGCGAATGAAATCAAAGGCCGCGCTCGTGCTCTGCTGTCGGCAACACTCGATGACAGCCAGCGCCTCAATAATATCACTAGCGGTACCTTTCACTCGTTTTGCAATATGCTCCTGCGCAAATACTCTGGGCTGCTTGGTATTAGCACCAATTTTACGATTTTGGACACTATCGATTCAGAGGATGCGTTAGATCTGATTATCAAAGATAAAAAATATCCGATTGATAAAAGCAAACAAGCCTTTCCGCGCAAAAGAACCCTGCAGAAAATGATTTCGACCTCGCGCAACCGCCGTATTCTCCTGCGCAATCTTATTGAAGACAACTACCCTGACTTGGCTATCCATACCGCGATTATTGAGCAATTGGCGGAGGATTATCATACTTTTAAGCGCAGTAATCACCTGTATGACTTCGATGATATTATCGGACAAGTCGTTTACCATTTGCGTAAAAATCGTCGTTTTAGAGAAATCCTACAACAGACCTATCGCCATGTAATGGTTGATGAGTATCAAGATACCAATATTCCGCAAAAGCAGCTGATTGATTTGATTTGCGAGCCGGACTCAGTATCGCTAATGGTGGTGGGTGATGACAACCAAAGTATCTACGCGTTTCGCGGTGCTAATTACGAGAATATCTTATTGTTCGGGGAGACCTATCCTGAGGCCAAGCTGATTAAACTGGAGCAAAACTATCGCAGCAGTCCCGCTATTTTGAACTACGTTAATGCCTTGTCTGAGCAAATTACGCTCGGCTATCAAAAACGGCTGTTTTCTAATGTCAGTGTTGACGGGTTTAAGCCCATATTCTGCCGCCGTACTGATGAGCGCGCAGAGGCCAGCTATATTGCCGACACTATCATTTCGCTAAAAGACGATCAGGACTACAAAGACTTTGCGGTACTTTGCCGCACCTCCTTTCAGTCGAACTACATCCAAGTAGAGTTTATGGAGCGGGGTATTCCTTTCATTGTGGTGGGCGGGATTAAGTTTATCGAGCGCCGCCATATCAAAGATATTTTGGCCTTTATTAAGGTGCTCTTTAACCCTAACGATACGATTTCTTGGCATCGAATACTCACGCTATTACAAGGTATTGGCGATGTCACGGCAGTACGGCTGACGAAGGCTATCAATGAAAATAATAACTCTTTTGCGCCACTCAAAGACCCTAAGATGGGCAAAAAAAGTGAGCAGTTAACCCCGCTTCATGATGCTCTTGAGGCAGCCAGTAAGGCGAGCAATGTGGAAGCGGTGCTGGATAAGCTGCTAGAGTTTTATGTGCCTGTCATGAAGCTACTGGAAGAAAACTGGCGTGAGCGAACGGAAGACTTTCGCGTGTTAAAAAACCTCGCTAAAGAATACGACAGTATCGAGCGTTTCCTAGAAAACCTAGCTTTGGACCCGCCGAATGATTCGGTCGCCACGGTGGACAAGCCCAAAGATGAAAACAATGATGCGGTAACTATCTCAACCATTCATAGTTCTAAGGGACTAGAATGGCCTATCGTTTTTGTGAATTGCCTGCTTGATGGTATGACCCCGCACCATCGTTCCATTGATGACTTTGAGGCGGTAGAGGAGGAGCGCAAACTGTTTTATGTGGCCTGTAGCCGCGCAAAAACTCGGCTATACATGACCGCCCCCGACTATCTGGCAAGTTTTTCAGGCTACTTTGATAAGGTCTCGCGCTTTATCGCGGAAGTGCCCGAAAAGACGCTGACGATCTATGAGAGCCCCCGCAAGTCGCGCGATACTTTGTTGAATCGCCAGCCTGACGAGCCTGAGTGGTGGTAGTCTGAAGTCATTGCCTTATAAGCTATATCTTATAAGACTATAGGTCAATGACAGGAAAAAGGTACAGCAACCAGTCCCATAATTCAAAAACCTGTTATGGATGGTTCTGCTAGGGCATACCCTCAATCACAATTTTTTGACCTTAATTAGCTAAGCAAAGCACTTGGAATTTTGATAAAAATTATTGTAAATAAGTGAAATTTGTATATTATTGCAATAAACTAACTTGGAGATATTCTTATGAAGAAATTTGTAGTAATAACAGTTCTATCAGTAATGAGCGTAGTTTCTATCTCCGCTAATGCATGTCCAAAGGGTGAACACCCACATGGCGGTACAGGTTCTCATCATAAAGGCGGATATTGTTCACCTTAGTTAAAAATCTAATTATTGATTGAATATAAAAAAGCCCGTCAACTAAGACGGGTTTTTTATCCTAACTATTTGAAATGACTCTAATAATGTTGTACATTTTTTTGTTAATAGCGACCAATTAATAACTACAGAATTCTAAAACACTTGGGATATAGCCTAATGTTCGATGTCTCTACAGCGCACCGATCAGGAATAACCACAAATTTTGGGTATCTAATCCACTACCCAAAAGTAAAGGTTAAGAAGTTCACACCCTCAAGCTGAGGTTATGCCAAAAAGACAGCAATCAGGCAAAACAAAAAGCGATTTTTGGTATTGAGAAAAACAAATAATAAGTAAGCCCTAAAACACTTGGGATATAGCCGAAAGTTTGTGTTCTAGTATAGGAGTCAAACAGAAAAATCACTGCTAGTCACCTAGTCATAATGTGGTATATTTCAGCAGAGAGTTACTGACATCTTTATTTAGCAATGGTTACAGCTGCTAGTTTATTTCCTATTGTAGGAGACACACTCAAAATATCTACTGAAAACATATCATTGACCTAATTGACCTACAGACCCATAAGGATTCAGCTGTGCTAAGGTTAAGGTTGGGGTTAGGGAGCTAAGGCTATGGGGCGTGCAGCGATGGTAACTAAAGGGGCACGGCTTCAGCAGTTAGCATTGTCGCTATTAGTATTTTATCTGCTCTATACGCTGACCAATCTATATGGTGCAGCGCTATACCAACTGAATCCTAGTCATATCCAGAACTTAGCTTTACCGCTAGACCGTAATATTCCGTTTATCCCCGCAATGATCGTCCCATACAGCTGGTCGCTACTGTTATTTTGCGCCAGCTTTTTTATGGTGCGCACCTCGCAACAGCTGACCTCATTAACTCGCCGCTTAATTCTCGCTACTTTATTCGCTACCCTTATTTTTTATCTCTATCCTGCACGCTTCTCTTTTATCCGGCCAGTAACTCGCGACTGGACGCAGTTTGGCTATCAGTTTTTAGCGGTGACTGATAAACCGTTTAACCAATTTCCCTCCCTGCATGTGAGCTATGCCTTGCTGCTGGGCGTTTCGCTATGGGAAGTAGTATCTCCGCAAAAGGCCACGTTACAGCTACTCTATCGGCTAGTACTTTCGGTAGTTTGTGCGCTAATTGTCCTCTCGACACTCTTTACTTATCAGCATCATTTGCTCGATATAGTGGGGGGATTCGGGCTGGCGGGAGTGGTGTTGTGGGTTGGTAATAGACTCCGCAATGGGCTGGTGCTGAAGTATCTTAGCGTGGCTATCGCTGGCTTTATTATGCTAGCGATTGGCGGGTTTTTCCTAGCTGTGAATTTAGGCATGGCGGCGTTGCAATACATAGCTATTGCCTTCGCACTCTATTGGTTGATCAGTTTTTTAGCAGTAGCATGGGGCTATCAATACCCAAACTTATCTCGCAATCAACGTTGGTTTAGCAAAGACTCGCTAGGCCAATTAACCTTGGGCACTTGGCTAAGATTCGCGCCTTTATTAATGGCTTATAAACTGATGTCAGCGTTAGGGCAATGGCATGCTCAGCGTAATGAGTGCCAAGCCGCTAATAAGGTTGAGCCTTTCTTAACCTCTGTACAGCCCTTTAAGACAACGGTAGTCACCATTGCCTCAGCGCGATTATCAGCAATCAACTTAGCTGTCCAATTACAGCATTGGCAACGTAGCCCTCATGCTGCCCCTCTAAGTGCTATAAAACAGCAGTTACACCAAATTATCGTGATCGATCTAGCGGCAGAATTAACCAGTCATTATGCGGCACTACCCAATGTACTGCCGATTATCCCAATAGATTCAAAGCGTAGCAAAACGCCACAGCATTGTGAACAGCAGCTTTCGCGCTTGCGACCCTTCCAAAGCCAGTACCTTTATTTCCCATTATTAGATTTAATGCCCTTAAGCGATATAGCAGTGAGCGATTGTCTAGCCTTGTTTCGTCAAATCGATGCATTGGCAGGGATTAATAAGACGACTCAGGATCGCTCGCAGCAAAATGGACAAACGCTTAACGAATTAATAATCATCAATTTTCAATGTGTTATGGGATTTTCTCGCAGTGTCGGTATCACCGTTTTATACCTAGCTTATTGTGGTAAGCTGACAGTAGACAGTTATCGAGCTTGGCTAGCGCAGCACTATCCGCGTGCTCGGCTACCAGAGTCCTATCTACCTGCTGCGTTAATAGCTGCTATTGCCGCTGTCAATAAGTAGCCTAATGGTCATTATGATAGTCGCTATGTTTGTCGTTATAGTAGCATTCTTGGTGACCTTTATGATGACAGCGGCCTTTTATAATGAGGTTAAGACCTGATGCTAACGCCTGATTATCTTTTCATTATCCTCATTATGACCGCGAACACACTGGTATTGACGGTGCTGTCATTACCTAAATATCGCCGCAAATTGCCGAAAATATATTGGATTGCTCGTTCGTGGTGGTGGATGCTCGCCCTGCTGTTTGGCTGTTATCTCGTGTCGTCTATTCAAAGTAGAGCAGGGCACTACCCGTATTGGTGGGCATTAGATGGGCTGTTTGTAATGATTGGGTTGCGTGGTCTCTATGAGATATCGCGATTGGGTCGGTTAGCGAGCAAGAGCAAATTGCTGCATAAGCTCGCCACACAAGTCTCCGCTTTAGAACGGTTAAGCGAAAAAAAGGCTACGGAACCTATGTTCAGCAATATCACGCCTGAAACGAAAGAGTCTGCAATGACGCTAGTGATACGCAGTCCTCTTGATGCGCTAATGGTGGTTAGCCTGTTCACGTTGATTATCAGTCTTATCTTTTTGCACCATCTGACTTGGGCACGCGAGGCGTCTGGTATTTTGCTGTTTGTGTTATTTGCTAGCCAGTTTAATGATATTGCTCAATATCTGTGTGGTCGCGCCTTTGGTGGGCGATTTTTTCAGCGTAAGCTCGCGCCAACGATCAGCCCCAATAAAACTATTGAAGGGGCGCTATTTGGTACTTTAGTCTCGGCCTTATTGGCGACAGCATTAGGGCTCTGGCTCACCCCATTTAGCGCGCTCGTTTGTTTTGGTTGCGCTTATTTATTGGCGGTCAGTGGGGTGATAGGAGACTTATTCGAATCGGCATTTAAACGTCGGCATGGCGTCAAAGACACCGGTACGCTGCTGGCAGGGCATGGCGGGGTTTTGGATCGGATTGACAGTTTATTAATTGGCTTTCCACTATTTACGTTGCTGTATTGGCTAATTATTTAGTCCTCAAGCCCGTTATTCACAAGCTAACTCTTTTTACCTAACCCTTTTTTTATCCAACTGTCGCTGCATTAAAAAATTGAGCAGCGGGGTAGGCAGTTTGTTTAAGCCATAAGTGAGATAGCGCATCGAAGCCGGGAAGATGGCCAGCGCCTCATTTTCCTCAATGGCCTTGAATATACGTCTGACAGCCACCTCTTCTGCCACGATAAAGGGCTTATGGCTGGCATCACCGTCATTGAGATCTCGCAATGCTTGGGTATCGATGTAGCCCGAAGCGATACAGGTCACTTGGATGTTAAAAGGGGCGAGGGCCAAGCGGTAAGCGTCAGCGCTAACCATCATAGCGCGTTTGCATTTGCCATAAAGGCTAGCATAGGGGTAATCCAAGACGCCAGCGATAGAAGATAGACACACTAAGGCGGGATCATTGTCATAGCGCTTGGCCTCATTGTGCTTATTGTCATTGTAGGTGTTAGTGCGGCCTTGGGCTTTATTAGCAATAAGCTGCTCACTAGCCCAGTCAAACACGGCATGAAAGGCCTGCAAGTTGACACCGAGCATACGCGCGCTAGATTCTTTGTCCAAGGTGAATACGCGCTCGTTCAGATACCAACCGGCACTATAGATTAGCCGCTTAAACGGTTGCTGGGCTAGCCGTGTAAATAAGGCGTTACGCTGCTCTACTTGGGTGATATCACACTGAATAGTAGTCAGCTCAGGCTGCTGCTGATTTAGCTGCGAGATTTTATTGGGGTTGCTACCGACCACAATCACTTGCCAACGCAGCTTGAGATGCGCCAACGCTAGAGCTAAGCCAATACCACTGGTGCCGCCAATGATGATGACGCAAGGTAAGGAGTTATCAGGGTTCGGGCCCAGATAGGGCGGGTTGACCGTCATAGTTGCCCCTTGGTTTGCTCTAGATAAGCGGTGGTGCGCGCGTGGCCATAATCCCACTGTGCCTGCATTTGCTTCACAAAGTTGGCGTAATCGGCATGGATTAGGTCTATCAACCCTGCCTTTAAATTAATGCGTTTGCGCACGTGTTGACCAGCCAGTGCCTTGGCATTATCGGCAAAGGGCAGCCAATGAATACCAGACGACCGAGCTGTGTTTTGGGCTTCGCTTCGATTACTATGACTATCAATATCAACAATACAACTACTAACACCGCTATGAGTATGGCTATGAACTTGATTTAACCTTTGATTCGGGTCAAAACCAAACACTCGCTGAATAGCTGGTGCGGCCAAATGTTTATCATACGGCGATTTAGTTTCGGCAAATACGGTCTGCCCCAACTGGCAAGCCAACTCAATCGGGGTCAGGTTAATGACGCCGCCCAAACACCACCCCAAATCGGTAATATAAGTCGGCTGTAAATAGTACATGTCGGCCATCGAGGCGCGCACCGCCTGACGGATATCCCAGTCATAACTCGTATGTACCTCACGGGTAATTCTATGCGGGGCATAAGGGTGGGTAGGGCAGGTAATCTCAGCACTTAGCTTAGGATAATGAGTCAGTTTATTCGGTGCGAATAAGATTTCTTGCAACTGTACCGAGTTGGGTACTATTAATGGAACAGCGTTTGTGTCTTGGTGGGGTCTCGTTACTGCAGGCAGTAAACGACTGGCAATCATAGCGATATCGCTGCGGTGCTGCTGAGCACTCTGAGTGTGAGTGGCTAAGCTAGCATTGGTACAGGCTTTTAGCTGGTCTAGCGCCAAAAACCACTCATCATTTTCCCCCATTGCAAACATCGCCAAATGCTGTAGCTCAGCGAGCAATTCATCATGGCTCTCTTTAATCTGCCGCTGGCTCAGTTTATGTGGCTGCCGGCTCAGGCGCCAACGCTTTAGAGCGTTATAAAAGTAGTCTGGGTACTGCGTAGTTAGCCCTAAAGTTTTAGCCGTACTCTTTACAGGTCGGCGTGGTTGACTGGCACGAATGACCTCATAAAACTCACGGCTCTGCATCAAAGCCTTGAGTTGCTGCGGCTCAGGAGCAAGGTCTACCAATAAGGCCGCCAGACTGCCACCACAAGTGGCCAGTATCAGCTCAGGTCTATGGCCTTGCTCACAGAGGGCGGCGTAACTGCCGAGATAATAGCCAAAGCGAGTGCCACCCCCCGAGAAGAGTTGCACACTATTATAAGGCGTCTCCATTATTTCCCCTTAGGGGATGCAGGGGAAACAAGCTTATCACTCCCAGGATTAGCCGCTGCAGCACTGGTGGTTTTAATCGCTAAGGACACGGTAAAAATACCAAAGCGGTCAATGCGCATATCGACCTTGGTAAAGCCAGCTTGCATGACCAGTTGATCCATCTCTAACTGCGAGCGACAACGCATCACCCAACTGCTGCCGCGATGGTTGTTCAAAGTTTTGCTAATAAACTCCTGCTCAGGGTGCCAAGGCTGGTTGGTATAAATAAAGTAGCCACCCTCGACCAAGCTGTCGTAAATACCGGAGACCGCAGTACTGACCAAAGCGTTATCAGAGAACAGCTCAAACACTCCGGAAGCTATGGCCAAATCAAAGGCATTAGCATTTTCACCTGTAGAATTAGACACGTAGCTATTAGGGTCAAAGGCATCCTTTTCGATAGCCTGCACACGCGCGCTCATCTCAAGCTTAGCCGCTTTATCGCTTAACACTTGGATATTATGCGCATCATAGTCCCTTAGCTCAGCGTTTAAATTCGCAAATTCAGTCAGTAAGTCAAAGACATAGTAGCCATTGCCACTGGCGATATCGAGCACCCGAAGTTTTTGTTTATTACCAATTTCAGTGCTTGATAGAGCTGAAGAGTGCGCCTGTTGACGCGCTGCAATAGCCATCCGCGCTAGCTCCAATAAATGCTCACGGCGAATGCGGATGCCTTGCCAACCAATATTACTCAAGTAAAATTTATCGACCGCCTTGCCAAAGACATTTTTACCTTTTGGCTCGTTACTATAGACCTTATCAAGCGAGCTACCCGAGTCAAAGCCATGCTCAAGACCGGTGGCAATGGCGTCGCTGACGTGACCAAATTTCTGCATGGCAAGGCGGGTAATGGCAAAGCTGGGGTTAAAAGGTTTAATCGCCAGACGGTCGACTTTATCTTTACTGGCGCTATGCTTGTGCGCTTCTGTCAAATCTACGGTTGCGACGGGTACGGCAAATAAGCTATTGGCGAAGTCAATACAATCGGCAAAGATGTCAACTTTGTTGGTCTCATGAAATATCGCATGGAAGCTATCGGGATAGAGCTGCCAGCGTTTATTCGGGGCACTGATTTGCTCATAGAAGTCGCGCTCAGCTTGTTTATCCACCACGTAGTCTTTGCCTGCGCATAACACAAAGGTCGGTGCGGTAATGGCAGCAGCGTCATCCAATAAGCGTTGCCCCGTGGCATGGGTATCGATTAGTAAGTCGCTAGAGATCGAGCCTGAGATTAGAGGGTCCGCATTATAAGCAGCCTGCGCGTCTTTATCATGGGTCAGTACTTGCGCTTTGACATAGCTAGAGACCCGCGACATTAATCCTAGCTTGCGAGCGAATTTTAGTGCCGGTATCGCTAGGGGAATGTACAAACGAATGCTAATCGCTGGCGTACCCAAGATCATGCCACGAATAGTAGGGGCATAATCGTGTACCCAAGCGGCGGCCAACACGGCGCCAATGCTACTGGCAACGATCAGGGTGTCTTCGATAGCGATTCCCGTCTGCGCCATCACTAAATTGACGAAGTCATTGAGGTCGCGCTCCAATTCCGTGACGCTATCGGCGTGGTCTTTGATGCCACCGGAGCGGCCATTGCCACGCGCATCCCAAGCAAAGACTTGGTAGCCGGCTTGGGCAAAGCTTTCGCCCAACTCGCTTAGCCGTCCTGAATGCTCATGACCTCGGTGTAACAGGATGACTTGTTTTTGCTCACTATGTTCGGCGATATCAGCAAGCGGCATAGTCAGCCAATAGCGATAGTAGAGCGCCGTCCCATCATAGGCATTAAAGCAGCTTTGCTCCGCAATTATGGTTTCTGGTGTCGTCTTCGCTGGCATAGCCTGTGTGTTGTCTTGCGCTTTATTATTATTATTCATAGTCAGTCTTCCTTGAAGATGAGGCAGGCTCGCAGGCTGCTTAAGTAGTTTTGACGCGGTGCTATCATTTGATGTAAGGGTGTTATTTAATGAGATAGGCAAAGTAGTTAAGGTAGAGGAGAGGGCAGTATTGCTAGGCGCGCTTGTCTTTGCTACTAATGTTTTTGCTGCCTCTAATAGAGGTGGCGTTACGTTTAAAGTCCTGGCTATTGGAGCAGGATGATAAAGCTCAAAGTACTTTTGCGCGATAAAGCGTAGGCGGTTCAGACTGGTCTTGAGCAACAGCAACTGGTTCAGCAGCAATAACGGTTGGGTTACTCTATAAACGGGGACGCCCAAACTGACCAATGTGCCGATGATGCCCAATTCTAAGGCTCTATCACTTTTGCCTAAAGGGCCATGATTGGCACGTTGGCCTGTGAGTTTATCCGCGCTAATGGCAATTAATTCGGTCAGCGAGCTTAGTCCATTTACTATGGTTAGCTGGTGAGTATTTTTTTGAGGAGTGGTATTAGCAAGATGGGGCTGCAAGCTCGCTATCAACAAAGTGTCGGCAACGATATCCCCTGCTTCATTTAATAGTGCCCCGAGCTTGGACGCTTGGTTGTGCTCGCGCGCCATCATGCCATCGATAGCATTGAGTGCCATGCGGGCAAATAGGGCAGTGGGCAGGACTAACCATACTAGATTAGATGTCGCTAACTTATTTTCTGAATTAGATAACGCTATAGCTGTGGATTGACCAACAACGTTGGTTGGTATCGATGCTTTTTTTTGTAAATCAATAGCCGCTTGAGCATAGATAATATAAGCCGTCCCTACACTTAATATAACGGCACTAACGGTTACTTGATTGGCGGTAAATCCTTGCCGAACCAAAGCATTACTGATTGGGCGCAGCTGGTCCTGAAACTGAGATTTAAGCTGATACAATGACATAATCCCTCATCTCATAACTATAGACTTAGCAATCGTAGCATATCTTTTGATAGCTGAAGGTAAATGATAGTGGTAAGCTGAAGAAGCCCGCGACATAATGCAGACTAAGGAAGGTGTGCTATGCGAATAGTTCCTGAGAGAGTAGTGACTGAAAGATGGGTTGTCGGTATTAGCTTAAGTCTAGGACTTATAGCGTGCAGTGAGTCAAATTTACAACCTACTGGCCAACCGGGTATCGATACCCGCATGCATCAATTGCTGAATGGCCCAAGTCTGAGTATCACCATCGAGCAAGCCCCGCAAATTATCGTCACCACGAGCGCTCCGCTCAATTGTAGTACTAACCCTGTTGCCAATAGCTCTGTTGCCAACCTCAGCCATAGCGCTAACATGCCACTCAATGATCGTACCGTCAGTCATCAGGCAGTGACATCCTGTATAATCGCTAACGATCAATCGCTGCCTAATAAAATTGTCTTTCATTATCGAGCCGTGCCCTCTATCCATAGTGCATTAGGGCCTGCCGCTGAGGAAAGTTTACCAAAACCTCAATTGACTGCTGCCAGCTTTATAAACTGGCAAACCTATACCCTCTATCCGCAGCGTATTATGCAGAAATATAAGGACAGCAGTCTGCTAGAGACCTTGCAGAAATCGCAAGTTGAGCTGACGGTTACCTTTGATGAGAATCTTCAGGTCACTACTACGGATGAGTTAAGGTTTTAGACTCAGGTCACCATACTCCAGCAGCTGGCGTCTTTAAATTTTTGTCCTGCTAACCACTTATAAATACTGGATATTTATCCGTCAACTGTTCCTATAGATAACCTTAGGTAGGCTATTGCACAGGCTATTATAAATATCCAGATTGCTTTTAAGCTTTAAGCTACAAAATTAACGACTATTGGCCAGATATTAAGTTTAAACGGCAATATTTGCTATAAACTTGGCAGACTAAATATCCTAATTAAGCTGACAGCCGTGTTCATCCTATTGTTACGGTTACGATAGCGTTCTAATTCAGACTAATAGCAATGGTCACATTATTTTGTGCCAAAGTTAGTAGATATATACTATATACAGAGGTATTGATGATTGTATTTTGGCTGGTATTAACCATTCTGTTTATTATTTTTGCTACGGCAAAACTCAAGTGGCATCCGTTTTTAGTGTTAATACTTTCGGCCTTTTTGCTAGCGCTGTTCTATCAAGTGCCACTGGACACCGTCGCCAAAACTATCTCAGACGGCTTCGGGGGTATCTTAGGATACATCGGTCTGGTCATCGTATTCGGGACTATCATTGGTTTGATACTAGAGAAAACCGGTGCTGCTATTGTAATGGCAGAAACTGTGATTAAGGTATTGGGCAAGCGCTTTCCTACCTTGACGATGTCGGTCGTAGGGATGGTGGTGTCCATTCCGGTGTTCTGTGATTCGGGCTTTATCATCCTCAACTCGTTAAAAGAGTCTATGGCCAAGCGGCTGCAGGTCTCTAGCGTAGCGATGAGTATTGCTTTGGCGACTGGACTTTATGCCACGCATACCTTTGTGCCACCGACGCCAGGTCCCATTGCCGCTGCAGGTAATTTAGGCTTGGAGTCCAATCTAGGCTTGGTCATTATGGTTGGTCTGGTCGTGACCGTTGTGGCGGTAGCAGCAGGGTGGCTTTGGTCTAATCGCTTTCTTAATATCGAGCCTGACAATATAAAGGATACCGATGAGCTAGCCGCCGGCGTACCGGAGAATATGAAAAGCCGCGAGGATTACGCCAAACTACCCTCAGCGACGATGGCTTTTTTGCCTATTGTGGTGCCTATATTATTGATCTGTCTATCCTCGGTAGCCAACCTGCCCAGCACCCCTTTTGGTGCCGGCACGCTAGTCGATATAGTCGTCTTTATCGGTAACCCGCTGACAGCCTTACTTATTGGTCTATTTTTATCGTTTCTTTTGATTGATAGAGGCAGCAAAGATAAGACCCAACAGATTAGCGATGCTATCTCACAAGGGTTAGTTGTGGCTGCACCAATTCTATTGATTACAGGGGCAGGCGGTGCTTTTGGTGCCATGCTCAAAGTGACCCCTATAGGTGATTATTTAGGCACGACTTTATCAGCTTTAGGGCTAGGTATCTTTATGCCCTTTATTGTATCTGCGGCGCTAAAAACAGCGCAGGGCTCTACTACCGTGGCTTTGGTGACGACCTCAGCGATGGTCGCGCCTTTGTTGGGTCAGATTGGTCTCGATAGCGAGTTGGGTCGCGTATTTTGTGTAATGGCTATCGGCGCTGGAGCGATGACGATTTCACATGCCAATGACAGCTTCTTCTGGATTGTCAGCCAGTTCAGCCGGATGAGTGTGTCGCAAGCTTATAAGGCACATTCGGTGGCGACAGGGATTCAGGGTGTGACCAGTATTATCTTTATCTGGCTGCTCACGTTGGTATTTATTTAACCTTGCCATGACCTCAATAGCCTTAGACCACAAGAGTACTTTATGAAAATATTAATAGCCCCTGACTCCTTTAAAGAAAGCTTGGAGGCCATTGAGGTTTGCCAAGCTATCCAGTCAGGCTTTCGCCAAGTGTTCCCTGATGCTGACTATACCTTGCTACCGATGGCGGATGGCGGAGAAGGGACTTCTGATGTGTTGTCTTATGCTTTGGATGGCCATTGGAAAGAAATTACCGTTCACGACCCGCTGATGCGCCTAATTAGTGCTAAGTATTTGTTGCTATCAGAAGGCACTGCGGTCATTGAGATGGCACGAGCTAGCGGGCTGCATTTATTAACGCCTGCAGAAAGAAACCCCTTGGCAACTAGCAGCTATGGGGTAGGCGAATTAATTGCCGATGCCCTCGCGGAAGGGGCCACGCGTATTATCATCGGTCTGGGCGGTAGTGCTACCAACGATGCTGGTCTTGGTATGCTGAGTGCTTTAGGCGTGAAGTTTTATGATGAACAAGGTGAACTACTAAGCCAAGGTGGTGCAGAGCTGACTAAACTACAGCGAATAGACCTTTCAGACTTGAACTCAAACGTCGCCAATACGGTCTTTGAAGTTGCGTGTGATGTGACCAATCCGTTATGCGGTGAGCTGGGCGCTAGCGCTGTTTTTGGTCCACAAAAGGGCGCGAGTCTTGAGCAGGTAGCGCAGCTTGATAAAGCACTGTTTAATTTCGCGCAGGTATGTCAGCAGCAGGCCTTTGACGATTGCCAGAATGTAGCAGGGGCGGGCGCAGCAGGCGGGTTAGGTTTTGCGCTAATGAGCTTTTGTAGTGCTCAACTGCAATCCGGCTTTACTACCGTAGCTGATACGCTTAACTTATCCGAGCATATTGCTGAGGCTGATTTAGTGATAACGGGAGAGGGTAAGCTCGACGCACAGACGGCTATGGGCAAAGTTGCTGGCGGGATTAGTCAAATAGCCCGTGAGCATGGCGTGCCGGTCATGGCGATTTGCGGTAGTGTCGATGGGTTAAATCGGGCGCAAACCTCCCAGTTTGAGGTGGTTATGCCCAGTATTCAAAAGATAGAACCTATCGAGCAGATATTAGATAATGCCTACGACAATATTGAGACGACAGCGGCCAATCTCGCGGCGGCGATGCGCTTGGGACAGATGATGAGTGTGTTGTATTAATAGTTGGTTTGATATCGACCTTATAAAATATATAAACTTAATCCTATTAGTGTTAGAAAATAATAAATAATTAAACTAAATTTATAAAATAAGGTTATTAAAACCACGCTATGAAAATAAGACCCTTCTACGAGCCCGACAGACAAGCCGTCATTCAACTCTGGCAAGACTGCGACTTAACACGACCATGGAATGACCCTGATAAAGACATTTCAAGGAAGGTGGCGTATCAACCTGAGTTATTTCTTGTTGCGGAAGATGCAGGACAAGTTATTGCCTCCGCTATGGCAGGATACGATGGCCATCGTGGCTCCGTCTATTACTTAGCGGTGTCACCAGAGTACCAAGCAAGGGGTATCGGCAAGCAGCTGATGAGTGAAATAGAGAATAAGCTTATTAAGCTAGGCTGTCCTAAGCTTAATATCGTGGTGCGCTCGACTAATTATAAAGTCTTAAAATTCTACAGAAAGCTAGGTTATCTACCAGACGACGTCGTGAGTCTAGGTAAGAGGTTAATAGCTGATAAAGGTTAAAGGGTTATCAATTTGCGGGGTTTATTAGCTCTATTCACCGCATATTATGAGGATATTAACTATTCATATTGAAAAAAAGCCACCTAACGCTAAGTTAAATGACCTTTGGATTTAAGTGACAGATAAATACTAGCTCACAGCTTCATCAACAGTTTCTTCAGTATTAATTTCGGCAGATTCTTCAGTGAGAGCCACCCCAACCATTACCGTATCTCCATCCAAAATCACCTCATAAGACCCAAGCTTAACGGTCTCATCATCCAAGCATTGACCGCTGGCTAAGTTAAAGCGCTGCTTATAAATAGGGGAGGCGACATACAAGACGTCTGTTTCAACGCCATCTTCGTTCGTCACGACCGTGCCACCGATTAACCCACGAGACAGCACATTGGCATTGCTAAACGGGTCAAAGTTATCGATGGCGAACAGCTCATCTTCTTTAGTGCGAAAGATGGCAACTTGCTTGTCACCAGCTTCCGTACTGACCAGAGCGCAAACGCCCGCTTCAGGGATAATGTCGTCGAGGGTACATATTTTTTGCATCGTCATAAGATTGTCCTTTCAAATTTGGTGTTCTTCTTCTTAAAAAAGAGAAGTTGCGCCCTCCCTTTTCTAATGAGAGGGCTAGGGAGGGATTTAGGCCAGTTCAACCACCTGAATAGCCGCCTTTTCCTCAGGCTTCGCAGGGCGAATCTGCTCACGCTCCTCGACGAACACCACATTGTCATCGCCTTTTTCGCTATTGACGAAATGACGGAAACGTTTGAGTTTCTCAGCATCGTTGATGGTCTCTTTCCACTCGCAGACATAATTATCGATGAGCAGCTGCATTTGCGCTTCAAGCTCGTCACATAGGCCTAAGCTATCGTCGATGATGACCGCTTGTAGGTACTCAAGACCGCCTTCCAAGCTCTCGCGCCATTTAGACGTTCGCTGCAATTTATCCGCCGTTTTGATATAGAACATAATGATGCGGTCGATATATCGGATCAGAGTCTCGGTATCGAGGTCGGTGGCGAACAGTTCGCCATGGCGCGGGGTGATACCGCCGTTACCACAGACGAAGAGATTCCAGCCATTTTCGGTAGCGATGACGCCAAAGTCTTTACTTTGCGCTTCGGCACATTCACGGGTACAGCCTGAGACGCCCATCTTAATTTTGTGTGGTGAGCGCACGCCTTTATAGCGGTCTTCTAATCTAAGGGCTAGGCCGACGCTGTCATCGACGCCGTAGCGACACCAGTTATTACCGACACAAGACTTGACGGTTCGCAGTGACTTGCCATAAGCGTGCCCCGTCTCGAAGCCAGCTTGCACCAATACCTCCCAAATGTCCGGTAATTGCTCAAGACGTGCACCAAATAAATCGACTCGCTGACCCCCGGTAATCTTGGTATACAGATTATAATCTTTGGCGACTTGACCCAAGACGATGAGTTTATCCGCAGTGATTTCGCCACCAGGCACGCGCGGTACGACCGAATAAGTACCATCTTTTTGGATGTTACCGAGGTAGTAGTCATTGGTTTCTTGCAGCGGTGCCAACTCTGGCTTGAGTACGTAATCATTCCAGCATGATGACAAGATAGAGGCGACCGCAGGCTTACAGATCTCACAGCCTCGGCCGCTCCCATGCTCAGTCAATAGCTCATCAAAGGTGCGGATACCATGCACGCGCACCAAGTTATAAAGGTCTTGGCGCGAGTAAGCAAAATGCTCACACAAGTCATTATTGACCTCAAAGCCTAAGGTCTCTAGCTGATAGCCTAAGGTGTCTTTGACCATCGGCGCACAACCGCCACAACCCGTACCGGCGCTGGTGCAAGACTTAAGGTCGGCTATGGAATACGCGCCGCCCTCGACCGCCGCGCAGATATCGCCTTTGGTGACGTTATAGCATGAGCAAATGGTCGCGGTATCAGGTAGGTTTTCGATACCCATCGTTGGTTTTTCGACGTTGGGCAGGATCAGGCTTTCAGGATGAGCGGGGAGATCAATATCGTTGAGGAACAACTGCAATAGATTGTTATAGTCTTCAGTATCACCGACCAGTACGGCACCGAGCAGTTTCTTATTATCGTCGGTAGTGACCAGTCTTTTATACACGCCTTCCTTCGGATTCTGATAGAGATAGGTTAAGCTGCCCGGCGTCTTGCCGTGAGCATCGCCAATACTACCGACCTCCACACCCATCAATTTGAGCTTGGTGCTCATATCCGCACCAGCAAAGGTTTGCTCAGCGTCGCCCGCGATTTGGGCGGCACAAATACTCGCCATGCTATAGCCCGGCGCGACCAGACCAAACACCTTGTTGTCCCACACTGCACACTCGCCGATAGCATAGACGTGCTCAGCATTGGTGCGGCACTTTTCATCGATTAAAATCCCGCCACGGCCGCCCAGCTCTACGCCGCACTCAGGGTTGTTTTTGATGATGCCGTCTTGCGGTCGAATACCGGCACTAAATACAATCATATCGGTATCTAGCGACGTGTCATCGGTGAATTGCATCGTGAGATAATTATCTTCCTCACTCTGCACGCTAGTATGGTGCACAATCTCTTTGGTGTTTTTACCCGTCAGTACCGTCACGCCTAGCGCTTCGATTTTCTGTTTAAGTATTTCACCACCGGCAGGGTCTAGCTGAACGCCCATCAGCTGCGGCGCAAACTCGACGACATAAGTCTCAAGTCCTAAAGTCACCAAGGCTTTAGCGGCTTCAAGTCCCAATAGACCGCCACCGACGACCACGCCCTTTTTCACTTTAGGCAGCTCAGCGATGGCCAGGATTTCGTCCAAATCAGCGATGGTTCGGTACACATGACAATGCGGATGGTCTTTACCTTCGATTGGCGGTACAAAAGGATACGACCCCGTAGCCAGTACCAGTTCAGCGTAGTCAATCTGTTCACCAGCCTTAGTCGTGATGCATTTATTGACCGCATCAATATCGATAATTTCTTGATTTAAGTGCAGATTAATCTTAGCGGTCTCATAGGAGCCTAGATCGACCAAATTAAGCTTGCTAGCATCTTTATGCTCAAAATAGCTGGACAAATACACACGGTCATAAGCGGGGCGGTCTTCTTCAGCAAACACATGGATATCATATTGCTCATGCAGTCCTTGCTCGATGGCCTTTTCAATAAAATGATGACCGACCATCCCATTGCCGATCACGACCAGATTGGGTTTGTCATTTAAAGAGGGCGCTACCGGGTTTGCTGTTGGGCTATTCATACGATTGTCCTTGCCATTATATAGAAGGGGTTGGCTGTGCTTGTCTCGGTCACTTCATTGAGCGACATAACAATTCACAGTTGCCTATCTTTAAGCATTCAATAATCGTGCCAAGCACCTTTTATGGGCGACTAACGGCTTATTCTTTGTCGGGTAATAAAGGGGGGAGGGTTCGCAGAAATGAGAGACTGTGAGGGTATGAAATTGATAATCGATGTTTTATTGAATTATGGAAGAAGCAAAGGACTGGTACAAGTCAGGCCGTAAAGATTGATGAAAAGAGCTTCAATCAATTATTGGATGAAACTATATTACCGAGTCAGATATTGTAAGCTACTGCTTCGTCCTTAGTTAAGCTATTTAGTTAACATATACGGCAACTCACTGTAAGTTAATGATGGTTCCATTAAGATTAAGAAACTATATCAGATAAAACATTATGACATTGATTGTATAACTCATATTACCTACAATGAACGTATAACTAACGTTAGATAAGGGTACAAATATGACCGCCGTTAACTATAATGTCCGCATTGATAAAGAGTTAAGGGACGACGCATTTGCTGTATTAGAGAGCTATGGTTTACAGCCATCACAAGCGATTCGTCTTTTTTTAAACCAAGTGGCACGTACGGGTATAGTACCATTGTCTTTTGATTATGCTGTCAAACCCATTGCCTACGAGCAAAATCCTCTCACTATGCAAGCCGTCTTTGATGCGCGCAATGGCAAAACTAGTCGTTATAACACGCCCAATGAATTGCTGAATGATATTGAAGCTATAAGCAATGACGCCATGAGCAATGACGCTATAAATAATGACATTGTAAGCAGCGATATTTCAAACGACGCCACATCATGATAGCCATTGATGTCACCAATCAATTTAAACGAGACGCAAAAAAGCATTATTTGACTTTAATTACGCCCTCTTGGACAGAAGTCATCTATTGTCTTTGCAATGATTTACCTGTACCAACCAGATATAAAGACCATCAATTGACAGGCAATTTAAAGGATTTTAGGGATTGTCATATCAAGCCGGACTTGGTGCTGCTGTATCGAAAAACGGATGACGCTTTAGAGTTGGTTCGACTAGGCTCACATAGTGAGTTAGGTATCGGTTAGTTTTTATAGGCAGATGAAAGCTAACACACCTAACACATAAGGGAGGCGTTAATGATTCAATAGTATTTAACAGCACAACAGAAAATGGAATGTCCGTAGCCAATCACAAAAATAAGCCGCACCCAACTATCCCACCAACACTCACATCATCGTGCCAGTAATACAAGCCTGAGCAAATTCAATCTGCTCCTAACAGATTAACATCACTTTTCACCCTCATATAATTTGCTGCCATGACGCCTACGATTATTCTATTGGCATAACCAACAAATGCCGTATTTTAGGTCAGTTGAGAGAGTGATTGGTGCACTATTCAAGCCGATAGCTCTGATTACGCGCCAAAGTAGGTAATTTACTCATAATCAGGACTAAATGCGAGAAAGTAGATTAATACGCGCTGCTAATTAATATTGTCTTACGGATTATTTTTAGCGAGACTAGGGTAATGGCAACCAATAAACGAGCTTCCTAAATGAAGAAGCTTGTACAAACTTAACTGACTAAATAGGAGAGGTCATATCAGCAACGAAGGTAGACCGTTTCAAGAGTTTGACGGAATCTAATTGAGTGAGAAGTTTTTCAGTTTACGAGGTTTAAAAGGAGCAAGGTTTTGAAACTGGGTCAGACACTATTAGCGATTTCGCTAATTTTTTTTGGCCTTAATTTTGCTTAAGTAGGTCGCTTAGCAGGGGAGAATAGCTAGCAATATGACATGACTGGCATAGCCATTGCAGGGGTAGGGGTAATAGAAATTTTAATGTAGATACTGCTACCTCATAGCCACTCAATCTATTACGGCCAAGCGCAAACGGTCATAAAAAGGAAGCCATTCATGTCGACACCTACCTCCAGTCCCACACCAGTCAAAGATAAGCTCAACGTTTTATCCTTTGCGGGCAAAAATAAAATCCTCCATTTAGGCTGGATGGCTTTTTTCCTTACCTTCTTTGTCTGGTTTAACCATGCACCGTTTCTCTCAGCGATTGGCGAGAGCATGAACCTCACTAAAGATCAGGTGAAGACCTTACTGATCCTCAACGTCGCCTTAACTATTCCCGCTCGCGTCATCATCGGTATGCTGACCGATCGCTTCGGGCCGCGCATTGTCTACACCGCTATTCTCGCCATTGGTGCGATTCCCTGTTTCACCTTCGCCTTTGCTCAGGATTACAACACCTTAGCCCTATCACGCTTCTTACTAGGCTTCGTAGGGGCCGGTTTCGTGGTCGGTATTCGTTTGATGAGTGATTGGTTCCCAGCCAGTGAGCTTGGTGCTGCTGAAGGTATTTATGGCGGTTGGGGTAACTTTGGTTCAGCCGCTGCAGCCATGTTGCTACCGACGATGGCGATTGGTTTTGCCGCTTACTTTGGTGGCGACAATGGCTGGCGCTATGCTTGTGCTACTTCTGGTGTGGTAATGATGCTCTACAGTGTGCTGTTTTATAAATTCGTTCGCAACACACCTAAAGGTGCAACTTATTTTAAACCGAAAAAGTCTGGCGCGATGACCGTGACTTCAAAAGGTGACTTTTGGCTCATGATGGTCTTTAAGTTGCCCATGTACTTGGCGCTAGCTCTACTAGCTTGGAAGCTGTCTCCTGCTGGCGTGAGCTTGTTAACCCAGTCTGCGGTTAATATGGTCTATATCGGGCTTGGCGTACTCTATATCTATGAGTTCATCAGCAGCTATCGCTTCAATCAGGACGTCTTTGTTAATGAGGTGCCAGAAGCGCATCGCTATGACTTTAAACAAGTTGGTATTTTAAATATCTTGTATTTTGCGACCTTTGGTTCAGAGTTAGCTGTAGTATCCATGCTGCCGTTATTCTTCCTCGAGACTTTTGAAGTCTCTGTGGTGATGGCCGGATTGTTAGCTTCATCGTATGCCTTTATGAACTTGATGTCTCGACCTGGCGGCGGCTGGCTCAGTGATAAGTTTGGCCGTAAGATTACCTTACTTATTCTCACGGCAGGTTTGGCATTAGGCTACTTCTTAATGGGTATCGTCGACTCCACTTGGCCGCTAGCGCTCGCTTTATTAATTACCATGTTCTGCTCATTCTTTGTGCAAGCCGGTGAAGGCGCAGTCTTCGCCGTCATTCCCCTTATCAAACGCAGCATGACAGGCCAGTTCGCAGGCATGACAGGCGCTTATGGTAATGTTGGTTCTGTGGTGTACTTAACCATTCTTAGCTTAGTGTCTTACCAGGCCTTCTTTATGGTTATCGCTGTGACCGCGGTCGTAGGATTCGTCGCGCTATTCTTCCTAAAAGAGCCAGAAGGTGTGATCTTAGAAGAAATGCCAGACGGCAGTTTTGCCGAAATCCAAGTGAGCTAATAGGTTCTCTAAAGACCTAACGGCTTTGCATACCTGCTATAAAGGGATCACTTTTGACCACTTCAATATCTACGCCATCCATTCTGCCAACAGACCCTGTGCCCATCACCGCGCAGCAGTCTATAAAAGTCACTGACCACCACCCAGCGCTCCCTGCTCGGTGGTGGTTAGGCATGTTTAGTGCTAGCGGGCGTAAAGCGGAGAATCAAGACAGTGTTTTAGTCACGACTTGTCTGTTAGATGAGCCAGAACCAGCGGAGGATGATGCCGAAAAAACGCAGAGCCAACCGTCGCTTTCTCGTCAGCAATTGCCTGCTCAGCAATTACCTTTGTTAGTACTGTTGGCAGATGGGGTCAGTGCTTGCCAGTTTCCCAAACAGGCTAGCCAATTAGCAGTTGATACGGTCTCGCAAGAAATCACTCAAGGTCTCGCTACTATGTTAAAAGCGACCAGCTTGGAGTGCGATTTAGAGAGCGGTTTAGATGAGCCAGAAACTGTTAAGCAGAAGCCCAGTCAATTCTCACAGAGCGCCGCCTTATTTGATGAAGAGGAAGTGGCGAGTCTTATCAAGCTTGCGGTCAGTAGCGCCAATGATGCGCTCTACTTTTCCCAAGCTTATCAACGTGTACCACCGCTACTCACGACGCTATCTGGACTACTGTGTATTGGCGATCGTATCCATCTATTTCATACGGGAGATTCGCGCATCTATCGGGTGGGCGCGGACAGTTTGACGGTATTGAGCCACGATCATCGCATCCATCATGGTCAAGATAAGGGCGCGTTGTCCGCTGCCTTGGGTGCTGATACACAAGTGGATCTACAGCAGTCTATATTCACGCTGCACCAAAATGAATGCTTGGCGCTAATGACCGATGGGGTTTATGAGCATATCGACGCGGCTGAGATGCAGTTTGAGTTGTGTAGCGCCGCGACTCGTATATTTAACCCGCCAGTTATTAGGCCCAATCTTATTGAAAACAGCCTTGTAGAAAAAAGCCTGATAGAAAAGTGGGGCAAGCAAAAAGGGCTGACATACAGTACTTTTACAGAGACCACGCTGTCAGAAAGCGATTTAAGTAAACAAGCGGCTAATCCTCTAATTCATGAGACTCAAATAGCTCAGCAAATCAGCCATCAGCTTTGTGATTATGCCTATAAAGAGGGTAGCAATGATAATTTAAGCATGGTGATCTTAGGCATGACCGCTTTTGAGCCATTTCAGGGCAATGAGAACAGTGCTGCACCATTAAACCGCGATGATTATCTATTAGAGCCTGGTGATGAAACGGCAAAATCTAATGATCATGCGCTAAAAAATCCAAGCACAAACTCGCCGAAAAAGGTAGCCAAATTCAGTCGTTATCAACTTCCCACAGGGCTTAAGGCCGGTGATTATATCGATGGTTTTACGGTCGTCGACATTATTGCCCGCACCGCTCGTAGCGAAGTTTATTTGGTGCACGATGCGCATAAACGTGAGTTTGTCCTTAAGTCCCCTAGCGTCAGTTCAGTGGATGATGGCAATTATCTTAGGGACTTTTTGAAAGAGCGCAAGATTGGCCTTAGTCTCTCTAAACACCGCCGGTCTGAAGAAGCGGCCTACAATCAAGCCGACCCCAATCGTGCGGACAGCTCACAGCCCGGACTCACTAAAGCACATGTGCGGGCGCAGCAGGGTATTGGCTCAGGGCTGAGTGAGTCGGGACTGCTGCGCTATTACCCTGTACCCGCCAGTTCTCCTTATTTGTATCACCTTACCGAATATATCGATGGCGAAAGCTTGCGGGTATTTATTGATCGTCATGCCCCTTGCGACGTCTGGCAAACGCATGACCTATTGACCAAGATTGGTATGGCGGTGAGGGTCATGCACCGCAATTATCTCTTACACCAAGATATCAAGCCCGAAAATATTCTATTGACCAAGTCGGGCGCCGTTAAGTTGATAGACTTTGGTTCGGCCAGCTCCGCTATTTTAAAAGACAGCACTCGACCACCGGGCGGGGACTTGCATTATGCTGCACCAGAGTATTACAGCGACGCACCAAAAGGGGTGCACTCGGATTTATTCTCCATTGCCGTGATTGGTTTTGAGCTGCTGACCGGGGAGCGTCCCTTTCGAGCGCAGACGTTAATGACCCCTAGGCAAAAGCTGGTCGTGCCCGCGCACTTGCTACGGCAACAGCAAGTCCCAGCCGCCAGTCAGCAAGCCCTGCTGCGAGCGTTGCACAGTAACCCAAACGCTCGTTATCCCGCTATTGGTGAGTTTTTACAAGACTTTAATCCGGACAATTCTGCCGCGCTGCTCGTTCGCGAGCCGTTGATTAAGCGCAACCCTTTATTGGTCTGGCATGGCATTTGCTGCATTCAAGGCATCATTATCATTATTTTATTGATAAAACTATTGCCTCTCTCTTAATGCTGCTATACGCGGCTAAGGTTCTTTATGTCGCAAGCAGCCGCTACGCCAAAGACCACCGAAATCTCTGATTCTTTAACAGCCGATTCTTCAACAACCGATCTTTCGATAACAGTCTCTGCAACCCCGTCCGCTACCAAAACGAATGCGACCAACGAGCCTTACTCTCCTAGCACTGACTTGGTCAATACTCCATTAGAGACGGGTATAGTCATTGTCGGTGCGGGAATGGCCGGCAGTCGCTTAGCCATAGAATTAGCGCGGGCTTGGCAGGATAAGAGCAATGACAATGACAATGACAATGTCCCCTCTATTACCTTAATCAGTAAAGAGCCGCAAGTCGGCTATAACCGCATCATGCTCTCCCCAGTACTGGCAGGTGAGAAAGACTTTGCGGACACCTATCTCTATGATCAAGCAGACTATAAGGCGCTTGGTATTACCGTCATTGCTGGCGTCGCCGTCGCTACCGTTGATACGGACTCACAGCGCTTAACGCTAGATAACGGTCAATCGCTTGATTACGCCAAGCTAGTGCTAGCGACCGGGTCTACTGCTCGGGTAATTCCATTCCCCAATCATGATGCCAAGGACGTGCATGTGTTTCGCGACCTCGCTGACGTGACGGCATTAAGTGATTATGCTAAGCAAGGCAAAACCGGTCTAGTGATTGGCGGGGGCGTATTGGGGTTAGAGGCCGCTTGCGCTTTGGCCAAGCAAGGCGCCAACATGACGGTGATTCATGTGGATGGGTATGTGCTTAATCAACAATTAGACTGGCCTGCCGCTGAGCTACTCCAAGCCGAATTGGCCAGACGTCACGTTGGCTTAGAAGTCTCCGCCATGTCAGAGCGAATAGAGGTGAATGACGCCGGTGAAGTCACGGGGCTCATTATGAAAGGCGGTCGCCGAATCCCCACAGATTTCATCGTAATGGCTGTCGGCGTGATACCCAACACGGTATTGGCCAAGGACAGCGGCATTGAGGTCAATCGCGGCATTATCGTCGATGATTGTATGCATACTAGCGCCCCCAATGTCTATGCTATTGGGGAGTGTATTGAACTCAACGAAGAGCTCTTTGGGATGGTAGCGCCGGTGAATCAACAGGTCGATACTTTGGTCACGGTGTTGAGCCAAACTAAGAAGCACTGGCAGCCTTATGTCAGCAAGCCCCTATCTCTAAAGTTGAAAGTCTCAGGCGTCTCGGCATTTTCTTCGGGTCAAATTGAGTTTGCAGAAGAGGAGCAAGAGGCGGTCGAAACCATCGTCTATCGACAACCGGGTGATGATCACTACCAGTGCCTTTATATCAAAGACGATACTCTGGTCGGTGCGGTACTCTACGGTGACGTCACGGAAGGCAGCTTTTATAGTCAATTAATCACTGAGCAGACCGACATTACGCCCATCAAAGAGGACATTATTTATGGGGAAGCTTATTGTGATTTGGAGAACCCTGTACCCACTGCGGCAGAGACTGCATCAACAACAGAGACTGCAGCACTAACAAAAACTGAAAGTACCTTGGCAGCGACAGACTCAGCACTTGAGGCGAGCTCTGAGCCACTAAAGGAGGTAGTATAACTATGAACCGCGTTATTGAACCAGAAACCCCCAAGAGTCACACCCAGAGTATTGCCACGGTTACCCTTTCTGATACTGATGCTTTTCCTAATACTGATAGTTTTTCTTTTACGGAGTCATCTGCTAATAAAGAAATCGCGTTGCCAACCACGGATACTAAATCCATCCGCACCACTTGTCCCTATTGCGGCGTGGGTTGTGGTGTGCTGGCTACTATCGATCAGCATTCCGGCAAAGTTAGCGTCACAGGCGACCCCGATCATCCGGCCAACTTTGGCAAATTGTGCTCTAAGGGCAGTGCCCTAGCAGAGACTTTAGGAGCCGAGCGCCGAATTACCCAACCTTATTATAATCCTAGCTACTCTCTAAAAAACAACAGTCTAAAAAACGACAGTCATAAAAGCTCTCGGAATAAGCCGTCAGCCATAGAGGCAGAGATTAACCTAGACGGTAACTTTGCAAGCGAATCTAGACCACAACCCATCACGCACTCCCAAATTCCTTCAATTGTATCAACATCTATATCAACACCTACACCTGCAAATTGGGATGGTGTACTTGATGACATCGCCACTCGATTAAACGATACCATTGCTGAGCATGGTCGTGACAGCGTAATGTTCTATGTGTCAGGTCAGCTGCTCACTGAAGACTATTATGTCGCTAACAAACTCATCAAAGGCTTTATAGGCAATAACAATATCGATTCCAACTCGCGGCTGTGCATGTCATCAGCGGTAGCGGGGCATAAACGCGCCTTTGGGGCCGACTTGGTGCCTGGTAATTACGAAGATTTAGAAGCTTGTGAGCTGCTGGTACTGGTCGGGTCGAATATGGCTTGGTGCCACCCGATATTATTCGGTCGTTTTTTAAAGGCCAAGCAGGCTAATCCGAATATCAAGCTGGTCGTCATTGACCCTCGTCGCACGGACTCTTGTGAATTTGCTGACCTACATCTGCCGATCGCAGCGGGCACAGACACGCATTTATACAATGGTTTGCTGAATTATCTTGAGCAGCAAGGCTGCCGCGATATGGCTTATGCCGAGCAGTGTGAAGGATTAGAGCGCGCTGTAGAGGCTGCCCAAGACTGGTCTATCGCGGCCGTTGCTAGAGCTTGCGACGTAGACGCCGAAAGTATTCGCCAGTTTTACGACTTGGTTGCTGCCACGCCAAAGACCGTGACAGCCTTTAGTATGGGCGTCAACCAATCGAGCAGCGGCACAGACAAAGTGAATGCGATTATTAATACGCATCTGCTCACTGGCCGGGTCGGCAAGGTAGGGGCCAGCCCATTCTCCCTAACGGGTCAGCCCAATGCTATGGGCGGCCGCGAAGTTGGTGCCTTGGCCAATTTATTGGCCGCCCATCTAGACCTAGCTAATGTGGATCATCGCCAAGCAGTAGCTGATTTTTGGCAAGCACCACAAGCTATTAATAGCGAACATGGCGTCAAAGCCTGCGATGCTGCCGACGCGATACTAGACGGTCGCATTAAAGCGATTTGGATTATGGCAACTAACCCAGTCGTTAGCTTGCCCGAAGCCGATAAATTCCGCCGCGCATTAAACGAGTGCGAGTTAGTCATCGTCTCCGACTGCTCAAAAGACAGCGATACGGTGGCTTGCGCTGATATCGTGCTCCCTGCCCAAGGTTGGGGCGAAAAGTCCGGCACGGTCACCAATTCAGAGCGTCTCATCTCACGGCAACGAGCGCTGCTACCAGTGGTAGGCGAGGCTAAGCCCGACTGGTGGATACTCTCGCAAGTGGCGCAACGCATGGGCCTAAACGGCTTTAATTATAATCACCCTAGCGACATCTTTAATGAGCATATAGCCTTAACCGCTTGGCGCAATGAGGCCGTCGCTAACTCTAACGATGGCATTCCGCGCTATTTAAACTTAGCTCAGGATCTGCCGATAGCTATAACCGATAGAGAGCTGAATGGGTTTAGTGGCGTGAGCCAACATGATTACGATGCTATGCCACCATTTCAATGGGGCGGGGCACGCATCAATATGGTCGATGCCAGTTGCAATATGACCCGCGCCCAGTTAGTGCCCATTACGCCGCCCACAGAAGGTAGTGCACCCAATTTTCACCCCAATGAAGCCAACCAACGCGCAGCCCATAGTCGCGAAGCGTCCTCGCTAGCCGTTAAGCCGGCTGCTAGCACTGACCCAGTCGCCAATCTACGTCTGATCACAGGTAGGTTGCGGGATCAGTGGCATACCATGACCCGTACGGGCTTAGCGCCGCAGCTCAATCAACAGCAGTCGGTGCCGACCTTGACTTTACACCCCAAAGACGCGCAGCAATTGGGCGTCCATGAGCAAGACTTCGTTCAGATAGCTCCAAGATATTTAAAGCTAGCAAACGACGAGTTACCGGCCAGTACGGCCCGTACCAGCGTCATGGCGCAAGTGGCCATTAGCGACAGTATGCGGGTGGGCGATGCTTTTATGCCCATGCATTGGAGTGATGCCTTTGCCAACCTAGCACGAGTAGGGTCGCTAATTCCTACGGTGGTTGATCCGCACTCTAATCAACCCGAACTCAAAAACTCTGCTATTCGGGTGAGTCCAGTGCCTATGCAGTCGGTAGGTAAGATACTGGTGCACCCAGATTGGCAAGATGCCATGGTGGTGCAGTTGCGCACCTTATTAGCCAAGTTTAGTGTGGAGAATGCTGAGACCCTAGAAAACGGTCAAACGCGACTACCGCCATTCACTTGGAGCTTAACTCGGCAGCAAGACAGCATTTTATTTAATATCGCTAGCCCTGAAAGGGCTGATAATAGCCAGTGGCTTGAGCCCGCGTTTTGGCAGCAACTCAGTGACAGACTATTTAGTCAGCCGTTAGGTCCAGAGCAAGTCAGTCTGCATGATATTGCGCAAGACAGCCTCATTAAGCTAGATCAAGATAGCGCTATTGAGACCGCATTTACGACCTACGGTCAGCCCAACCAACATAGCCAGCTGCGATTTATTGCCCTACGTAAGCCACCCAGCGTTATGTCTGCTAATGAAGTACAGATGGTAAATAATGCTCTTAATAATAGTGAGTTGGACGGTCATCACGCTACCGAGCAGTTAGTGCTGGCGGTGTATATAGCGCCGATTCACGAGCAGCTACCAAGCTCACATTGGCTCGACAGCTGTTTCCATGATATGAGCCAAGTCCCCTCTCCAAAATGGCTGCTAGCCGGACGGCCTGCCAGTGGCTATATCGATCCCGGTCCTTTGGTCTGCGCCTGTATGTCGGTCGGGGAGAACATCATCATCAATGCTATCACGGAGCAGGGGTGTCATAGTGCCAAGACCGTAGGGGAGCAGTGCCGAGCAGGGACCAACTGCGGCTCTTGTGTCGGTCAGATTAACGATTTAGTCGCGGAATATGCTTAGTCAAAATAGGCCATGGGCGGGTCATGGCATGTTGCTTGCACCTTGTAGTACATTAGCAACCTGTTAAGCGTCCCACCTAGGCTTAGCAAGATTGCCTCATTATTACGGAGCCAACTGCCATGACAATCTCAAATATTCTCGCTGATTCTACTGCCACCATACTAACGGATGCCAACAGGGTTGAACGTCCCATCGGTACGGTACACCTAGTCGGTGCTGGTTCAGGCGATCCCGAACTACTTACCCTAAAGGCATTGCGAGTTATGCAGCGTGCAGATGTGGTGCTTTATGACAGCTTGGTTTCAGAAGATATTTTAGACATGTGCGCACGCTCCGCAGAGAAGATATTCGTCGGTAAGCGCCGAGCCAATCATGCGGTCCCGCAAGAAGGTATCAATGAGCTATTGGTGAAGCATGCGCTAGCCGGTAAGTGCGTAGTGCGCCTCAAAGGTGGTGATCCGTTTATTTTTGGCCGTGGTGGGGAGGAGCTGCAAGAAGTGGTACGTCATGGCATCCACTTTGAGTCTATCCCTGGCATTACCGCCGCCAGTGCGGCTGCTAGCAGTACCGGAATTCCGCTGACCCACCGTGACCATGCGCAAGCGGTCAAATTCGTGACGGCCTGCAAAAAGGCCGGTGCGCCCAACGATGACTATAGTGAACTGCTCAATCCCACCCAAACTGTGGTCTTTTATATGGGCTTAAATCGTCTCAAAGATATGACCCAAGGTCTCATCGAGGCGGGCCGTGCAGCGGACACGCCTTTTGCGATTATTAGCCACGCCAGTCTACCGACCCAGCAGATTTTGATAGGGACGCTAGCAGATATTGCTGCTCAACAAGCAACGGCGCAACTCCCCACTCCTGCTTTGCTTATTATGGGTGAAGTCGTGACGCTACATAGCGAGCTTGCCCCATATAACCTCGCCGCTACTAGCAATAAGCCCAGTTATCTGGAGCTAGCGACTCAATGGCCCGCCAGTGAGCACCATGCGGATGCCTTGGCTTTAGCTTAAAGGTTTAGAGAGTGTCATGAATGTAATAAGATAATTATTCAACCGAACTAAGCGTCTAAGCTGCATTGCTATTAAGCCCTACCAAATTATTTTGGCAGGGCTTTTTTGTGTTCATAACGCAATGATTTAGCCATTTTTAGACGTTTATTTATAAGGCAGAGAGAGCCGTAGTAAACCCATAATAAATCAAGACTTGCTCTTATTTATAGCTGAAAGCCTCAGACACTATCACTTTTAATATATCAAACCTTTGATAAGTAGAGTTAAATTTTATTAATTAAATTTTAAGTATATTTAATATATTAATTAAGCTATATTCATATGCTAGCAATATAGGTTTGCCGATGCGAGATGGTGTCTTAATGGAGCTGATAGGGAGTGACTATTATTAATTTTGGTTAAATCAACCGGTCATAATAGGAGGGTTTAGGTAATACGCATAGTAAATGGTAAGGACAAGTGACAAAGCATTAAACCTTAAGCCATTGAGTTAGCAAGGATGCTACGGCTAGAAAAAAACTATCACTACAAGGAGGTATGATAATGGGAATGTTTGCTTATAAAAATTATGCAGAGCCAGAGGCAGCGCAACTGGTGGCTGACGCGCATAGACTCTCTGCTTTTACCAATGCGCATAACTTCTCTGGACTACCAGGCGCTACGTTATTGAATTTACTCGGGGATATTACGGGGAATTTATTCGCTAATGAGACCAATGTTAGTATTCCTGAGGGCTGGCAAGAGCTCGGCCCTGCAGACTTAAAGCTCAGTCCGGATGCCATGGATATTACGGGGTATTATACGTTTCCCAGTTTGTATACCGGCGATTTGGCGTTAGGAGGGCCGCAAGCCAAAGTCTTCGCCCAATATGACGAGGCAGGCAATGTCAGTAAAGTAAATCTAAACTTCTGCGGTACCAATAATTTAATCGATACCGTCGATTATTTGGATCTTAATAGGGGCAGGGGTGCTGAGCTTTATGAGCCGCTACTCGAAGTCATCAAAGACTTTACCCTAGCTAATGGCTTACAGGGCAGTGATGTCTTAGTCAGTGGTTTTAGTCTAGGTGGCGGTCTGACCAATATGATGGCAGAAGAACGCCATGACTTAGCTGACGGTTTCTTTATTGAGTCGGACTATATAGGTATCGAGCCGCCAACTATTTATAACGATGCCGATGTAGTATTAAACTTTGGGTTTGAAAATGACGCCGTCTATCGTATTACCGGTAATGCTGATAGCTTTGTGGGGGCATTAATAGATATGGACCCCGGCCTTATTAACCCTGACCGAGACTTTACCAGCAGTATGGATAATTTGGTCTTATTCAATGATGTCTATGCTTCTCCTATTTGGGAGGTGAGTCCGTTTTCTATCTTGAATATCCCTGTAGGCTGGTACAGCCATTTCAATGCCATTACGACCACGGCTATCCCGCGCATTATTGATTCAACCTTTTACGAGTATACGCAAAAAGACAGCACGGTAATCGTATCAGAGTTGTCTGCCTTTAGTCGTGATACGACTTGGGTAAGGGATAAGCCGACCCACACTTCCGACCATTACAACACCTCCGCATTCTTAATTGGTACAAAATACAACGACTTAATTGCAGGGGGCAATAACTCTGACCATATTGACTCAGGCCATGGCAACGACACCATCAAAGTAGGTAAAGGCGTCGATCACGTGGATGGTAATGAGGGTCGCGATGAGATTTGCGTGGCAGGCCGTGGTAAGGATTGGCAGGTCTATCAGATGCAAGATGATACGCTATTCTTCATTGATAAGGACGGCAACAATCTGGTGGAAGCGGATAATATAGAATCGGTGAGTTTCCAAGACGAGTTACTGAGTCATCAGCATAATTATTTGATTACGGATATAGGGTTAGTCGACCAACGACCTGTTATGAACTGGTTAAATAATGGGGATAAGGACTTTGCTGAGCATGTGGAAGGTAGCGCCGGTAATGAAGCGCTAATGGGGCAAGTGGTCTTTGGTCGAGCAGGCAATGACATCCTTTGTGGTACCACCCAACAAGATGTATTACATGGCGGTAGCGGTGAGGATCGCTTACAAGGTTTGGCGGGTAACGATCGGTTATTCGGGGCTGAAGGCAACGACTTCTTAGCTGGCGGTCGGGGCAATGACCAGTTAATTGGCGGCCTTGGTAACGATACCTTTAGCATTGGCGAGCGAGCTGGACATGATGTCATTGTCGATTTCAATAATGATGTGGGTTACCAAGATATCATTAGTTTTCACGGCAATTTGTTTGTAGACAATAGTGACTTAGCGGCTAGTACCACGCAAAAAGGGCATGACGTCGTGGTGACTATGGGACGTTGGGATAGTGTGGTTATTGAAAATGCCCTAGTGATTGATGTGCTGAACAATGCGGTTTTAGGCTAGTCTGCTTTTTAGTTAGTAGCCAAAATCTTAATTAATAGCCACACCCTTAGTTAATAGCCAACCTTTTAGTTAATAGCAATCACTGTTATCCAAAAGTAATAGGCACAACCAACAGTTGAAATTCATTAGACCTCAGTTCATAACTGGGGTTTTTTGCTTTCAAAATAACGGTTAATAAGCGTTATACCCTTAGAAATAGACTGTAATGTTTAGAATAATTTAAGAAGTAGTAATAAAAAATATCGCTATAAATTAATACTTTAGACTAAATATCCCGACATATGACGGCTTATTATCGACGGCTATTGCTATGATAAACACAGATTATTATTAAGGTTTAATACATAGAATAGGAATTAGGTCAAGATTATATAATGAGTATAGGGTATGAAATATTAAGAAACGCTTTATTTTACATCTTAATTATAAACAAAAGTTAATTATTAAGACTTATTTTTAATAATATCAATCACATAAATAGAGATGATATCTTTGCAAAATATGCTCTAGATTATCATGGTGGTTATATATAAGAATTTACATAATTAGGGCCCTAAATGTAAGAAGAGTTTCTATAGTAGATCCTATGTACTGAAGGTTTTCTGAGTAAAATCTTATTAAATATAGTATTTTTATACTCTTAGATATGGCATGAGATTAGAACTACTTATCATGATAAAAAATAGGATTTTAGCCCCTAATAAATTAGGAAAAGAAAAATTATAATAATTTACTTGTGTTTATCAATTGGATATACAAGTGTTTTCTGACTCAAAAAACCAAGTTTGCTAATTGAAGTTATTATTACAGTAGTGTTAAATAAGGCCACTTAGGAGATTAATTGTCGACAACGTAAGGATGCGTATTCTATGGCCATGTTTGATTATAAAAACTATTCTACCGATGCAGCTGCTCAATTAGTTGACGAAGCGCATCGCCTCTCTGCTTATACCAATGCTTCCAATTTTTACGGTTTACCGGGTGATACGCTCCTTAATTTTGTAGGGGATATCAGCGGTGATTTGTTGCCGAGCTCCCCCAATGTAGGTATCCCAGACGGCTGGCGCGAGCTTAAGCCTAGTGACTTAGGCGTTAGCGAAGACCTAGTAGATAGATCTGGCTATTTCCAAATCGAAAGCTTTTATACGGGCAAGGCTGTTGAAGGCCCACAAGCCAAAATCTTTGCCCAGTATGATGACGAAGGCAATGTCACTAAGGTCAACCTCAACTTCAGCGGTACTAATGGGATCGCCGATATCATTGACTATCTGAATCTCAATACTCGTGAAGGGGTGGAGCTGCTAGAGCCTATCCTAGATATCGTCAAAGACTTTACTATCGCTAATGACTTAAAAGGCAGCGACGTCTTGGTTAGCGGCTATAGCTTAGGTGCTGGCTTGACCAACGTGATGGCGGAAGACCGAGCAATATTGTCCGACGGCTTCTTTACTGATTCCGATTACATGGCCTTTGAAGTCCCTAAAATTTATGACAATTCTGATGTCGTCTTAAACTTCGGTTATGAGAATGATGTGGTGCACCGGGTCGCTGGTGATGCTACTACCTTCCTAGAAGCTCTAGGCCAAGGTAAGCCCGGTTTAGTCAACCCTGACCGTGAGTTTGATAGCTCAACAGATAACGTCGTCTTATTTAATGATATCTATGCTTCGCCAGTTTGGGATTTAAGCCTTTTTTCCTTATTAAACATCCCGGTAGGTTGGAACGCCCATATCAATGGTGTGACCACCGACGCGATTACCCGTATCAAAGACTCCACCTTTTACGAATACACCGATAAGGACAGCGTGGTTATCGTTAGTGAGTTGTCGGCTATTAGTCGCAACACGACTTGGGTCAAGGATAAAGCCACCCATACCTCAGACCATTTTGGCGACTCAGCTTTTATCATCGGTACCCAATTTAATGACTTAATTCAAGGCGGTAGCAACTCGGATTATATCGATGCGGGTGCAGGCAATGACACCATTCGTGCCGGTAAAGGAGTGGACCATGTTGATGGCGGAGCCGGTCAAGACCAACTGCGTTTAGAAGGTCGTAGCACCGATTGGAATGCCTATCACATGGATGACGGCACCTTATTCTTCGTCGATAAAACAGGCAATAACCTCGTGGAGGCCGATAACGTCGAGTCGGTAAGCTTCCAGAGTGAGTTAATCAGCCATACGAATAATTACACTATCACTGAAAACGGTTTAATTGATAATCAGCCCGGCCTTAACTGGTTCTTTAACCGCGACGTGAGCTTTGGTAAAGCCACGGAAGGCAGCGATGCTAACGATACCCTATCGGGCAATATTGTCTTCGGTCGCGGTGGTAATGACACCATTAACGGCACCTCAAAAGGGGACGTTTTGCATGGTGGCAGCGGTGATGACAGCTTGCAAGGTTGGGCGGGTAACGACCGTCTATTCGGTGGTGAGGGTCACGACAGATTAGATGGTGGTCAAGGTAACGACCAACTGTTTGGCGGTATGGGCAATGATACCTTCGTCTTTGGCAGCAAATCAGGTCACGATGTCATTCTAGATTTCAATAATGATGTGGGTTATAAAGATATTATTAGCTTTGAGGCAGGTTTATTTAGAGATGCCAACGACTTAGCGGCGCATAGCTCGCAAAAAGGTGATAATGTCGTCATTAACATTAGCCGCGCAGATAGCGTAACGATTGAACATGCTATGTTAGATGACGTGCTAAGCAGTGCGGTTCTAGGCTAATGTAGCTCTCCTTTATTAAATAGTCATCACCTTGAACCCTTAGCCTAGCTAGGGGTTTATGCTTTTATGTAGCGACAAGTTTTCGACAGGCAGTCACTAAGTTTGTACTGTTTTTATCCTTATAAGTAATTAGTATAGTCGTAATTGATATTTAGAATGACAGCGCTGACACGGTACACTGACGCCCCAATTTTTATTGGTGCGAGACATTAAATAGCTTAAAATAACTTGGTTTTATAGTCGGGTTTACCTTCTGATTTGTACTATGATTTATTTACGAGTTTATATTTGTTTCTAGCGCCTTAGTAATATTTAGTGATTACCCATATCCTAGGTCAGAATTCTGCTGAGTAAGATTATTAAACATAGCGCATCTCTAGCTTGTATTGAAGCGGATAGCTCTATTATTTTGCCAGTCGCTACTTTGTGCAGCCGTAGTCGACCCTATATTTATAGGATATTACCTGCCTTCAACATTACGTATTTAACCGTATTCTTTGATTTATCTTATTGCAGACCCAAGTGTTATTTCAATAGGTCAGTACCACTTATTTAATTTTATCTGGCTAAAAATACTTAAATTATTTAACCTAAGTAAAGTCTTGAAATTAAGCTTATCAATTGTAAATAATACCCCTTATGAAAGGAATTCTTATGACCCATCGCAGCCTATCTAGCTTATCTAAAGTTGCCGTCGTCGCTACTAGCGTTTTGCTACTTGCCGCCTGCAACAAAACGCCCACTAATGAGAATACGGATGCCAATGCTACGGCAGAGACAGGCTCAGATTTAATGAACCGTATCAGCAGTGGCGGTACTATTAACGTAGGTACGGAAGGGACGTATCCGCCGTTTACTTACCATAATGAAAAAGGCGATTTAACCGGCTATGATGTTGAAGTCACTCGCGCTATAGCCGATAAATTAGGCGTGAAAGTTGAGTTTAAAGAAACTCAGTGGGATGCCATGCTAGCAGGACTTGACTCAAAACGCTTTGATATGGTGGCCAATCAGGTGAGCTTGACCACTCCTGAGCGTAAGGCTAAGTATGATAAAGCGGATGCTTATAGTTGGTCAGGAGCGGTGGTATTGGCCAAGAAATCAGACAGCCGTTTTAATGCTTGGGAATCGGTAAAAGGCCTAAAGTCTGCGCAATCTTTGAGCAGTAACTACGGTGAATTGGCTGAAAAATATCAAGCGGAAGTCGTACCAGTAGATGGTATGGCGCAAGCGATAGAATTGGTTAAGCAGGGCCGTGCTGACTTTACGATGAACGATAACTTGGCGGTACTCGACTATCTCAAAAAATTCCCCGACAGCGATCTTGAGATTAAATTAACCGCTCCTGCTGAAGAAAAAACGGGTTCAGGCTTAGTGCTTCGTAAAGGTGATGATGCTGTAGTAGCCAAGCTAAACGAAGCCATGCAAGCCCTAAAAGCAGACGGTACTTTGACGCGTTTGAGTGAAGAATTCTTTGGTGAAGATATTAGCCAACCATGATCTTGGCTTCAGGAGTCGCCACCGTAATGAGTTGGTTAACGCAATTTTTAGCAATGCTGCCGTTTATGACGGAAGACCGCGCGCATATCGTCATAACCTCCTTTTGGCCTATGCTCAAAGGCGCCTTGCTCTATTCTATCCCCTTAGCGTTGATATCCTTCGCTATTGGGATGGGTATTGCGTTAGTCGTCGCGCTTATTCGCATTGTGCCGCGCGCCGCCCTTTGGCATAAAATTGCCTATCGCTTAGCGCGAATTTATGTTTCAGCGATTCGTGGCACCCCCATGTTGGTGCAACTGTTCATTATCTTTTATGGGTTGCCCAGCATTGGGATAAAGTTAGAGCCATTACCTTCTGCGGTGATTGCGTTCTCGCTGAACATTGGGGCGTATGCGTCAGAAACGGTTCGAGCCTCTATTCTTTCGATTCCGAAAGGGCAATGGGAGGCGGGCGCTACGGTTGGTTTAAGTTATCTCAAAACCTTCCGTCATATCATCTTGCCGCAGGCTTTACGAGTTTCTGTACCGCCCTTATCTAATACTTTTATTAGTCTGGTGAAAGACACATCGTTAGCGTCTCTGATTTTGGTCACAGAGCTGTTTAAGCAGGCGCAAATCATTACCGCTCGCAACTATGAGTTTATGTTGGTTTATACCGAGGCGGCTCTGATTTATTGGACCATTTGTCTGTTATTGAGCAGTTTGCAAGGTCGTTTAGAGCAGCGTTTAGACCGCTATGTCGCTAAATAAAGGACCACTTTGCTGCGAACCTTGCAGCTACTAGATACACCTCTCACTTTATCGACCGTTCGTTTTACCTACAGTTTTAGCCAATCAGACTCAAGTAAACCAAGGAAAGCTATGATTCAAGTCAGTAATATCCATAAAGCCTTTGGCGATAATGAAGTGTTAAAAGGCATTGATTTGAACATTGCGAAGGGCAGCGTGGTGGTGATTCTGGGGCCTTCTGGCTCGGGGAAAACCACCTTTTTGCGTTGTCTCAATACCTTAGAGACCCCGGAGCAGGGCGTCATTAGCTTTGATGATGGCAGCTTGCGAGTCGATTTTGGCGCTAAGCCCAGTAAGCGAGAGCTGGCCGCTTTGCAGCATAAATCGGGCATGGTGTTTCAATCTTATAATTTATTTCCGCATAAGACCGCTTTAGAAAACCTCATGTTAGGCCCGGTTATCGCTCAGGGTAAGAGTAAAGACGCCGTGCGTACTGAGGCGCTAGCGCTGCTAGAGAAGGTCGGTTTGTCGGATAAAGCAGATCTCTATCCTTTTCAACTGTCTGGCGGTCAGCAACAGCGGGTCGGTATTGCGCGTGCCCTAGCTATTCAGCCGGATTTACTGCTATTTGATGAGCCTACTTCCGCATTAGATCCCGAGTTAGTGCAAGATGTCCTTGAGACTATGAAACAGCTAGCGTCAGAAGGTTGGACGATGGTTGTAGTCACGCATGAGATTAATTTTGCTCGGGAAGTCGCTGATAAAGTAGTACTCATGGAAGGCGGCTATGTCGTCGAATCGGGTACTCCTGAACAATTATTTGAGCTATCGACTCATCCTCGTACGCAGGCGTTTTTACAACGTATTACGACTTAATAGCCTGTCGCTATAGTCAATCTAAGCTATTGTCTAATTAAGTAAAAATATGATCTAAGCAAGCAAAAGTACTGTCTAATCAATCCAAAGAAAGTACTCGTTCATTCGCGCCTCATTCTGTCCAATAAAACATACCTTTTCTGCTTGCGTGCGCGGTCGATGATGGCTGTCTGCGCCGCAATTTTTTGTGCGTCTGATAAGCCATTGGGTTTGATCCGTCTTCAGCTCAGCGACCGTGTCATACCCATGCCACTGCGCCACTTCACTCTTAATAGCGTTATAGGTATCATTTAATAGCTTATCGGATTCAGTGTATTTACGATCAATTAATCCCGCATTGCCTGTTAAAGGCAGGTAGTCAGTATACTCTTGAAAGTTGAGTTCGCTCATTCTTTTGAGCTTGGCATCACTGAGAGAAACGGTATTATCCCCTAAATCAATAAAGCCGCTGATTCGATCATCACTAAAAACATACCCTTGGAAGCCACAAGGCGTCACGCCATCTTTACATAAACTGTGCTTGGTTTTCGCTGGATAAATCTTGACGGTAAAAGGCGTTACTGGTGATTGTTTATCCTTATCTGCTGTAAATCCCCAACCTGCCAAATCAGTGGCCACTAGCGCCATATCATCACAACTGACATAGCCTTCTTCACAGCCATAGTACAGATTCAATCGCTGACCTTGAATGTCCATTCCCATAATTAAATTAGATTTTATTGGAGCAACGGCGCTACTGCTAGCAGCCGCTGTAAGCAAAGCTATGGCTACAATAAATGGGTTAAATGGGCGGGCAAAACGACTGAGGTTGGACACCAAAGTGGGCATAACATATCCAGGGTATAAAACGTAAAAGCGGGGAATGATAGAGCAAATTTGCTACGAGTAATAGGAAAAACTCTGTTAAATGCTGCTCTTATCCAAAGTTTTCGTATGGTTTTATTTTAGTTTTAAAGAAACTATAGCATAAGTAATTAAGAAAATATTAATAATCTAGCGGGCGATGCTAGCAGTGGTCATTTCTACAGTAGACCTTACAAGAACCCTCATGCTTCATAGTGGCGCTTAACTCATTATATTGGTGCTAAGTGACTTATATCGGTGCATATCCTAGCGCCTAAGCTCTATTTTGGCGTCATAAATGCTCATTTTAGTGGCATAAAATTTGTAGCAACTTTAAGTATATAGACAGCTAAAAAAATTTGGCAGGTTTTCAAGAATGCAGGTAAATACTGCATTTTAATCGTCAGTATTGAATAGTTATAAATGAATTAGCGAGGGTAAATAGCCTTTATGGCATCAGACTTAGCTACTGCTTTTACCCAACCATTGAGTGTGCTATCTGGTTGGCACTCTAGCCTAAACTTGGGCTTCGCTGACTGGCACTACAAAACCCGACTGGTCAAACGTCGGCACTGCGGCGCACTACAAGTTCAGCGGGCGCTGTATCCTGAGGCTGACTCTCAAATGGCACCCAACCAATCGGGCATTTGCCATACGATTATTCTCTATCCCCCCGCGGGTATTGCTGCCGGGGACAAGCTTAAGATTGATATCGAATTGGCCAATGGTAGCCATGCAGTATTGACGACGCCGGGAGCAGGGAAGTGGTATGGCAAGGAGCAGGATAAGAGCCATTCGCAGGACTATGATAATGAAGTGAAAAACCAGTATTGTGCAACAGATGCTAATTTTGCCAGTCAGGATATTAGAGCAGCCGTGGAAGAGGGCGCTTGTCTAGAATGGTTGCCACAAGAAAGCATTGTCTTTAACCATGCCAATATGCAGGCACGGGCGCAGTTTGATTTAGCGAATAGCAGCAGTTTGCTCACTTGGGATATCGTGGTCTTTGGTCGGCAGTCCTACCATGAGACCTTTGCAGCAGGCCAGTACCGTAACGAACTAACCATTCGTCGTAACGGTAAACTCATTATCTTTGAAAATAGCGATCATGCGGCGGGTTCGCGTTGGTTTACTTCACCGTTGGCCATGGCAGGTCAGCATGTGGTTGGGACCTTTTGGGCGGTTCCGGCGAGAGATACCTTGGCTTCTGACCGCAAAACCAAATTGACTCAAACTATTGTCATTTTACGGGAGCAGATTGCTAATCAAAAGTTGCCCGTAGTCTGCACTCAAACCGAGCAGGCGATTTGTATTCGTTACCTCGGCGATGATGTTCAGGCGTGTTTTTCAGCATTCTCTACACTTCGGCACGTGCTGCGCCAACAGTGGTGGCAGCTTACTGAGCATAGACCGCGAATCTGGGACACTTAATCGCTTAAAGCGATATTTTTCGACTTCATTCATTAGAACTTATTCAAGAATAAAATTTAAAGGACAAACCATGCAGCTGACCCCTACTGAAAAAGACAAACTGCTCCTCTTTACCGCAGGCATGGTCGCAGAGCGCCGTAAAAATCGCGGGGTAAAGTTGAACTATCCTGAAGCGATTGCTTATATCAGCATGATGCTGCTTGAAGGCGCGCGTGATGGCAAGACCGTGGCCGAGCTGATGAGTGAGGGTAATACTTATCTGAGCCGCGCTGACGTCATGGATGGTATTGCTGAGATGATTCATGATGTTCAGGTGGAGGCGACTTTTCCAGATGGAACAAAACTGGTGACGGTTCACGATCCTATTGTTTAAAGTTAAAACTAATTATAAGTACTCATAAAAAGGACGCCACCTTGAGCCAAGATCCTAATACTAATAGCCCTGATTTTAATAGCTCTAAGCAACCATTAGCCAGTAGCAATCAACCCGAGCCGCACTTTGAATCACCAGCAGCCATCGGTGGCTACGATATTGCAGACGGCGACATTGTTATTAACGCAGGCCGACCGACGATTGGGCTTACCGTCATCAATACTGGCGATCGTCCCATTCAGATTGGCTCACATTATCACTTTGCTGAGGTCAATGCAGCGCTAGAATTCGACCGTGAATTGGCCACAGGTTACCGCTTAAATATCATCTCGGGCACGGCCATTCGTTTTGAACCGGGTCAATCGCGTGATATTGAGCTAGTCGCATTGGCGGGCAAGCGCGAAGTTTATGGCTTCCGTGGTGATATCATGGGCGCGTTAGGTAGCGCGGAGGACAAGGCCGCTAGCGACAATATCCAGCAAGCAACTCAGCCCTCAACTAAAAAAATATCTCGCCGCATCTACGCTGAGCATTTTGGACCAACGACAGGTGATAAGGTTCGCTTAGCGGATACCAACCTTTGGCTTAAGGTCGAAAAAGACCTTACTACTTATGGTGAAGAGGTTAAATTTGGTGGTGGTAAGGTTATCCGTGACGGCATGGGTCAAGGTCAAGAGCCAGATGCCAAAGTTGCCGATACAGTGATTACCAACGCACTCATTGTCGATTACACCGGTATCATTAAAGCTGACGTCGCTATCAAAGACGGCCGCATTAGCGCCATCGGCAAAGCGGGCAACGCGGACATTCAGCCGGACGTCAGCATTCATATTGGTGCAGGCACTGAAATTATCGCAGGCGAGGGCAAAATCCTGACAGCAGGCGGTATCGACAGCCACATTCACTTTATTGCGCCGCAGCAGTGTGAGACGGCGCTCATGTCTGGGGTCACCACCATGTTTGGTGGCGGTACGGGACCTGCCCAAGGTACGCTCGCTACCACTTGTACGCCGGGCGCGTACCACATCCAAATGATGCTCAAAGCCTTAGACGATGTACCGATGAATATTGGTCTACTTGGCAAAGGCAACGTTAGCCTACCAGACCCTGTTGCCGCGCAAATCAAAGCGGGCGCAGTGGGTCTGAAATTGCACGAAGACTGGGGCACCACACCGCAAGCGATTGATAATTGCCTGACTGTCGCTGACGAGTACGATGTGCAAGTCGCTATCCATACCGACACCTTAAACGAGAGTGGCTACCTTGAGAGTACGCTTGGCGCTTTCAAAGAGCGCTGCATTCACACCTTTCATACCGAAGGCGCGGGCGGTGGTCATGCCCCTGATATCCTCAAGGCCATCGGTGTGCCGCACGTCTTACCCTCATCGACTAACCCAACTCGCCCCTTTACCATCAACACCATCGACGAACATCTCGACATGCTGATGGTCTGTCATCACCTAAGCCCTGCTATAGCCGAAGATGTCGCCTTTGCCGAAAGCCGCATCCGCCAAGAGACCATCGCCGCCGAAGACATCCTGCATGACCTTGGTGCTATCTCGATGATGAGCAGCGACTCGCAAGCTATGGGTCGCGTCGGTGAAGTGATCATTCGAACATGGCAGACTGCCGACAAAATGAAAGCTCAACGCGGTCAACTTGCCCCAGACGCCGCCGCAGATAGCGAAGCTAATGCAGGACATATTCAGTTTTCAGACGCGGACTACGAGACGGACAACGACAACTTCCGCATCAAGCGCTATATCGCCAAATACACCATCAACCCTGCACTCACTCATGGCATCAGCGACCTAGTCGGCTCGGTCGAGGTGGGCAAATGGGCTGATTTGGTATTGTGGTCACCGGCGTTTTTCGGTGTCAAACCCGACTGCATTATCAAAGGCGGCCTCATTGCTGCTGCACCGATGGGCGACATCAACGCCTCCATCCCCACGCCGCAGCCCGTGCACTATCGCCCCATGTTTGGTAGCTTTGCCAAGCCCGTGCATGAGACCTGCATCACCTTTGTCTCGAAGGTTGCCCATGAGAATGGGATAGCAAATGAGCTAGGTCTAAATAAAATCGTCAAACCCGTGCATAGCATTCGTCAAATCCGTAAAAGTGACATGCGCCTAAATAGCTATTGCCCTGACATGGACATCAATCCTGAGACTTATGAGGTTCGCGCCGATGGTCAGTTGCTGACTTGTGAGCCTGCGAGTGTGTTGCCGATGGCGCAGCGCTACTTTTTATTTTAATACCATTTACAATGCGCTCTATCATTGTCAGACTCGCTTAGTCTACGGATTGTAGTACTTGCACTCGTCTTTCGCGATAGAACGCATTCTAAAACAGTATGTTATCTATAAGCGTTCTAATATTAGTGAAACGCCAAGTACAAGCAAACGCATGAAATATTTTTAGATATGGATATAGATAGAGGGGAGCCAATCGCGCTGTCCGCTTATATCTGCCAGTCTGGGCGTTGTGCTTCCTATAGGTCAGTCGATTTGCTGTTGCCTCGACACCTCGCCTGACCTAAGTCAGCAGCACCGCCCAGCCCGTCAGGATAGCGCTGCCATCACGGCTAAACGACACTATGTAAGTTAAGCTTTGATTATTTTTTTGAATTACGTTTTTAAATGAAGTGTTTGAGGTGATAATTCGAGAACCGTAGCGTGGGTGCAACGAAGTGAAACCCACGGATAAATTAACTTAACATCACCATACCAATAGCAGTACAGCAAACAACGGAATATCCCAATGACCCAAGATGCCATCATGCCAGTCTTTACCCAGCGCCTAGACGCCGAGCAATTAAACGATCAGCAGCGCCAGCAACTTAAAGTTCAAAAGGAAGCAGGCAACTACCTCAGCCTCGACTTTGACACCCGTCAGCGCTCCCGTTTTAAAGCCGATACCCAATCAGGCACTACCGTCGGCGTGGACTTACCCCGTACCGAAACCTTAAAGAGCGGCTGCGTGCTTGCGGACGCCAATAGCAACCTTGTGCAAGTCTTCGCTGCTGACCAAACCTTGACCCAAGTAACGACCTCAGGCGATGGGTTCCTACTAATGAAAGCCGCCTACCATTTGGGCAACCGTCATGTGCCATTAATGATTACGCCGTCGGCGCTCTTCTTTGAGCCGGACCATGTCCTAAGCGATATGTTAGTTCGTTTGGGTGTTACGGTAGAAGACGTTGATGCACCATTTGAGCCGGAGACCGGAGCTTATCAATCGGCTCATGCGCAAGGCGGTCAGTCGCATGGCGGCCACAGTCACAGTCATTCAAATAGTCACAGTCATTCGCACAGCCATGACGACCATTCACATAGCCATTAAGTAACCGTAGGGTGCGTTATACGCACCGATACATAGCGAGCGATATTAAATGGTGCGTGGAACGCACCCTACAAGATACAGACTTAATCTAAATTATTTATAGATTATTTACCACAACCCAAATAAAAAGACCCTATTTAATGAGCCAACCTTCTAGCAGTTCACAAGCAGTTGAACTTTCAAGCATTGAGAACAATAGCAATCAGCTTGGTGCGCTACTCATGTTTGCCTCAAGTAATTTGCCCATTGGCAGCTATACCTATTCGCAAGGGGTAGAAGCGGCTATTGAAGCAGGACTAATTTTTGACGAGGTCTCAATGCTGGCGTGGATGCAGGACTATCAAGCATTAGCATTAATGGGGTTTGAGGTGCCATTGATTGTAGCGTTAGCTGAGCTATTAGCGCGGGCTGAGACTGAGCTTGCCAACGAGGTTGCCGCGTATTATATGGCAAGCCGCGAGAGCCATGAATTTGTGTTGGAGGCTAGCCAATTGGCGCACGCACTGGGTGCTTGGGTCGAGGCGGTATTAGATTTGACCGTGCCGGAGTCCATCCGTCAGCAAGGGTTCTTGCCGTTGTTCGCGCATATCTGTCAGCACAATAAAATGAGCCATGATGCTATTGCCATGGCCTACGGCTTTGGTCAGTTGGAAAACATGGTACTCGCCGCTGTCAAAACCGTTCCGCTTGGACAAATGGCAGGTCAGCGTATCCTGTGGCAACTGCAAGCTAAGCTTCAGCGTGAGCTACCTGCGCTTATTGCTGAAGTGAAGCAAACAGTGGGGTCATGGCTGAACGAATCCCAAACTATGTCACAGAATGAACTAGAAAACCCAGTTCAAAAGCTAGAAATCTCAATATTGATAGCTAGGTTAACTAGCGCGGGCAATCTACCCAATCTCGCGATACTGTCTTGCAGGCACGAGCAGCAATATAGCCGATTGTTTCGGTCGTAATGGCTAGTTTCGATAACAGTTGTTGGAACTATTCTGACGATGCAAACGCTATTAAATGATAGTTTTGGAGATAAAATCCCTCCCTAACCCTCCCTTTATAAAAGGGAGGGAACGCTCTTTTAAAGTAGGTGCGAAGCACTACTTCGTAAGAAGAGAGTCTTGTAAACGCTATTAAAACCAATAAAGTTTAGTTTGATTTAGTACCAATAATTTAAAAAAGGAAACTCAATGAGCCAATTTACAGCTAAACCCAATACTGCCGATCATTCCGCAACACCTGCATTATCCCCATTACGATTGGGTATCGGTGGTCCTGTCGGCTCGGGTAAGACTGCCTTGACGCTCAAGCTGTGTCAGCGTTTGCGAGATACTTATAACATGGCAGTCGTCACCAATGATATCTATACCCGTGAGGATTCAGAGTTCTTAACGCGTAACGACGCTATGCCAGCTGAACGTATCGTTGGGGTGGAGACGGGCGGTTGCCCACATACCGCCATTCGTGAAGATGCCTCAATTAACCTGACCGCTATCGATGAACTGAACGCCAAATTTTCAGGATTAGAACTGATAATTATTGAGTCCGGCGGTGATAACTTAGCAGCGACTTTTAGCCCTGAGCTGTCTGATTTAACCTTGTACGTCATTGACGTCTCAGCAGGGGATAAAATCCCACGTAAAGGTGGCCCTGGTATCACTAAATCTGATTTGCTCATTATTAATAAGACCGACCTGGCGCCACTGGTAGGCGCATCGCTTGAGGTGATGGATCGCGATGCCAAGATGATGCGTGGCGATAAGCCGTTTGTCTTTAGTAATATGAAATCGGGTGATGGTCTTGACGATGTCATTGAATTTATTGAAGACAAGGGTATGCTGCGTCGCTAAGGTATTTTACTAATCTTTAATTAATTGCCTGAGATTCAACTTATTCAGCAGTCATCGTTTATATTCTTACACTGACTAGGCTAGTGGAATGGTCTAAAGTATTCTAAACTAAGCGAGAAAGCTGTTAAGAAAGACCTGCTATTGTTATGGAAAACAAGATGATATTTCAAATATTGCGACTCCCTCTTCTTAAAGTCCTTACTTTATCCTTATTGCTCGGTGGCTCAGTATCAGCATTAGCGACGGATATAGCGACTACCAAACAATTGGCAAGGCAAGGGAATGCAGCGGCGCAATATGAACTGGATGTGATGTATGATCAAGGTAATGAGATTGAGCAAGATTTAGATAAAGCGGTTGAGTGGTATCGAAAAGCCGCTGCCAAAGGTAGCTCTGCTGCACAAAATAAACTGGGTCACCTTTATGAGCATGGCATTTTGGGAGTTCAGCAAGATGCAGTGCAAGCGGCCGAATGGTATCAGCGAGCCGCTGTTCAAGGCAACGCTATCAGCCAATTTCGCTTAGGATGGCTCTATTATTCAGGTACTGGCGTGCGCCAAAGTTACAGCAAAGCGATGGCTTGGTATTTAAAAGCTGCCAAACAAGGCCAACCCGAAGCGCAATATAATCTGGCATTAATGTATGACAACGGTGAGGGTATCGCCGAAAATGATGCTATGGCGGTGCTATGGTATACCAAGGCTGCCGAGCAGGGATTGGCGGATGCGCAAAATGACTTGGGCTTTATGTTTGAGCATGGCACAGGGGTAGCCAAAGACATGAATAAAGCTATTAAGTGGTATCGAAAAGCTGCCGAACAAGACTATGTACAAGCGCAATATAATCTTGGCGTAATGTATGAACACGGCAAAGGGGTGCGCGAAGATAAGGCTAAGGCTTTAGAGTGGTACGCTAAAGCCTGTGATAACGGCCATGAGAAAGGCTGTGCTTACCTTAATTAGTGATAGGGCTGCTTATTCAATTAAAAAGTATCAGTCAGGAGGATAAATCAGTTTTTCAAACATAAAAGTAAAGAACAATAGAGACACAATAAAGAATATTACTCCTACCTTATTTTGTTTAGTGGCTTGATGCTTTTCTTCCTCATAAGTCAGAAGCTGTTGGTCCTCGACTTCTAAAGATAAGGCCTGCCTAGCATTGTTTTTATAGACCCAACCATCCTGTAACGAATACCAGCCAATTTTGGCGGTCTTGCCGATATAAGGCTCAATTTTCTCCATTCTTATGCAGCTAGACTCTGCACCTGTTGAGTGGCTGCAACCGTAGTAAGTGATTTCACTCAACCTATCAAGAGTCCTTAACGCTAGCGTGACATCGCCCTCTCGAGTCTTAGAGTAGTCCAACATACCTACGCTATATTGTAAATCAGACTTCGAAGGAATATCAGAGCCTTGCCACTCTAATAGTGGCAAACTGATTATAGGTAGGGTGAATAGCCAAAAAAGGATTAGCCAGATTTTTTGTTCTTTAGATATATGCCTAAAATTTCGCATGATTTTAAGCGTTTTAATCATAAATAGAACTCTTAGAGTATGAGCTAGCTAAGGGCTAGGCTTGCAATAGAAAGTTACTCAGTAAACGCTTAGCCCCTTCAGTAGCAAAAGACTCAGGGTGAAATTGCACCCCTTGGATAGGGTAGTCTTTATGGCGCAGTCCCATAATTTCCTCGCCCTTAGCCATCAATTCGTTCAAACCAAGCTCAGCTTGATCTTCACTGGTCACTGCAGCTGTCACCGTTAGGCAATCGGGTAAATCGTCCGCCTGAACCATCAATGAGTGGTAGCGCATAATGTCGACATCTTGCGGCAAGCCATGATAGACCCCTTGATTATCATGACGAATCGGCGAAGTCTTGCCATGCATGGGCACACCAGCACGGATAACTTTGCCGCCAAACACATGCGCAATTCCTTGCATCCCTAGACAGACGCCTAGTAAGGGAACGGTCTTGCCCATAGTCTCAATCACTTCCGCACAGACGCCAAAATAAGCGGGATCATCAGGGGAACCGGGGCCGGGAGAGATGATAATGCGGTCTAGATTCATGGCCTGCACATCAGCCAAGCTAATTTCGTCATTGCGTTTGACGATCACATCGGCACTCTCAGAGCCACTTATTGTCTGTAAAATCTCGCCTACATATTGGTAGAGATTAAAGGTAAATGAGTCATAGTTGTCGATAATTAATACTTTCATGGTCTTGCCTTCTAAATATTGGCTTATTTGTTATTAAAATATAGGTTATTGATAGGCTAAAGCACTTGCCTAAGAGCATAAGTAAGTCTAAGCGTCCGTCATTCAGTCCGTCATAAAGCTATCCAGTACCACTTTCATAGCCGACAGTTTGCGTTGAATCTCTAAGTACTCATCGGCAGGATTAGAGTCATAGACATTGCCGCCACAAGTTTGTGCATAAGCGGATTCACCATTGATAAATAGGGTACGAATCGGGATAGCAAAGATACAGTCGCCATTAAAGTTAAATGAGCCTAGCGCCCCACCATAAGCGCCGCGACCATCCGGCTCTAATTCATTGATAATCTTAATTGCTTCGATTTTAGGCGCGCCGGAGAGCGTGCCGGCGGGAAAGTTACTGGCAAGCGCACTAAACATATCGTGGTCAGGATGCAGGATACCAACGATTTCCGAGGAGATATGCTGCACGTGAGAATAACGCTTAATGTCCATCAGGCTACGCACTTTGACCGTACCAAAACGCGCGACGCGGCCGATATCATTACGATGTAAGTCGACCAGCATATTATGCTCAGCAATTTCCTTAGCATCATTAAGTAGGGCACGCGCTAGTTTGCGGTCCTCAGTCTCATCCACTCCACGTCTGGCGGTACCCGCTAATGGATAAGTCTCCATTTCGCCTTGGCGAAGGCGGAATAATAGCTCAGGAGACGCGCCGATAATGCGCTGCTGACCAAACTTCATAAAGTACATATGCGGGGAAGGGTTGACCTCGCGCAGTTTCTCATAAATTGGCATGTGGTCGCCTTTGATGCAATAGCGTGACTTAAAGCCGACTTCACACTGAAAGATACGCCCAGCGATAATGTCTTCTTTTACCTGCATAACTGCCGCTTCATGGTCTTCACGACTCATGCCATCACCCAAAAATTCTACATACGGCGCTTCGTAAGTCGGGATTGGCGCATTGAGCAGAGCTTTAATTTCCTCAACACGGTTACCTTGAGTCTCGGTAGGGTAGTAGAAATAGAAGATTTCGCCGGTCATTTTATCTAAGGTTAACCCATCTAAATACACGCCAAATTTAAACGGTTCGAAGTCTTCGCTAGCTTTGGCCTCTAAGCTTGGCTCAAAGAAATTGACACTGTCATAGCCTAGATAGCCAACAAGGCCACCAGTTTGATTGCGCGCAATGACGTGCTGTGGAGTAATATCACGCAGCAATTGATAAGGGTTGTCCGTACCGTATTGCTTTGTCTCACCGGCTGTCCCATCGGCATTATTTTGCGTAATCGCTAAGGTATTACGATTGATCGCGGTAATGGTCATAACTGGTGCAAAACCAATCGCATGGTGGCGGGAGATATGGCTTTCTTCGCCTAATGATTCGAGCATGTAACAAGTATCAAAGGCGGCTTCGATACGTTTAAATAGGGCAAAAAAATCGATATCTTGCGTCAGCTTGATGCGCTGTGGTTTACTCGGAATAGCAATAGGATTCGGTTTAGTAGTGAGGGGCGTTTGCTGAGAAATAGCAGTCATAACAGGGTCCAAAATTTTATTAAAATTTATCAATGTAAGCGTCAGAGAATAAGGCGGTTGGTCAATGTCGGGCGGTATTAACGGCCGCGACGATGGGTGGCTAACAAGGCGCTAACATCGTGTTGTTGTCTAGCTTTCGCCCCTCGAGAGACGGTGGCAATACCCACACCAAGTTGCTCGGCAATCTCACGTTGCGTGACGCCCTTTTCTAACAGGTCAAAGATGCGAATACGATTGGCAATATCCTGTTGCTCTTTATCCGTTAATAAGGCGGTTAATAAGGCTTCTATTGCAGTAACGTCGTTACATTGCGCCAGATGCGTAATTAAGCTTTGGTAAGTATCAGTAGTCATAGAGGAGGCTTAGTAAATGCGAGTGTGGCTAAAAAAAATGAGTTGGAGTAATTTGTTTCAGTATTCTAGTACACTAGTACCAAATCTACAAGGATTTTATTAAAGTAGGGTTAGAAAAAGAGGATGAAGCGCTCAACAATAAACCAAGCCTAAATAAAAAAGCCCTGCCGGAGCAGAGCTTTCATTGCGCTAAAGTCCTTTGTTTTTCTAAAGACGTTTGTTGTCCTAAAGAGGGGCTAGCCTATTTTTTGCTAGGTTGATAATTGGCATGAGACGGTTTAGCAAATACCAATTTCAACATCTGTAGTGCCATACAGATAGCCCCAATGATAAGCACGACGTCACCAATGGTACGGACCCAACGTAGCGTTTGCAAAAAGTCCTGCTGCATAAAGTCTTCGCTACGCGCTAACCATAGCCCTTCGGTAATTGAGGCGTGGGCCTGATAAATACCGATAGGCAGTAAACTGGTGGCAATCATTAATACCAACCCTAAGTTTAATGCCCAAAAACCAGTTTTCATAAGCTTGTCATTAAACACGTAATCGGGACGGATATAGCGCAGCACCAGCATGACGAAGCCAATCGCTAGGAAGCCATATACCCCAAACAGGGCAGCATGAGCGTGAACCGCCGTAGTGTTGAGCCCTTGCAAATAAAATAGTGAAACCGGAGGGTTAATCATAAAGCCAAACACCCCGGCGCCGAGCATGTTCCAAAAAGCTACAGCGACAAAACACATGATGGGCCACTTGAGTTTTTCCATCCAGGTAGCTTGACGCTGCATTGCCCAGTGCTCGTAGCCTTCGTAGCCTAAGACCACAAGTGGTACAACTTCTAAGGCGCTGAATGACGCCCCGATAGCCATAATTGGCGTGGTGGTGCCTGAGAAATATAAGTGGTGAAAAGTACCAGGAACGCCGCCGAGTAGGAAGAGCGCCGCTGAGGCGATAGAAGACGCCGTTGCAATACGTTTACTGACCAAGCCTAAGTTAAAGAAGATGAAGGCTAAAGAAACGGTTGCGAATACTTCAAAGAAGCCTTCTACCCATAAGTGTACGACCCACCAGCGCCAGTATTCCATAATAGTGAGGTGGGTACGCTCGCCATAAAACAGACCAGTACCGTAGAATAAACCCACACAAATCACTGAAGCAACAAAGATGGCTAGTAGGTTTTTATCGCCATGCGCTTTAAAGCCATTGACCCAACCGCGGGCCATTAACACCAACCAGAATAAGATACCGACCCATTTTAGAATCTGCCAAAAACGGCCTAAGTCTACGAATTCATAGCCTTGATGACCAAACCAGAAGTTAAATTCTGCAGGCATGATGTGGGCTAGCGCAAAGTATTGACCGGCGAAAGAGCCGATGACCACGATAATTAAGGCGACCCAAAGAATGTCGACGCCAAGCTTTTGATACTTAGGATCTTTGCCACCATTGATAATAGGGGTTAAGAATAGCCCTGCCATCAAAAAGGCTGTGGCAATCCAAAACAATGCCGCTTGAATATGCCAAGTCCGCACCAGCGCATAAGGGAAGTAATCTGCGACAGGGATGCCATAGAAGTTTTGGCCTTCAACCGTGTAGTGAGCGACAAAGCCCCCTAAAAAGACCTGCACTACAAATAGTGACATCACTAAGAAGCCATACTTGGCGAGCGCTTTTTGTGAAGGGGTTAAGGCTATTCTCGTTAGTGGATCAGCATCGGGAGTGATGGTTTTAATATCCTCTTCACGGCGTAGGAAAGCCCAACCCCAAACTAAAAAGCCCACTCCCGCGATTAAGAACACCACGCTAGCGATAGACCAAATGATATTTTCAGTAGTGGGGACGTTATCGATTAAGGGTTCGTGCGGCCAGTTATTGGTATAAGTAGCCGTAGTACCTGGGCGTTCAGCAGAGGCCATCCAGGTGGTCCAGAAAAAGAAATTCGTTAACTTTTCTCTGGCGGTGATATCAGGCAAAGTATTATTTTTCATCGCAAAGCTTTCACGCGATTTCTGTAATGAGGGATCATTGCCATATAAATTGATGTAGTAGGGGGCGATCTCATTCATCGCTGCGATACGGGTATCTGACAGCACTACGGTGCCATTTTCATCCACCGCACTTTTGCGATACTCATCTTTGAGCTGCGCTTGTAGCGAGGCTTGCTGACCCACGTCTAGAGAGTCGAAGTCTGCACCATACGTGTTTTGCGCGCTGATATTAAGCCAAGCGACCAGCTCACGATGCAGCCAATCGGCCGTCCAATCCGGGGCTTGATAAGCGCCATGACCGAGTACTGAGCCGAGCTGCTGGCCACCGGTAGTTTGCCAAGCAGATTGGCCATCTAAAATATCGTCTTTGGTTAGGATAACCTGACCACTGCTGTCCACATACTGGTCGGGGATTGGGGGAGCGGTACGATATATTTCGACCCCGCCCCACCCCAAAAATATAAAGGTGATAATAAGGACGGCGGCTAGGCCGAACCAATGTTTTTTATAGTCACCCATATTCTGCTCCTATAGCTAGAAAGGGGAGTATCTAAAAGATACATTTAAAATGAATGTTTAAAAACCTAATGCTGCCTTTTATTTTTAATGAACACCAATACGGTGTATCAGGATGAAAAAAAGAGCGCTTTAGGTAGCGATGCAATAGGGCGCTAGTGGACGCTTCATGAAGAGTAACGCCCAACCAGTGCCGCACTATTCTCCAAGCAGGGCAAGAGAAACAATATTACAGGCAAATAATATCATAAGATTCATTTTAAATGAATGTTATTAATTAGAAAATAAACACTCTAGCGTCCATAAATTCCAGTAGGAAATCTGTAAGGTTAGCGATGCTTAATAATGTAAGCAGAGGCTAAGTACTTTGCTTAATAATAGAGATGACCCATTAGGCACGGCGACGTCGCGACAGCCATCTGGGTACGCGAGTGGTCGTTGAATTTAATAAGGCATTGAGTAGAGCGGCTAGGAGGATTAACACAACGCCAAGATACTGGATAGGGGCTAAAGCTTGCTGCAGCAATAGCATAGCTAAGAATAGGGCGGTTAAAGGTTCAAAAATAGTAAAGACTGATGCGCGAGTGGCCGGCAGCTTTTCTAAAGCTTTCATATAAAGTAAGAAGGGCGCGACCGTCCCGACTAAGGATAATCCCAACGCATACCACCAAGTAATGGTCGGCAGCTGAATTAGTTTGGCATAAGTTTCATAAGTTGCTGGCACGAATAGTAGTACCACGGCACTAGAGATGATAGAAGTAAAAAAGACCAGTGGCGCCGCATGAGAATAGTGCATGGCGCGCTTGCCCAATACCCCATAGAGCGAATAACAAACCCCAGAGAGCAGACCTAATACAATACCAAAATTAGCGGAGTTGCTAGAGCCTGCTGTCGTGAGTCCCACCCCAATGACGGCCAATAAAGCCAGTAGGGCAGACTGCTTAGTAATATGTTCTTTGAGTAAAAAATGAGAAAATACGAGGCTAAATACAGGTGCAGTATAGAGTAATGCCACCGCAGTGCCAGCGCCCACGTAAATCACCGCAAAGACATAGCACACCGTCATGCCGAGCACGCCAATCAAAGACTGCAGACCGAGGCCTAGCCATTGCCCAGCGGGGAGCTTAACCAGTTGCGGCCATAACTTAGGCAACATGACCAGTATTAATACAGCCGCGGTCACAATACGTAAGATGGCAATCTGCAGCCCATTAAAGCCAGACTCGTATAAAAAAGTCGAGAAGATACCCAGGGTGCCCCAACAGACGGCCGCGGTAATAATCTGTACAGTACCGATCCAGCTTTTCGGGTTAGCGGTCATTGCAGCATTGGTAGCAGTGGGTTGCGTCATCGGTCATATCTCATTTAAGGCAATAGGCTCTAGCAAACGTTAAAACGCGGCTTCATTCACAAGGAATAAAACCGCGGTCTTTTAAGTCATAAAATCAAATAACAATAAGGTCTATAGGGTAGATGATTTAGGCTAACAGGGTCAAGGCTATTACGAATCCAGTTCGATCAATACTTGCCAATCGGTGATATCTAGCTCGATACAGTTATTGCCTTCGCCATTGACACGGTCAACTACTAAAAACGGGCTTTCAGAATTCAGCGCCATTAAAGGGTGATGCCAAACGCCGGCGTCATACTGAATACCTTGGGTAGACTTGGCATAAAACACGGTTAAATCATCGGCAGATTTAGGCGCTTCACCTTTGGGCGCGACCACGATGATGTAGTCTTCACCGGCCATCGAAAAGAAGGCCTGTGCGCCTAGCGGATGGTATTCCATAATGCATAAAGAGATAGGGAAGGTACGCGGCTTGGCCATAAAGATGCTCATACCGACTTCACCACCGTCAAGGGCAGCCGTGGCAATAGCATGATGGCGCGTAGCATAGCCATTATTAATCACGTAGCAATTTTTATCGGTCTGTTGGGCCTCATCATAGGGCTCAATCACCGTACCAAAAGGAGCAAAATTCTCTTTGGTTAATGGCTGCGGCTTTAGAATAATACTCATTGTTTATCCTTAATAGGAACCTTACCTTCAATCTCCCTCAGTCATTACATAAGGGGTCTATAGCTATCTATTTTAGAAGGCTAAAAAAGGTACGGTATAAATCTGGAAAGAGCGACTGGTGGAGTCGCTCTTTATCTAGCTGTATTGATATAGCGATTCGCTAAAGTCGTTAAACTAAAGCTTATTTAGCTACTTTACCATAGACACGCACACGGCTAATACCACCATCTGGGAAGATATTGACGCGAATGTGGGTAATTGGTTTGTCGCTCACTAGATTGTCAAAAGTATGCACGTTATGCGCTGTGACCGCTTGTGGCTCTAGCATAGTATCCCAGAACATACTTTGCGTGATTAGCGTCGCTTCAGGCGTCTCTGGTGCATAGACAGCTTGGATAGACACTTGGTCTGGGAAGTTACCTTTAAAGTAAGCTGTATCAATTTCGATAGACTCAACGATACCAGGCTGACCTAGTGCAATAATACACCAGTCGTTACCAGGCTCACGGCGACGACGAGTCTCCCAACCTTCACCCATATTTGGCGCTTTGGTTGGTAGCAATAAGTTTTCTACGCCACCGAAATGCGCGTCGTTTGAAGCGATAGCACGGCCACCGTTTAGGGCACCGACTAAGTCGATAGTCTCATCACCAGCATTGCTGCTGTCTAATTGGATATCACCATAGACGCGTAAACGAGCGACACCACCATCTGGATAGATGTTTAGGCGCACGTGAGTCACGGTTTGCTCGCCATCAGTTTCCACAAATTCGTGTGAGTTACCTTGTAGTGGCGTCATGCCTACTAATGGCTGCCAAGCTTGCTTATCCCACTCTTCCTGGCTCACGCTACCCAGTTCAGCATCACTCTTTTGCATCAGCTCTGGCGCATATAGGGCATCGATGCTAGCAGAGGGCGGGTAGTTGCCCGTAAAGTGACTGGTATCAATATCGATACCTTTAATTTTGGTAGGGCGTGCCAATTGAATGACAGTATAGTCATAGCCTAGATGACGCTTACGACGCGTTTCCCAACCGTCCATCCATTTACCATTGTCGTCGAATTCAGCAACGATGAAGACGGGCAGTTCAGGCTTTAATAGGCGATCTTTTGGCGCAAAGAAGTCATCAGTAGAAAATAGCGCTTTGGCACCAAGACGGCTATCGGCAACGTTAGTTTTTTTCACAAATTCTGGCAGAGTCTCAGGAAGGTTGTCCGGTAGAATGACTTGACCTGGTTGTCCAGCTGAATGGCTCATACAATTTCCTTATTTGTTAAGTTAGTATTATGGAGAAAAGTACTGAAAAAGACCTCAATGTCTCATCCAGTAGGGGGTTGCAATAGACCGAGAGCGCGTAGCATCACGGGCACTATTGGACGTACAGACCCCTCCCAAGCCACGTAAAGTGACAAGGTTTGCCTATTAATATCAACGTCGGTTGAGAGGGGCTAAAGCGGTTTACAGAATACGGCGCAAAAAGTTAACGGTTTTGCAGTCTTATAGCCAGTTGGCCGTATTGTTTTCGGTAGCAGGGTGGTTCTCGTACCAATGACGAGCAATCTCATCACGACGACATACCCAGACATCAGGCTTTTCACTGATATATTGTAAGAATTGCTTCAAGGCTTTGATACGACCAGCGCGACCAATCATGCGGCAATGCAAGCCGATAGATAGCATTTTTGGGGTAGTGGCCCCTTCTTCGTAAAGGGTGTCAAAGCTGTCTTTAAGATACTGATAAAAAGGCTCAGCATGGGTAAAGCCAGGGCTAGAGGCAAAGCGCATGTCATTAGTTTCTAAAGAATAAGGAATGACCAAATGCGGCTTACGCACAATTTGCTCGCCGTTACTGTCTGACTGAAAAGTCTTTACGTTCAACCAGTACGGTAGCTCATCGCCATAAGAGTCTGAGTCATAAGTATAGCCACCTTGCTCGACGACCAACTCACGGGTATTCGGGCTATCGCGACCGGTATACCAGCCTTTAGGTTGTTTGCCTAACATCGCCTCAAAAATTTCAGTAGCACGGCGAATATGCTCACGCTCCGTCTCACGGTACATGTCTTGATAAGTAATCCAACGTAGACCATGACTGGCAATTTCGTGGCCGTCTTCTAGCACGCGATCGATGATATGCGGCGTTCTTTCCGCGGCAGCAGCACAAGTAAAAGTCGTAAGCGGTAGACCATATTCTTTAAACACATCCAGCACACGCCAAACGCCCACACGACTGCCATACTCAAAGGCAGACTCGATCGATTGGTGACGATTATTAAACTCGGGCGTGCCTAAAATATCAGATAAAAAACGCTCAGAATGACCATCGCCATGGATGACACTATTTTCAGCGCCTTCTTCAATATTCAAAACAAACTGTACCGCAATCTTAGCGCCACCGGGCCATTTAGCCTTAGGTGGGTTGCCGCCGTAGCCTTTAAGGTCACGCGGATAGCTAGCAGGATCAAAGGTGCTGTTGATATGTTTAAATTTTTGATCGGGCATTATGGCGGTCCTTATAATGGGTCTAAATTTATTAAGAGGGTCTTAAGGTAATAGCAATCATCCTATAAAACCATGTAACGCTAAAGGGGTAAAGCAACAACAGGTAAAGTATTGCGGGCGTTCAGTTAAGGCGCTACGAGCTCATAGCATTTATCAATAATCCTGTCTCAAACTTGACCATTAATAAAGGGCAATACTAAATACTAGCTCATAAAATAAGCCGCAACCTTGACTATTTTCTAGTGGTATTGCGACTTATACGATAACGCTATCAAATGCTTAAGCTAAGTTTTCTACAAGTCTACTGTGCATCTTATTGTGAACAGGCTTACTGTGTCAGTCTATAAACCAGAAACGTAAGATAGCAGTTGCGAGCGCTCTTCTTCAGTGATGTTGGTCAAGTTACCGAGCGGCATATATTTGCTTTGTACTGCCGTGAGCACCTTAGCTTTATGGGTGGCCAAATCTGCAGGAGAGTTCAAGATAATGCCTAAAGGCGGTGCGTTAAAGCCAGCTTGGGTCGGTTTTTCAGCATGGCAAACTGAGCAACGGGTATGCACGACTTCCATAACTTCATCATCACCTGAGGCGCTAACAGGGGTAGCGGCTGCAGTTGCTGCTCCGGCTGTTGCCACCGCACCTGCTGAAGTCGCTGAACTATCCGTCGCTGTAGCTTCAGTAGTGGCCGCTGGTGGTGTAGTTGGTGCAGTATCGGTTTGCGCCGCTACTGGCGTATCCAACATAGACACAGGGGCTTCTTTGATAGGCTCTGGGCGCATCCAAATAATCAATAGTAACGTCAAGATAGCTGGAATGACTAAGTAACGAGGCTTGGTAAAGCCGCGATGCTTCAGGTTAAAGTAGTGGCGTACGGTCGCCGTGATAATACCGATGAACACCAATACTAACCAACCGTGCTCATGCGAGTAGGTCATAGGATAGTGGTTGCTGATCATGATAAAGATCAATGGCAAGGTAAAGTAGTTGTTCATGAGCGAGCGGTTTTTGGCCATTAATGCCAATTCAGCCACTTCTTTGCCCGGCTTGACTCCTTTACGCACACAGTCTACCAAGGCGCGCTGGGCGGGCATGATACCGAAGAATACGTTACCGGCCATGATAGTACCGAGGATAGCACCGACATGGATATACGAGGCACGATCACTGAATAACTGGTATGCCAGCCAAGTGTCTACTACCATTAAGATAAAGATTAATACGCTAAAAATAAAAGCGTTTTTACCCAGACGGCTACGCACAATAGCTTCGTAGATAAAGTAGTTGCCGAACAGGAATAATAAGCTGGTGGCGACCGCTACCGTGCTAGAGCTAAAGGCTACCTTGCTAGGATCAATCAAGTAAGCACTGGCATTGAAATAGTAGACGAAAGACATCATCGCCATACCGGTTAGCCAAGTGGTATAGGCCTCCCATTTAAACCAATGCAGCGTCGTCGGCATCTCTTCAGGCTCGAGCTTATACTTGGCAATCTCGTAAAAACCACCCCCGTGGACCGCCCATAGGTCGCCTGAAATGCCTTTTTTCTGTTTCCAGTCGGGTGGCTTCTGTAAGCTCAAGTCCAACCAAACAAAGTAAAAAGAGGCACCAATCCAAGCTACGCCGGCAATGACGTGGAACCATCTGAAAAATAATTGAAACCAATCTAGTAAATATGCACCCATGCCGCGGCTATCCTTGTAATGTACTTAGTGTATTTATTAACCAATTGCGCTCTTACGAGCCGCGATAGGTGCTGTAGCCGTGTGCGCTTAACAATAAGGGCACGTGATAATGGCTAGCATCACTTACGACGAAATCGATAATAACTTGCGGATAAAAAGCCGTGAGGCCTTGGGCATCAAAATACGCTTGGGTATCAAAAGTTAGGGTATAGCGGCCAGCATCTAGCTGTTGCGACTGACCGGCGGTCGCTTGGCTAAAGTCCCAGCTGTCAGGGGTGACGCGGCCATCAGCATTGGTGGTGCCATGCGCTAGTAACTGCGGAGTAGCAGCGGCATCAACACGGTGTAGGGTCACGGCGATATCAGCCGCAGGCTTGCCCAGATGGGTGTCTAAGATGTGTGAAGATAAGGTGGCGGACATAATGCTTCCTTTCATAGGGGTCATATAGGGTTGTATAAAGTTATACAAAGATATAGCTGATATTGAATGTCTAAGCCGCGTCAATCAGTTTGCTAATACGCAAACGGGTGATTTTGTTTTGCTCAGCAGCAGCGTTGACCAGTTCTTCTTCGCGGCTATTGGGCAGACGCGCATTGAGTAAATCCAACATCTGTTGTGCCGACTTGCCGGTAGCAAAGACGATAAAGATAAAGCCAAATTTGGCTAAATAATCTTGGTTGCCTTTGGCCAGTGCCTCTAAGGTCGCATCATCAGCTGCATTAGCACCCGACTGTTCGTGAGCGGCGCTGCCTTCGGTATGGCGATACTTCTCTTTTAGAGTAGAGACATCACCAATTTGCGGATGACCTTCAAAGGCTTGCAGATAATCAGCCTCGAGCATCTGCGCCCACACACTATCGCTAGTGGTTAGCAGGTTTTCCAATGACGCAAAAGGCGCTTGCTCGCTAACTAAATTTGCCCAGCGCTCGCTAGTACAGCAAGACAATAGCTGCTCGGTAGCAGAGTCGAGGGAGAGTTGATTAAATTCAGTTAGGGTCATAGTCACGGTAAATCCTTTATAAAACAGCTGTGCGAACAATGGTGTGCATAATGTGGCGCACTATCAAACAAATAGTAACGCTGTGATCAATTTATGAAAAACAGACGCAGATAAATTCTCTGTGTGCCTATTCTGCTAAAACCTGACCATTTGGTCAACTATTATCTTTATTATTTTCATATTTATTCATTTTGCGCCACTAAATCATAAAAAAACAGAGGATTATCAATAAAAAAACATCTCTTAAAAAAACCTGACTACTTGGACAGGTTCTTAAGATATACTGAGAGATGTCCTATGAAGTTGCCCTATCAAGGTGAGACAGAAGGGTCGCGCTAGAAATGTCGCATTAGAAGTGTAGAGTTTCTATAGTAGTTTGCGGTGTTAGCGTAGAGGTAGGAGGGGTGACTGCGTTATAATCTGCCTGCCTTTATTTTAACCTTGCCAATTTTTCGATCCTATCAGCAGCCTTAATATCTGCAGAATCAAACACGTCCTAATAACTAATACTCAATTTTTGAGGTATATCCTCCCCAAGTGATGGCCATTATGACCGCAAATTTACCCGCGCAACATCGATCACAACAAGAGATTCGTGAACAGAACCAAGAGCTTATATTAGCAGCGGCAGAGGCTGAATTTGTGCGTCAAGGCTATAGCGGCGCTACCATGCAAGGGGTGGCCGATCGTGCCGGCTTACCCAAGGCCAATGTGCACTACTATTTTAAGAGTAAGAAAAATCTTTATAGAGCGGTTCTGACCACCATCATTGAAGAGTGGAACGAAGGGCTAGTCTCTATGACCGCAGACAGCGACCCTAAGGTGGTGATTGAGCAGTTTGTCTTAACCAAGCTCCATCAAGCCTTTGCGCACCCTACGCGGCATAAATTGTTTGCTCTAGAGGTGATTAATGGGGCACCGCACTTGCAAGACTTTATGGCGTCCACGATGAAGGAATGGGCGCTAGACAAGGCCGCAGTCATGCAGGGCTGGTATGAGCAAGGTAAGATTGCTATCGATGACCCGTTGCAGCTGCTGATTTTGATTTGGGCGACCACGCAGCGCTATGCAGAGTTTGAGGTAGAGATTGTGGGTCTATTGAATAAAGACGCCTACGATGAGTCCGATGTAAAAAGGGCAGCCAATTTCTTGGTGCCCTTTATCTTACGTGGTTGTGGTATAGAGTAGCGGTTACGACTCTTGCAGCACTTCTTGTGGCTTGCGCAGCGCTTGTGGCTTATGCAACGTCTGCTCGTACAAGCCATCGTCTAAATGCTGATCTGGCGTATCAAACTCGATGCCGTAGTTCTTAGGCAAGATGGTATCGAGTAAGATAGCGACGATACCGGCCATTGTCACAGCAGAACCAAAGACATTCTGAACCAATACCGGCGCTTGAGCCAAGACGTCAGGTACAAAGGCAATCCCCATAGCCAGACCTAAAGAGGTCGCAATGATGAGAATATTACGATGGGTGAAGTTGACGGTAGATAGGATACGAATACCCGCAGTCGCTACGGTAGCGAACATCAACAGGGTCACACCGCCCACGACAGGTTTAGGCAATTGGGTAAAGATTGAGCCGATAATGGGGAACATACCCATTAAGAATAATAGCCCTGCCACGTAAAATCCAACGTAACGACTGGCGATACCGGTCATCTGAATCACGCCATTGTTTTGGCTATAAGTCGTCACTGGGAAAGTATTAAAGATACCCGCAATCATTGAGTTCACACCATCGCCCAAAACCCCACCTTGAATACGCTTTTCGTATACTGGGCCTTTAATAGGCTCGTGGGAAATCATGGAAGTCGCGGTCAAGTCACCTGCGGTCTCGATACTGGTAATTACATACATAAAGGCGATAGGAATAAACGCCTGAAAGTCGAAGGCGAAGCCATACTTGAAAGGAATAGGCATCGTAAATAGGCTGGCTTGACCCACTTGTGAGAAGTCAATCTTCCCTAACAGTGCCGAGACAATCAGGCCAATCATAAGGCCAATAAAGATAGCGCTAGAGCGAATCACCTTATTATTAATAATACTGATCGCGACCACGATAAACAGGACGCCGCCACCGAGCATTAAGTTCTCTAAACTGCCGAAATCTTTAGCGTTCACGCCACCCGCCAAATCGGTCAGCCCGACTTTGGTCAATGACAGGCCGATGGTGACAATCACACAACCGGTGACAATAGGGTTCATCAAAGACTTTAACCGAGTAATAAAGCGGCTTAAGAATATCTCAATGAATGCGCCTAAGAAGGTCACGCCAAAGATAACTGCCAAGATTTCATCTGGGCCACCCCCTTTAACCTTGACCACCATCCCTGCGGCTAAGACCGCACTCAAAAAACCAAAACTCGTCCCTTGTAGCGCCATGAGGCCAGAGCCAATAGGGCCGACTTTGCGGGTCTGAATAAAAGTAGCCACACCCGCTACCATGAGCGACATACTGATTAAATAGGGAATTTCTGCGCCAAGTCCTAATACGCCGCCAATAATTAGCGCGGGCGTAATCACACCGACGAAGCTGGCAAGCACGTGTTGGACGGCGCCTAAAAAGGCTTTTGCTGGGGCAGGTCGGTCATGTAATCCGTAGAGTAGGTCGCTTTGCATCTCTACTTTGTCTTGTTGTTGCAGGTCAGTCTGCAATCTCGGGGGCTGGCTCATTCTGGCTCTCTCCTAAAATATAATCCTGCTGGCATCGTATGGCACTGGCATTAAGTAGGCATAACATTTGCTGTGTCGGCCTAGGGATGTCGGCAGTACAAAATCCTTTTTGTGTACAGCTATCCGTAATGTTGGTTGCGCTATAAAAATGTCGTTTTTACAAATTTGTCAGCTTGCGACAGTAGGGCAACCGCTCAATTATTACTGGTTTTATTTAGCGTTTCAGCTTAAAACCTGACTAATTGGTCAACTATCTTAGGGTATAGGGAAACAGTAAGGTAATGCAACGTTTTTTTATCTTGCTGCGTAGAATTAGAGAAAATTCGTTGAAAAATACACGCTTTTTTACTTATTAACACGGATTTTTCTTAGTAATTTTTAGTCTATCTATTTGTTAAATATAATGTTTTAGTGATTAATAGAGTGGGTTATTTACTTACATATTCACGGTATCTATTTTCTCTATTTATTAAGTAATTAATGCGAGAAATTTATGTATTTTGCTATTTATTAGCCGAGTAACTTTTTATTTTTGATAGTTATTGAGCTAAATTTATAGCCTGAATGATTTTTAAGGGAGGCCAGTTTTAGATTAGTTAGTGTGTTAATAATGTTAGGTTTATAGTTTTATCAACGTAATAAAATTTATGAGTGGTTAAGATTAATTTAACGGTTGGATGGTCAAAAAATTATCTTAAATCAAGATATCAGCGGAGAAATGATATGAAGGCGAACTTATTGTCTTATAAGAGTATTGCTATTTAGTAATCGGTTGGTTATTATGCTGCCCGTTTAGTAATGATAATTGTTATCATTACTATTATTTTTCATAATTAACATTAATTGTCTTATGAAATCTAACTGACTTCTTAATTTACCTTTGACCAATCTTTTAATAACTGCGGTGGCTTTTGATAACTGCAGTAACCATTACCGCCTGACTGAAAAAAGTGAGTAGATATGACCTCTAAAGCGATTGCCTATTATGACCAAGCTGGTTTGAACCAAGGTGTTGGTCAGACTGTCCGCGGTCTAACCATTTTAAGCCTAAGTATTGCTGCTGCTTTAATGGCGCAATCTGTAGCAGCAGCAGAGCAACCGCATGTCACGATGCAAACCATTACCGTAACGGCGAATTCATCGGCTGAGCCGACAGTGCAAGAGGGTGAGGTGGTTACGCAAGACTATACGCCCGCTCAGCAAGCTGCGCATTTGAGTGACTTTTTGGAAGTAGTACCTGGGGTATCGGTCGGTGGTACTTCAACCATTAATCAGCGCGTTCGAGTGCGTGGGCTAGACGATACCAACTTGAAAGTGACTATTGATGGGGCCCGTCAAGAAGGCGCGCTGTTTTATCACATGGGTGATGTGACTATAGATCCTGATCTACTGAAACAGACCCAAGTGTCTGTGGGTAATAACTCAGTGACGTTAGGTAATGACGCGTTAGGCGGTGCCGTGGCCTTTAAAACTGTGGATGCTGTAGATTTACTTAAACCCGGTCAAAAGATTGGCGCCAAGCTCAAGGCCAGTTATGGCAGCAATAATGATGAGCTATTAACGTCTGCCACTGTCTATGGTGCGCCTGCTGATAATGTCGACTTATTGGCTTATTATGGTCAGCGTAATGCAGAGTCTGGCGAAGATGGTAGCGGCCGTGAGCTTTTTGAAGACAGCAAAGGCGAAAATATCTTACTGAAAGCCGGGGTTCATATCGCCAATGACCATCATATTGGTGCCAACTTTAGCCGTACTGAAAAAGATGGTATTTTCCCATTCCGTCCTGATTTTCCGGCGCTAACAGATGACCCAATCCCGCAAAAGGTCAGCCGAGATACTTATAGCGTTGATTATAATTTCAACCCAGCCAGTGCGCTGATTGATGTGGATGCGACTGTCTATCAGACGGAAACAGAAATTTTACGTGATAATGCCCCTGAAGTATCTCCAGGTTATGACTGGCAAGCCAATGTAAAAACCAAGGGTGCCAAAGTCGAAAACACCAGTGTGATCGAAAGTACTGTGGGCAGCCATAGAGTGATTACAGGCGCAGAGCATTATCAAAAAGAATCTGCTATGGCTCGAGATGGTAAGCAGCTAGGCAGCGATAGCGCAAAAAATACCTCGGTATATTTAGAAGACCAATGGCAGATGGGTAAATTCAGCTTAACGCCAGGGATTCGTTATGATCGCTATGAGTCGCCAGAGTTTGTCGCTGGTGGCAAAACTTACGATAACGTAGTAGGGGCTCTAGCCGCCAGCTATGAAGTGGCACCACGTACGCAAGTCTTTGCCAGCTATACGCAATTGTTTAATGGCCCGGACTTAGGACAGGCGATTTTCAATAGTAATGGCGATGGTATTTATGTGAATAAGGACATAAAACCCGAAGAAGGCTATAACTCTGAAGTTGGTGTGGCCACTACGTTGCAGGGTTTGACCTTAGCTGATGATTCGCTGCAATTAAGTGCCAAACTCTTTAAGTCTAATATCGAAAACTTCCAGCAGTTTATCCGAGCAGGCGGCAGCCGCGTTGGTCTAGATTGTGCTACGGGTGAGTTAGGCGGTAGCTGTCAGGGTATGATTAACAGCGACGAAGACTATGAGATTAAAGGCGCTGAATTGGCGGCTAACTATAGCACCAGTAACTTTGGCATGGGCTTAAGCTACTCGCGTGCCCGTAGTGAAGGCGATAAAACGGGCGATAGCATTCCTTCAGTGAGCGGTGGTAGTGCAGATTCAGGCGATCGCTATATGCTGAATTTGAACTATGAGCCCAATGATATTATTGGTCTAGGTTGGCGCAGTACTTACGTGGCATCCATCACCGATAATAAAAACAATACCAAGCCCAACTATGATGTGCATGACGTGTATATGAACTATGCACCACGTCAGCTTGATGGGGTAACCGCCACTGTGGGCGTCTATAACCTGTTTGATGAAACTTATGCGAATCACTCGTCTCGCCTAAATGCTACTGCTGATGCTTCTACTGATTTTGATATGGGTCGTAATATTAAAGCCTCTTTAAGCTATCAGTTCTAAGCTAATCACTCTGAGCTATCAGTTCTAGGCTAGTACCTTGAGCTATCAATTCGAGGCTAGTAGCCTTAAGCTATTAGTTCTAAGCCAGTAGCCTTAATTTATCAAGCTTATGCCAGCCTCCTTTTTTGCTGTGGTTAGCCTTCATTGAATATGATGGGCTACCATAATTTAGCAGAAATAGGGGGCTGGCTTTTTAGTCGGTTACTTTTAGTTAGTTGCTTTTAGTTTGTCATTACTAAGCGGGTGTTTTCTACCCCTTTTTTATCGTCTGGCACTTTTGTAACTGCCTAACTTACCTGTGGACTTTTGAATGACCGTTAATATTCGCAGTGCTTGCCTTTGGCTACACCGTTATACCAGCTTGGGCATCGTCGTTTTTTTATTACTAGCCGGCATTACCGGTTCACTATTGGCTTTTCATGACGAGTTAGATGACCTGTTTAACCAACGTTTGGCTACAGTAGCGGTGCAAGATAGCCCCACGCTACCAATTGCCACTTTGCATGATAATGTCATTAGCAGCTATCCCGAGCAGACCTTTTCTAGTATGCCGACCGTATTAACGAGTGGTAAAGCGGCTGTGTTTATGGTCGATAGAGGGCGCGGCGGTAAGGGTAAATCGTCCGGAAAACCACAGAATAAACAGCCTCCTAAAAATAAATTTCAGGAGGTTTATGTCAATCCTTATGATGGTCAAATCATCGGGACTCGTAACAAAGACGAGTGGGCATGGCGCAATACCATGTGGAAAGTGTTTTGGTTACATCGTGACTTATTACTGGGTGATATTGGTCGGTTAATTCTAGGTATCGTTGCGCTGATTTGGACCTTGAATTGCTTTGTGGGTTTTTATTTAACCCTACCACGCAAAGTAAAAAAGACGAAAAATAAGCGCAATGGAAAACCACGCGCTTCTATTTTGAAGCGTTGGTTGCCGGCTTGGAAAATCCGCACCAAAACCAATTTTTTCAAGTTTAATTATGATTTGCATCAGGCCGCAGGATTATGGCTGTGGGGGCTATTATTCGTGATTGCTTGGTCGAGTGTCAGCTTTAATTTACCGACAGTTTATCAACCGGTTATGCAAGCGCTGACGGGATACGAGACGTGGCAGCAGCAAGCGGCTAAACAACAGGGCGTGCAAGCCAAGAAGGGCGATCTAACAACGAATCCTGAGTCTATAAAGCTGAGGGTAGGCACCGGCGTATTAAGCCAGCAGCAGGACTCGAGCTATGCGGTAACGAAGGTCAACAGTATCGCGACTTTAGGCGAGATGGCGGAGCAAGCAGCGGTAGAGAATGGCGTAGAGGTTGTACAGTTATTAGGCATGCGCTGGGTAAGCGAGGAGCAGCAATGGCAACTGCGCTTTCAGACCAATAAAGATGTGGGCACCCATGGCGGTGCGTCCTCACTGACAGTCGATGCGAAAACAGGAGAAGTAGTGAAGGTCAACTTTGGCTATCAAGCCGCATTTGGCAATAAGGCCGATCAGTGGCTTACGACCTTACATATGGGGCATCTTGGCCAAGGGCTATGGCATTTGTTATATCAGTTATTACTCGTCATTGTGGGCGTAGCGGTGGCGCTGCTGTCTATAACCGGGACTTATCTTTGGTTAAAAGGTCGTCAGCGCACGCAAAAACCGCAACGGGTACTCAAACCTGAAGCCGGCTATCTGGACCAAAAGCATTACCAACGTGGACCCCAAGGGGCGAAAGGCGAATAACCATAGCGTCCGTAGCCCCAAGGATAAGGCGAGCTGAGCATGGACATATCACGTTGGCGCAGGTAGTAATACTGCCCTTGTGAGTAGGCTTCTTCGAGCTTCTCAATGCCTTCTAGCGGGCATACCGGCTGCCAAGCGTAGCCTTCACGTCCCAATTTATAAGCGGTCAGCTCGGTACAGTAGCTTTTGAGCCCCTGTTGGCGTCCTGCTTCCCAAGCCGTTCGAGCTGGACTGCTGGCAGTGACTGTAGGGCAGGCGGCAATATATTGACCAAAGTAGGCGCCTGAGCGGCCCACCATGCCGTCTCTTTCGCCGATGTCTTGCCAATTGCCTTGCTGACATTGTTGGGTGGTGATTTTAGGGGTCGTGGCACAGCCGCCTAGCAGTAAAACACTGGCGGCTAAGCTGGTGGTTAACCCTGATTTAACTACTGTTTTAACTATTGGGGATGGCGATAATAAAGGTTGCATAGCAGACTCCAATGCTGAGACGGTCATCTGTCTTTTAGTATAGCAGTTTCCCACTATAAACTAGGTTTTAGCTACAACAAACTCCTCCTTACTAAACCATTTATAGACAAGGTAGCGTGGGTTTGATTTAAAACCGCTACCGTAAGATTGGCAGAAATTTTTTGATAATCGTCAGTAGCCCATATCTAATAGCGGCGTTTTTTGTTATTTTAATTAAGTAAACCGTTAAGCCATAACAAAGTACAAAAATAGGATAAATAGAAGCAATTTAACTTGGCATAAATAGAATAAGCCGATTAGTTTTGCGTATAAATTAGGACGGGTTAAGACTTTGAGGGTCACGTTATGAAAACAGTATTGATTGCCAATCAAAAAGGCGGCTGCGGTAAGACCTCTATCGCTGTGACGCTGGCGACAGCACTGGCCAATCAAGGCCAAACCGTGGCATTAGCGGATGCCGATCCGCAGAAATCGAGCCTAGGCTGGCTCAAACGTCGTCCAGATACTGCCGCACCGATTATTGCAGTGGACTGGCGCGAAGAAGAAGACATTGGCGATTTATCTAAAAAGGTTGCCCGCCAATTGGGCAAGCAAGACTGGCTAATTATTGATGCCCCCGGTTCTGTCAGCGCCGAGCGCGCCCAGTCGTTAATTAGTGAAGCGCAAGCTATTCTAATCCCAGTACTGCCTTCAGTTTACGATGCCGATAGCACCAAGCGTTTTTTGAAATCTATCCAAGATATCAAACGTATTCGTAAGGGCAAAGTGGAGATATATCTACTGGCCAATCGCGTGCGAGCACAAAGCAGTAGCAGTCAGCGCCTTAAACACTTCTTTGAAAATATCGGCCAGCAGCCGCTAGCTTGGCTGACGGAGCGCAGTTTCTATCCCCAATTGGCCGAGCAGGGCTTAGGGTTGTTTGATAAGACCCAAAAACCTTACCGCGATGTGCAAGTACAGTGGCAGCCGATATTGGATGCGCTGATGCCTAAAGTGGCCAGTCATTACGAAGAGACGCTCAAAGATGCTGTACTGCCGCCAGCTTTAGCAAAATTAGTAGGGGAGTCTACCCAGCATACAGCAGTGAATGACACCGCTATTAAGTCAGCAGCTACTAAAGCTAAGGCAAAAACTCACCTACCTAATAAAAAAGCAGCCGGAGATACGGCTAAAAAGACGAGCGATAAACCACCTAAAAAGAAACAAGCCTCAAATTGGTATGAATAGAATAGGTCGCTGTTAAAAGTCTAGTGCGATATTGAAGGAGTCTCTGTTAGCAAATTTGTGGTTATCGAATTCTCTATTATCCGATTCGCTGTTATCTAAATCTCTATTAGGTAAGTCGCCTAATTTCCCTAGCACGTGTTATTATCAGCGTTTTTTTTGCGAGGCACTACTATGGGCGTATGGATAGTCATTGCCATTATACTGTTTGTCCTAGGTAGCATGATGGCGCTAAAGCCTAGCGGTATAGACATGCGCCTCGATACCTTGCGCATGACGGCGCGCAAAATAGAGCTGAATCCTAAATTGGTCGCTTGCCCAGACTGGGTGGCAGGTAAAGACGGTGAGTTTGGTCGCGGTATGATTGGCCAGTATGGCGTAGTCTTAGACGGCGTTAAACTGCCGCACGCCCGCTATCAGGTCATCGAGGGTCAGTGGCGTCCTGCCACGACTAAGAGCGATGACAAGAACAGTCCGTCACTTGAGCCGCATTATGGTCTGGATAAAGTAGCGTTAGATTTACCCGCCACGATTGAGCCTTTTGTCAAAGCACTAACCACTCAAGCCAACAGTATCATCCTTTATTGGGAGGATATTGCTTACGTGCGTCCTATTACTAACCCTACTTATAGTCGTAACAGTGTCGAGCCCGATTTGCTAGTGCTCAAAGCACAGTTACTGCAGTGGGCACAGCAATTACAGCAGGCCAATAAACCCCGTTAATCACACTGCCCTTTAGCTTAACTGCTATAGCTTTTCCTCCTACTGGTTTGGTTTCATTAATAGTAGGGATAGGCTGAATAGATAGCAGGTTGCGCCTATAATTAGGTAAACTATAGCCCCTTATATAAGCGCTTAAAAATCCCTTGGCTTAAGAACCCCTGTAGTTTGGCAAAAATAAATAAGCTATTGTCGAAATAATAAGAGCACAAGTGTAGCCTGAATGGCTTGTGGTTATAGGGCAAAGCGGTTACATTATGGTCTATTTAGGGAGCTATTAAAGCTCGCTATTAGCAAATTTTGTCCCTGATTTTGCGCTGCTGTTAGCCTCTATTGTACGGCTGCTAAGCTGCATGCCCTTGATTTTTACAGTTGACAGCCCAAGTGTAAGCAGTGTAACGTCATTACCCATTCTACCTTTCATTTCAATAAATTGAACATCACGGTGTCGTCTTCCATGGCAAAAACCATAAAAAAGAAAGCTGCAACTCCCGCAACCGGTAGCGCCAAAGGCAAAGCCCTAGTGATCGTAGAGTCACCAGCCAAAGCAAAAACAATTAATAAATATTTAGGCGACGACTTTATCGTACGCTCAAGTATCGGCCATGTCCGCGACTTACCAGTGAGTGGCGCCAATAAAGCCAAGACCACAGCGAAAGATGAGACTTTATCTAAAGAAGAGAAAGCTCAGCAAGCGTTAGTCCGGCGCATGGGTGTCGACCCTGAGCACGGCTGGAAAGCGGTCTACGAAGTCCTACCGAATAAAACTAAAGTGATCAAAGAGCTAAAAGCGCTCGCCAAAGACGCTGACCAAATCTATCTCGCAACGGATATGGATAGAGAAGGGGAAGCCATCGCCTGGCATCTACGTGAGGTCATCGGCGGTGATGACAGCAAATATCAACGCGTCGTCTTTAACGAGATTACCAAGTCGGCTATTCAAAATGCCTTTAAAGAACCTGGCAAGCTCGATATCGATAGAGTCAATGCCCAACAAGCACGTCGTTTCTTAGACAGAGTTGTCGGCTTTATGGTCTCGCCATTATTGTGGCAAAAGATTGCCCGTGGTCTGTCAGCAGGTCGCGTACAGTCGGTAGCGACTCGTCTCGTGGTTGAGCGTGAGCGTGAGATTCGTGCCTTTATTCCTGAAGAATACTGGCAGATCCATGCCGATAGCCATAGCACGAATGATAAAGCCGCGCAAAACATCCGCTTAGAAGCGCTGAAGCAAGCGGGCAAGACGCTCAAACTGGTAAATAAAGAGCAGACGGATAAAGTCCTCGAAGTGCTTAAGTCGAATGACTATATTGTCAAAGCACGTGAAGAAAAGCCCACGCAGTCGCGCCCAAGTGCACCATTTATTACGTCGACCTTGCAACAAGCCGCCAGTACGCGTTTAGGATTCTCTGTTAAAAAGACTATGATTCTTGCGCAGCGTCTCTATGAAGCCGGTCATATTACTTATATGCGTACCGACTCGACGTTTTTATCAGGCGATGCTTTAGCCCGTGTGCGTAACCATATTGAAGATAACTTTGGCGCAAAATACGTGCCGGAAAAGCCCAACTTTTACGGTAATAAACAAAACGCGCAAGAAGCGCATGAGGCGATTCGTCCTTCAAACGTAGACGTAAAATCGACTCAGCTTAAAGGCGTAGAGCGCGATGCTATTCGTCTTTATGAATTGATTTGGCGTCAGTTTGTGGCTTGTCAGATGCTACCTGCGAAGTATTTATCAGTGACGCTAACCGTTGAAGCGGGTGATGTTGAGTTAAAAGCCCGTGGCCGTACTATGACCTTTGAAGGTTATACCAAGGTCATGCCACCGGCGAAGAATGATGATACTTTATTACCGGACGTTAAAGAGGGCGAGAAGCTAGCGCTAGATAAGCTCGAGCCCAGTCAGCATTTCACCAAGCCACCAGCGCGTTTTACTGAAGCGAGTCTAGTTAAAGAGCTTGAGAAAAAAGGCATTGGCCGTCCTTCGACCTATGCAGCGATTATCTCGACCATTCAAGACCGTGGTTACGTCAAGCTAGAAAATAAGCGTCTGTTTGCCGAAAAAATGGGCGATATCGTCACTGATAGACTGACGGAAAGTTTCCCAGACTTGATGGACTATGCTTTTACTGCGGGTTTAGAAGATAAGCTCGATCACGTGGCAGACGGCGATCAAGATTGGAAAGACGTGCTAGACAATTTCTACGGCGAGTTTAAGGTCAAACTTGACCATGCCAAAGATGCAGATGGTATGCGTCCAAATGACCCTACCGATGTGCCAGATGTGCATTGCGACTTATGCGAGCGTCCGATGCAGTTGCGTACTGGCTCAACCGGCGTATTCTTAGGTTGCACGGGCTATAACTTACCGCCGAAAGAGCGCTGTAAAGGCACCAAAAACTTAATGCCCGTCGAAGCCTTTGCCAACCTTGATGAAGGCGAGAGCGATGAAGTGGCAGAAGTCCGTGACCTAATGGAGAAAAAACGCTGTCCGAAATGTGATACTGCAATGGATGGCTACATCGTTGATGGCGGCCTAAAACTGCATATCTGTGGTAATAACCCAGACTGTGATGGCTATGTGCTGGAAGAAGGTAAGTTTGAAGTGCCAGGCTCAGACGCACCGACTATCGACTGTAATAAGTGCGATGGTCAGATGGCGCTCAAGACAGGACGCTTTGGCCCTTACTTCGCTTGTGATAAATGTGACAATACTCGCAAGGTGTTAAAGACTGGCGAACCTGCGCCACCGCGTATGGACCCTATCGACTTGCCAGAGTTGAAGTCGCAAAAGCATGAGGACCATTTCATCTTACGCGAAGGGGCTGCCGGTCTGTTCCTAGCGGCTTCTAAGTTTCCAAAAGTCCGTGAGACTCGTGCCCCTAAGCTGGCCGAGCTGCGTGATATCAAAGAAAAAATGGACGAGAAGTTTCAGTATCTGTTTAAGGGACCGGATGAAGATCCAGACGGTAATGCCACTATTTTACGTTGGTCACGCAAGAAAAAAGAGCAGTATATCGGTTCTGAGAATGCTAAGACCGGCAAAGCGACCCGTTGGGGTGTGTACTGGCGCAATGGCAAATGGATAGAAGAATAACGCTACCTAGACTTTTATATTAGCGCTAAAACTATTTATTTTGCAGCTTATCTTATAGTAATAAAAAAGCCCCTAAATTCAAATTAGGGGCTTTTTTTATGCTTGCTAATAAGCCTATATCTAAGGCAGTAAGCTTATTTCTTTTCGATGATACCACAAGCTACACGGTCACCTGAACCACCAGAAGGCTGAGTCATATAATCATCAGCACCGGCATGGACGACAAAGGCGCGACGATAAACACTAGTGTCACCCGCCATCGTGGCTGAAATGCCTTTTTTCACATAATTAACCGTGGCAATACCTTGCTCATTAGCGGTTAAGTTAGGTAAATCACCAGCGTGGCTAGCTGTGTCATCTGGGTTACCATGCGGTTGGTTCATAGGGTTAAAGTGACCACCGGCGGCTTTTGCCATATTGCCACAGCTGCCTGTCTCATGGATGTGCAGCGCTACCGTAGTGCCTGGCTTTAAGCCCATTAGCTTACCGTAAACCTGTACGCCTTCATCCACTGGACGTAGGAACAATTGACCGACTTCACGGTTGCTACCGTCTACAGTATTTATCACAGATTTCATAACAGGTTGATTGAGCGGATTACCCATCTTTAACTGAGCTTGTGTGCTCTGACAGCCTGATAAGGCAAGGCCTGATGCGAATAAAACAGAAGTAGCCATTAGTAATTTTTTCATTATTATCTCCAATAATCTTTATTAATTTAAAGTGATAGGCGACCTAAAATATATTAGATAACCAAACTTAAGCAAAACAAAAAAAGATAAGGGAACAGCATTTAGTTGAGCGTTCCGTTACTGAGATCTTAACGGATACCTTATCTGGTCTCGATTTTCGTTATGTTTTTAGTATAGCGACATGCCCTTAAGGTTTATTCATCAAAAGCGCAACAAAGCGTTAATATATGTAATTCATTGATAAGTGAAGTAATTGAAATAGAGAGTGGCTTAGTGGAGGCGTAACACTTGGTGGTTCCATTCAGAAAATATTCAGCAGTTGCAAGTCGTCTTTCTATTTACTAACAATCGCTTACTGGAAGATGACGAAAATGGGTAGCACGTAAAGAGTCAGAACAATAAACTAGGCGGGTCTTGAAGAAAATTATAATTAACTTATTAACTAACTTATTAGGAATCATTCTATGCGCAACTTGATGAAATTGTCTGTTTCTACTATAGCCCTAACAGGTATGATGATGTTGGGCGCAACCACAGCCTCAGCCGACACTCAAACGGGTGATCTACACTACAACGCTGATTGCGGCGTCAAAGAATTACGTATGGCTAAGGGCAGTTATAATGTCAATCGTGCTGGTGCTATCAAAGGCAGCAAGTATTGCGAGTATCAGTTCTATGCCAAAAAAGGTCAAAAAGTTAGCGCCACGTTAGTAGGTAGCGAAGACTTATACCCTATGCTCTATAGCGCTGATTCACAAGACCTGAGCAGTGATACGGTGACATTAGATAAGACCGGTGAGCATACCATTCGTGTGCTACAGCCACGCAATCAAGCTCGTGAAGGCAATACGCCGAAACCTTACTATATGACCGTTACTATTAAATAAGTTGATAGATTAAATAGGTCTATATTAGCTTTTAAAGTTAAAGTTTGAATCGAATTAGAAAGCCGAGCATTGATTGCTCGGTTTTTTTACGTTTATAGTAGGCACGTTTAAAGTAGGGAGTAGCATAAAAATTATAATTCACGCAGCTAGTAAAAATTATTGTATGGTACTAACAGAAAAAGAGAGAGATTCACTAGGTTTAAACAGACCCTAACTAAGGAGCGGTGAATGGCCGTCGATTTTACCTATCCCAAGCGCTCAAGTATGCCAGAGCCATCATCTGGTTTAAGCCGTCACTCAAATGATTCTATTAGCGCTAACCCCGATGGCCCGCAAGCACAGCTTATATTTCAGCGTGTTGCGAATCTTGAGCAATTTACTAATTTAGGGAAGCTGTCTTTAGGCCGGCTCATGCCCTATTTATTAGGGGCCATTTTTCTAATTTTTATTTTTGCAGGCAATATTGTGGTGATTGGCATTTTGCTATTGTTGATAGCTGCTATAGCCATTTGGATAATGAAACATAAACAAGGCTATAAGCAACGCCTCGACTTTATCTTATCCAACCCATTCCCGGCCGAGCTATGGCAAAGCCAGAGTCTTAAAAAGTTAAACCTATCTGTCTCTGAGCGCGCAATGGTCAATGAGGGTCTGCGAGACTTCTTTTTATTAAATGCGCTCAAACCCAAAAAGCCCCTTTGTATGCCCTCTAAATACGTCGATGAGCTGTGGCATGCGTTTATCTTAGATACTAGAAATTATCAAAAATACTGCCAATCTGCTTTTGGTAAACCGTTGCATCATATTCCTGATTACGCCTTCACTGATCGGCAACGCAACGTAAAAATGTATACTTATCAGGCTGCCTGTCAACTGCATGGTATCCATCCCGCTACTCCTGATGGCCGCGTGCCGAGGCTGTTCGGTGTGGATAGCGTGATTGGACAGAGTCTATATGGTTTAGCAGTACCATTAACCTTATGGGCACTGATTCAAGAGCTAAGCCAAAGTTACCAAGACTGGTATTTGACCGTCATTGGTGAGAAAGCCAATAATTTGGATTTAGATGTTGAGATTGATATCACTGAAGATGGTGACGCCACGTGTGGTAGTAGTGACAGTGGTGGTGGAGATAGTGGTAGTGGGGATGGTGGGAGCGGTTGTAGCAGCTGCGGTAGTGGTGGGGATTAAATCTAGATACTTTCTTATCTTTGTCTTACTTTACGACACTACGATTTGCTTTTATAAAGTCAAAACCAAAAAAACCGCCCCAATAAATGGAGCGGTTTTTTAGTGAATAAGTACAGGCTTAGGGTCAGACTAAGCTTAGCTTCTTAAAGCCTTTTTTGACTTAGTCGCATCGATAGCGACTTTAGCAGGTTTCAGCGGTTGCGGCATGGCTACCAAAGCCACTTTTAACACTTCGTCGATAGTCGCTACCGGCTGAATCGTGAGACCTGCTTTGACATTATCTGGAATCTCCTCCAAATCACGCTCATTCGATTCTGGAATCAAGACGTGCTTGATACCACCACGATGCGCCGCCAATAGCTTCTCTTTTAAGCCACCGATACGTAGAACCTTACCACGGAGCGTTACCTCACCGGTCATAGCAATATCAGAACGAATTGCGATGCCCGTCATAGCTGAGACTAAGGCTGTGGTCAGTGCAATACCTGCAGATGGACCATCTTTTGGCGTCGCGCCTTCCGGCATATGTACGTGGATATCGGTAGTTTTAAAGGTCTCGTAATCGATACCAAACTGCTCGCCACGCGCTCGAACCACGCTCATCGCAGCCCGGATAGACTCTTTCATCACATCGCCTAATGACCCGGTGAAGACCAACTCGCCTTTACCCTTCATGGTGACCGCTTCGATAGTGAGCAGCTCACCACCAACGCTGGTCCAAGCTAAACCAGTGATACGACCGATCTCAGGCTCTTGCTCAGCTAAGCCAAAGTCAAATTGATGCACGCCCAGATACTCTTGGATGTTATCTTCATTGACGGTGACCAGTTGACGCTCGGCTTTTTTAGGCGCGCGGACACCATGCGTTTCCACGGATTCGCGTACGACTTTACGGCAAATCTTATTCACTTCACGCTCAAGGTTGCGCACCCCAGCTTCACGAGTATAGCGCTGGACAATGCTATGCAAAGCTTCTGGAATAATCTCAATCTCGCCGTCTTTTAGACCATTTTGCTTGATAGCTTTTGGCACTAAATATTTCTGCGCGATATTGACCTTTTCTTCTTCGGTGTAACCCGGTAAGCGAATCACTTCCATACGGTCGAGCAGCGCTGGCGGGATGTCCATGCTATTAGCAGTACAGATAAACATCACTTGCGATAAGTCCAAGTCCATATCAAGGTAATGGTCGTTAAACTTGTCGTTCTGTGACGGGTCCAGTACTTCTAGCAAGGCTGACGCCGGGTCACCACGGAAGTCTTGTGCCATCTTATCGATTTCATCCAATAAGAAGAGTGGGTTTTTCACTTCCACTTTGGCTAAGGATTGCACGATTTTACCTGGCATAGCACCGATATAGGTACGGCGGTGACCACGAATCTCAGCTTCATCACGTACGCCGCCTAGCGCCATGCGAATAAACTTACGACCCGTCGCGCGGGCAATGGACTCACCTAGCGAGGTTTTACCCACACCTGGAGGACCTACCAGACATAGGATAGGACCACGCAATTGCTTGACGCGAGACTGTACGGCTAAGTATTCCAAGATGCGGTCTTTCACATCTTTTAGGCCATAGTGGTCTTCGTCTAGGACGTTTTTGGCTTTATCCAAGTTGATAGAAACTTTGGTCGTGGCATTCCACGGCGTGTCTAAAATCCACTCGATATAGTTACGCACGACAGACGACTCACTAGAAGCTGGCGGCATCATTTTGAGCTTTTTAAATTCTTGCTCAGCTTTTTTGCGCACGTCTTCGGGTAAGTCCGCTTCTTTCAGACGCAGCTCTAATTCACCTATATCATCTTCTGCATCAAAGGCACCGTCGCTTAGATCCGACAGTTCGTTTTTGATAGCTTTCATTTTTTCATTCAAGAAATATTCGCGTTGGTTGCTTTCCATTTGGCGACGCACGGCTTCTTGAATATCTTGCTCGATGCTTTGCTCAGCGCTTTGCTTAATCAAATAATTGGTCAAGGCATTGATATGCGCTTTTAGGTCGTCATCTTCTAAGAACGACTGTTTGACATCGAGGTCCATAGAAACGCGAGTAGAGATGAAATACACCAATTCTAATAGGTCTTCGATACGTTCAGCGACGCGGGTTAGCTCACGCGAATTGCGCAGTCTCGCTTCCGCATAGGCCTCAAATAGACCGATAAGCGCTTTACGAGTATTGGCTTGCTGCTCTTCGTCCATATCTACAGCGATATCGACACGGGTAAAGTTCGCAGTGAGCAGGTCTTCATGGTCCTGCAACTCGTCGACACGGGCACGGTACTGGCCTTCGATGAGGACTTTGATACAATTGTCATCGCTGTCATGCGGCATGGTGCTGACGATGCGGCAGACCGTACCATATTGATAAAGGTTGTCTAAATCAATGTCTTCAGTTAGCGAGTCTTTTTGCGCTACCACCAATACTTGATTGTCATATTCTGCTTGCGCTAGCTCTACGGCTTTGACCGAAGGCGCGCGACCTACAAATAGGGCGATTTGCATATGCGGATACACGACCACATCGCGTAGGGCGAGTAGGGGCAGGTGCGAGTGCTCAGGCAATCTATTATTGTCCTGATCGTCTTCGCTAGTCTCTTCTGTTGCGTCCGGCGAGTTTGGGCTATCCGACAGCTCGCTAGCGTCTACAGTTTCAGCAGTAGTATTGTCTATAGCGTTATCTACGCTGCTATCTACAGTCTCTGCTTCGCCATTACTATCTAAATTGCTATCGTAATCTAGGTCTTTATCAGTCATATATCTAATCCTATCGCAGAGTGCGCCTGCGCGCAGCTGGCTTGAAGTAGTGGATGCTTCTTTATTAAAGGTTATTTATCAAAGATTATTGGCTAAAGGTTATCAATGTACAGATTAATCAATGTGGAGGTAATTAAGGCTAGGGGTTATAGTAATAAAATTGCGCTTACCCTAGTAAATGGTGGTTTAGAATAAAATTGCAAGCTTATAGACTAATCAGATAACGATAAGTTATGACAGTTTCTATCTCAGAAGCGACATTTATCGCCGAATTCAGGAGCTAAATAGCAAGTTAAATAGACGAATAAAATCGTTATAAAAGTATCAAAAAACCTAATTTACCATACGCTTTAGTATGCCAGTGACAGATGGCGCTGAATAGAGGCAGTGAATCAGGTAGAATAGGGCGCTGTTTTTTTCTGAAATTTTGATACGACACTATTTAATACGACCTATAGGCACAGTTAATTATGATGATAAATGCGGTACTGCTAGCGGTAGTCGTGATGCTAGGGCTTTCCTTGGCGCGCGTCCACGTGGTGTTAAGTTTGCTAATAGGTGCCATCGTAGGCGGTTTAGTCGCTGGACTGGGTGTTGATGCGACCTTAGCGGCTTTCCAAGAAGGGATTAAAAACGGCGCACAGATTGCCTTATCTTATGCTTTGCTAGGGGCCTTTGCGGTAGCGATTGCTCATTCAGGTCTGCCGCAATCCTTGGCCGGATCGGTCATCAAGCGCATTGATGCCGGCGGGACCAGCGGTATGATTAAGTATATGCTGTTTGCCGGTCTGGTCATGATGAGTTGCTTTAGCCAAAACTTAATCCCTATTCATATCGCTTTTATTCCTCTATTAGTCCCGCCGTTGCTATTGGCTTTTAACCGGATGCACATTGATAGACGTCTGATAGCTTGTCTGATTACCTTTGGACTGGTCACGACCTATATGTTTATCCCCTATGGTTTTGGTGATATTTATCTTAACCAAATTATGCTGAAAAACGTCGGCGAAGCGGGTATTGATATCAGTGATATCTCCGTGGTTAAAGCGATGGCTATTCCGGCATTGGGGATGTTGGTGGGTTTAATGACGGCGATATTTATCAGTTATCGCAAACCGCGTCAGTACCACCAAGTCGCGATAGACCAAGCAGCGCATGATAGTGTTATAGAAAATGACGTTGTAGAGAATGCCAGCATAGAGCGTGGCATAGTAGCCGGAGATGCGTTAAGCAAAACAGCGGCGACTGCGCAAAAACAAAGTAAGATGAAAACTTTGGTGGCATTGGCAGCTATTGTCACAGCATTCGTAGTGCAGCTTTATACCGACTCGCTATTGTTGGGTTCAATGTTTGGCTTCGGCGTATTCATGGCGACTGGGGTAGTGAAATGGCGTGAGGCGGATACGGTCTTTAACGATGGTATTAAGCTGATGGCGATGATTGGTTTTATTATGATTACCGCGCAGGGTTTTGCGGAAGTGATGAAAGCGACCGAGCAGATTCAACCACTCGTGGATGGTGCTACTTCGTTATTTGCAGGCAATAAAGCTATTGCTGCCTTTATCATGCTATTGCTGGGCTTAATCGTGACGATGGGTATTGGTTCATCGTTCTCTACCATTCCTATTTTAGCGGCGATTTACGTGCCGTTATGTCTATCATTAGGGTTTTCACCGTTAGCAACAGTGGCTATCGTTGGTACGGCTGGCGCTTTAGGTGATGCAGGTTCGCCAGCGTCAGATTCGACTCTTGGGCCGACATCAGGTCTGAACGTGGACGGTCAGCATGATCATATTAAAGACAGTGTGATTCCGACCTTTATCCATTACAACATTCCGCTATTATTGTTTGGTTGGATTGCGGCGATGGTATTGTAGAGTAACCACTCAGGGTTAAACTCATCTCGTTGAAATAAAAAAGGTGGGGCAGTTATTAAACTGCCTCACCTTTTTTAATGGAACGTACTATTAGTCGTCGTATTAATCATCTGACTCAAAATCATTCAGCTCATTAGTCAGACCACTTAAAAAATTATCGCTCTGATCCAGCAGCTCCTGTAAGCGTTTAGGGTTCACTAGACTGGACAATTCAGCAGCGGTAAAGCTTTGGTTTTCTATTAGGGTCATGTTCTTTGCTTCAGCCGTGACGTCTTCTAAACCCAATAGGTGCTGATTTACCGCCTCAGATGAAGACTGATTATCTTTACTCATGTAAACCACCTAATGCCCGTGGGCGTAATCAGTGCATCCAGTGGCACATCCCAAGGTTGGCGAGCGAGCTGCTCAACCACTTGGAAGTCATAACACCAGCCAATAATAAGCGTTCTTTTTCGACCAGTTCGTGTCAACTTGGCTAGTGTCGTATCATAATAGCCGCCACCCATACCCATGCGATTGCCATGTAGATCCGCCGCGACTAATGGACAGAAGATAACGTCTAATTCATGCGCCCAGAGCAAATGACGATGTTGATAGTGCAGCATCCCTAAGGCATGTTGACTGGTCGGCAAGGCGCTCAGTTGAGGGCGATGAATCGGCGCAAAGCGCATGCGTTTATCACTTTTATCTAACGACCCCACTACTGGTAAATAGCCTAAGTAACCCAAACGCTGACACCATTCTAGAATAGGCTGCGTCGGTAATTCGCCAAAGTCATCATAGTAGAGTGCTATCCGCGCCTGTTTAGGCAATAAGCCATTGAGCTTATACAACTGACCACTGGCAAGAGTAGCTGCAAGTCGACGCTGCTGCTCGCTAAGTTGGCGACGCTGGCGAGTGAACTGGCGGCGAGATGGGTTGGTGACTGCTTGATTCGATAGCTTATCCGACAGCGCTGAATCACGAGGATAACTATTAGTTATGGAGTTGCTCATATTGCCCTTAGAATCCTGCGCTGCTTAAGAGTAGAGATGCTTTTAGTCACGAAAATAACCTGACCCTGTAAGAAATTCGTCATCAGTCATGCTATCATAATCGGGTCAAAAATTCGCAGTAGGCGCCTCAATAACGTTTTTATTGCACACATATATTATTTATGGCCATTCATAACAGGAGACAGTATGTCAACCCGTACCGAAAAAGACACCATGGGCAATGTAGAAGTACCTTCAGAGGCCTATTGGGGCGCGCAAACGCAGCGCAGCCGTGAGAACTTCAAGATTGGTGGTGAGACTTTACCGCGCCCAATGATTGAAGCAATGGCGCTAGTCAAAAAAGCGGCAGCCATCACTAACGCCAGCCTAGGCCGTATCGAAGAAGCTCAGCGCGACCTTATCGTGCAAGCGGCTGACGAAGTTATCAATGGCGGTCTTACCGACCAGTTCCCGCTAGTTGTATGGCAGACGGGTTCAGGCACGCAGTCGAACATGAACATGAACGAAGTGTTGGCGAACCGTGCCAATGAAATCGCGGGTAACGAACGTGGTAGCTATCAGCCTATCCACCCGAACGACCATGTCAACCATGCACAATCGACCAACGACAGCTTCCCAACGGCTATCCGTGTGGCTGCTGCTCGTCAAATCAACAGCTTATTGATTCCTGCCGTTAAAGCCTTACGCGATACTTTGGATCAAAAAGCTAAAGAATTCGATAGCATCGTAAAAATTGGTCGTACGCATTTACAAGACGCTACGCCTTTGACTTTAGGTCAAGAGTTCAGCGGTTATGTTAGCCAACTAGACCATGCTTTAGTGCGTATCGATAATGCGCTACAAGGTCTGTATGAGTTGCCACTAGGTGGTACTGCGGTGGGTACTGGTCTAAACGCCCATCCTGATTACGCTGTGAAAGCTGCTGAGCAATTGTCTGAGTTGTCAGGTTTACCGTTTGTGACGGCCCCGAATAAATTTGAAGCCCTAGCAGCTCGTGATGCGGAAGTTTATGCTTCAGGCGCATTGAAAACGCTAGCGGCTAGCTTAAATAAAATCGCTAACGACGTGCGTTGGTTAGCTTCAGGCCCACGTTGTGGTTTGGGTGAGTTAGAGATTCCTGAAAATGAGCCAGGCTCTTCTATCATGCCAGGTAAAGTGAACCCAACTCAGTCTGAAGCGATGACTATGGTTGTGGCGCAGGTCATGGGTAACGACACTACGATCAGCCTAGCGGGTGCCTCTGGTAACTTCGAGCTCAACGTATTTAAGCCTGTGATCGCTTTCAATCTATTGCAATCTATCCAATTATTGGGTGACGCTTGCAACAGCTTCAATGATAACTGTGCTGTAGGTATCAAACCTGTTAAAGATAAAATCGATCATTTCTTACATAACTCTTTGATGCTAGTCACTGCGTTAAACCGTCATGTAGGCTATGAAAACGCTGCGAAAATCGCTAAGACTGCTTATAAAGAAAACAAAACTTTGAAGCAAGTTGCGGTCGAGCTTGAGCTATTGACTGAAGCTCAGTTTGACGAATGGGTAATCCCTGCTGATATGGTTCATCCTAAATAAGACGAGAAGGCTGATTTTTTAAATTGGTTTTCTAATTGTCTGAATTGAAAATGCCCCGCTATTAAATAGTGGGGCATTTTTTATGGGTGGTGTGAGTGGCAGCCCACGGAATGTATATATAGACCAAATAGCGCTTGTAGGCTGGCGCTTTAGCCCAGCAGACTTATCAAAATAATAGAAAAGTAGCGTGGGGTACAACCCAAGGAAATCCTATGCTAAATAGGTAGCTCTTGTAGGGTGCGGCCTCCGCACCAATTAACATAGCGATTTAAATGGTGCGCTGGGCGCACCCTACCAATCAAAATAACGCCACACGATATTTGCAACTTGTGTAGCGTGGGTCATGACCCACGGAATGTATATATGAACCAAATAGCTGTTGTAGGCTGGCGCTTTAGCCCAGCAGACTTAGCAAAATAATAGAAAAGTAGCGTGGGGTACAACCCAAGGAAATCCTATGCTAAATAGGTAGCTCTTGTAGGGTGCGGCC
>NZ_JBVGQI010000011.1:139720-140127 GCF_058189395.1 Psychrobacter sp. CoH-33_TS_01
CTCCGCACCGAATAATATCACGATTTAAATGGTGCGCTGGGTGCAATCTACCGACCATAATAACGCCACACCACATTTGAAGTTTGCGTAACGTGGGTCGTGACTCACGGACAGATGTTAGAGCATACCCAGCTCCGTGGGTTAGCACCCACGCTACGTCTCTAACCTAAACTCCACCCAATAAAAAGCTGGGCAAAATGCCCAGCCTTGTATCTTGATTGATGATAAATCTCATGAGTTCTTGGTACAATTTATCATCGAATCACGAGCATTGTGAGCGTGAGCCCAGCCTTAGTGCTTAGACACTGTTTTGTAGATAACGCCCAATGCTCATCCTTCATCTTTATACTCTGAATGGTATCCAAGTGCCTCGTCATCTCTAAGGTGCAATGAGTGACACTGAATGA
>NZ_JBVGQI010000012.1:0-59690 GCF_058189395.1 Psychrobacter sp. CoH-33_TS_01
TTCGACAGTTAGTTAGCTTTTTAACCCCTAAACCTATGAAAATCGGGTGGGGATGATTTTTTTGTCGTGTGCAGAGATCTTTTTTAATCTTTTATAGCGTGACGGGTGTAATGTCGCGCTTCTTCAACCAATGTGGTTAATCATCTCATCAATGCTGTGCAAAACATCGCCATTCAAAAACGTTTATTTATCAAAAATACTTACAGGATAGTTTTTAAGCACCATTCATGATTACTAACCTCACCGACGATGTCTGAAAACAACCCTGCGAAATATCTTAATTAGCTCACCAAGAAGTTCAAAATTCTTCCAGAATTACAGCAGAGTCTGGGATGCGCAATTCGCCTGACATAAGCTTAGGTAAAAGAGTGTCGCGGAGCTTGGCAAGGGTCTGGCTCTCAATTCTCAATCTTATTTGCTTATTCAGAATACCTTCAAAAACTGCAAATATATTATCATCAACTCCATTTTCAGGAATAACGCATAACGCTTCTTTTAAGTGTCCTCGTTTAATATGTCCCATTGTCACAGCTTTATCTGTAGCAATCCTCTGAAACTCTACTAAATGGTGTTTTGTGTAGTTTAAATAAAACCATTTGGGATATTTGTCCGATGTTACTTTAAATAGATGCTGATTGAGCGCTGCTTTGCCACCACACCATACATCTACAAGTAATGATCCTGACCATGAGAAAATAACATCACCATTATCTATAATATATTCAGGTTTAATATTAATAGATGCCTTTTCATCATGATTGGGCAACCCTTCTCTCAGCTGTGCAATCTTAACTATTGGTAAATAATTATCGTCAATATCTTCAGGTCTGTATTTCTGCAGTGCTAGACCATTCAAATAGTCAGCAACTTCATCTAATGACTTAACTCCCCAACCCTTAGGAATCCAACCCATTTCCTCAGTAAACTCAAATTCATCAGGGAATAAATTCTGAATATCCGAGTTGTTTTTTTTCTCAATCGCTTTACGCTGCTCAGCACGTTCAGAGAACTCATCAGGAATAGCGTTACCAGCCGCGAGCGCGTTATCAATCACTGGATCAAAATCAACAAACCAGCTCTTAAACAACGCTTGCGCCATCGCCTCTAGCGTCTCGTTCATTTGGCGGTTGAGTTCGATTTTGTCGTCTAAAGAACCAAGGATATGAGCAATGGCTTTTTGTTCTGAGAGTGGTGGGAATTGAAATTCAAGACTAGTTAAATTCCCCACTTTAATACTGGGCTGAGCAGCACCAATATTAAGATTCATTAGTGCTTTTCTATTATTTTTAAGAAGGTAGTATAGAAAAATATTATCATTATCAGAATTGCATCTAAGTCCAATTGTATTTTGAATAATGACACATTTTTCTGATGGCGTTAAAGCTACCTGCCCATAACCATTACCCACCAGCGTAATCAACACATCATTTTCTTGAATATGTTTTCTTATGAAGCTCTCATAAGTTCTTTCATCGACACATCTTTTGACTTCATTTAAATTTACATACCCTTCACTAATAATTAAATAGTTGTCTATAACAGGGATGCCTTCATTAGAATATGATTCTGGATTTCGACCTCTATTATCAGCCACTAAATCAATAACATCTTTTAACTGCAAATACATCCAATCACTCGCCATAACCCAACACCTCCAAGTTCTGACGAATGGTCGCATCTAGGCTTAAAGATTCTTGCATCTGCGCATATAACGTTTGGCTCAGCTCCAGCATTTTAGTCTCAAACGGGATGCCATCATCTTCTATCGCGGCAGCACCCACATAACGCCCAGGAGTGAGCACATAGTCATTGGCTTTGATGTCACCTAGAATGGCTGATTTACAGTAACCTGCCTCATCCTCGTACGCTTCATAACCGCCTGCTTCCGCCTCACCACGCCATGCATGATAAGTCTTGGCAATCGCCTCGATATCATCTTTAGTGAGTTCTTTATTCGTGCGGCTAATCATGCTGCCGATAGCGCGCGCATCAATAAATAGTGTCTCACCGCTACGGTTACGCAGCCCTTTTGCTTTACTATCAGCTGAGGTGGCGGCTTTGTCTTTACTGATAAACCATAAGCACACGGGGATTTGGGTGGTATAAAACAGCTGACCCGGTAGCGCAATCATACAATCGACCAAATCGTTCTCGATAATCTGCTGGCGTATCTCACCTTCACCGCTAGTCGTGGTAGACATCGAGCCATTGGCCAGTACAAAGCCTGCTGTACCGTGCTCAGAGAGCTTAGATATCATGTGCAATATCCATGCATAGTTGGCATTACCCGTCGGCGGTGTCGGATACCCTGCCCAGCGTGGGTCATCAATCAGCTCATCAGAGGCGCGCCAATCCTTTTGGTTAAAAGGTGGGTTTGCCATGATGAAGTCGGCTTTAAGGTCTTCATGCTGATCTTTAAAGAACGTATCGGCTGCCACATCGCCCAAGTTGCTAGAGATACCACGAATGGCAAGGTTCATCTTAGCCAATTTGTACGTCGTGCTGGTGTACTCTTGCCCATAGATAGACACGTCTTTGGTATTGCCGTGGTGACTTTCGATGAACTTAATAGACTGGACGAACATACCGCCTGAGCCACAGCACGGATCATAGATTTTGCCTTGATACGGCTCTAGCATCTCTGCAATCAGATTGACCACCGACTTGGGTGTATAGAACTCACCACCGCCTTTACCTTCAGTCGCGGCAAACTTACCCAAGAAATACTCGTACACGCGCCCGACGGTATCTTCTTCTGGATTACCGATGGTGTCGATGTTATTAACCACATCAATCAAAGCAGCAAGCTTACTGGCAGTTAAGCCAAGGCGCGAAAAGTAATTATCAGGCAATGCGCCTTTCAATGATTGGTTGGTCTTCTCTATCGTGCTAAGCGCAGTGTCGATTTTAAGCGCGATGTCTTCTTGCTTGGCATTCTGCTGAATGAAGCTCCAGCGGCTCTCTTCTGGCAAATAGAACACGTTGTCTTTGGTATAGGCTTGTACCATGTCGATATGCTTTTCATAGCCTGTATCGATGAGCTTCTGTCTTTGCTGCTCAAAGGTATCACTGATGAATTTTAAGAAAATTAGGCTGAGGACAATGTGCTTATATTCTGATGATTCGACGCTACCTCGTAGCTTGTTGGCAGCATCCCAAAGGGCTTCTTCAAAGCGACCATCTTTTATATTGTCGTTTTTGTTTATAGGTGTTTTAGCCATTTTTCTTTAGTCTCGATTGTTAGTTTTTTCATTGTGTATAGTAGGATAGGGTAGTTTGCTGTAAGGAGATACATGTATAAGTAAGGCAGCTATTGTAGCCTTGAGGCATTAATTGAAGGAAGTCTGGCTTTTAGTCTTTCATTTTCCAACGTTAAATCAACAATTTCACGCTGAGTCTCTACTAACATTGATAGGGCTTTATCTCTTTGTTCTTGTAACGAAGTGACTTGCTCCCTTAGTGCTCTATTTTTTGATCTCTGAGCAAGCATCATTTGTCTTGAAGACTTCTGGACAGGATCTTCCTTGTGGTCTTCTATCCATTTTTGAATTTGTTGAGATAGCTCGGGATATCGAGAACTCCGTAAGGCCGATGGATTCACACCTGCTTCTTTAGCAACGTTGTTCTGACTTACAAGAGTTCCTTTAGGTAAGATTTCTGGCTTATTAGATTTTAAGCGTTCAAATGCTTCGAGAAACCTTATTTCCGCCTTGCTCAATACTCTTTCTTTGGCTTTCGGTTTAGCTTCTATGAATGACATGAATAGCTCGCTCCGCTGATTCTAGTTGGGCTTGTAGAGACTCGTGTAATGGTGTTCCAATTTCAACAACATTTATTTGGCTACTTAACACATCTTTTAATTGATTAATCATGGGTAACTTTTTTTTGTCTATTAATGCGGATTTACATGGCTTTTCATCACCAAAGCCCATACAAGAGCTAATATTGCTTATTCCGCCTAATGGACATGGTGGTCCTAAGTTTGCACAACCACCAAGAAACGTCTCACGATAGCTTACTTTGCCAGATTTAGCAGCCGCTAAAAGCTGCTTATGATCTTTTTCTGATATCTCAGACAATAGTTGTTCTTTTCGTTTCTCAGTATGTGGAGAGACGTAATGATCGGCTTGTAGCTCTTTAAGGTCTCTGACTATAGACTCGTACATTTCACGCAAATAGAAACTACGAGCTTCATCATTTAACGGTTCTTTTAACTTATAATAATTTTGACCGTAATACTGGCTCATAGCTCGACTAGCATGCTTTAGCTGGTACTGTACTGAGAACTCTGAAACAAGCCCACTTGCAAGCATGTTGACGGCTCCTGTACGTCTTAATTGATGCCATGCTAAAGGCCAGACCTTACCAACCGAATATTTTTCTGGATCTAAGCCACTTGTAAGTCTATTAGCCATTTCTAGATCTTTTTCGGTTATCCTCAGTTCATTTTCATCGAACAGCTTAGGCCATAGCTTAAGAGATTCAATATATCTACGTGGGGTTTTGAATAGATTTTTACTTTGCGATGCATTTTTCGATATCCACGGTTCGTGTGACGTACACTGTAAAACAGGGTTATCAATAAACTCTTTAGGTAAATTCGCATAGGGGTTTTCTTGAGCAGCTAGCATTCTCAAAGATGCAATACTAACCATAGCATCAATCGCTATTTTCACACTTGGAGAAACTATCCAACGAGCATGGCTATCTTCGAGAGTCTTAGTGGTAGCTCCTCTTATTAAATAAATCTCAGTCCCCAGTGGGTCTACTTCGACTTCAAAACAGTCAGCTCTCAGCCTATTACATTCTTCGACACGCATTAAGGAGAAGTTCAGTGTATAAGCTAACCCTACAAAGCTAATCAAGCTCATATAACTTGAAAGCGTTCCAATGCCAAATACCTCGTCAGCATTACCCCATTTTTTTAGTAGAGTATCTATTTCAAAAGTCTTAGCTGTATTAGCAAAGCTTCCATAGAAAATCTGACCTGACGGTCTTTTACCAATATACCTAGCAGAATTGAAAGGTGATTTCTCTGATAGCCCATTGAATGCATGTGAAAGCTTGCCACCAGCGTTATTAGCGTAAGCTTCCAAGCAAAATTTATAACATTCTTCTATCTTGTCTTTATGCGCTATGAAATCATCTAAGCACTCTTTTAATCTCTTTACCTGATAATGCCATAATCTAGTAGGAATATATGCTGTTTGAATTTTATCGCGTTTAACTACTGCACTGACAAAAATACTCATACCCTTTTCATCGAGAATATTAAATCCAATTTCTTTTGATATGAACATAAGGTCATTCAGGTAAGTAATTAAATGTTTTTCTTTAATCGTAGGATTAGAGGCTATTTCTTTAATTATGTCTGGAAAGTCAGACAGCTGAGAGGCACTGATGTTATGTTGTGAGCAAATTACAAATATGGGCTTTATTGTTGCAAACTTAGAAACTAGAGATCTTGGGTTAGTTACTGCTGCATAACCCCAAAGCCACCAAGCGACAATTTGTCGTAATAAATTGGCATTATCTTGACTAAGTTTATGACCTTGCCCCTGTCCATCACCAAAGTAAATCTTTAAATTGCTACCCTGCCAAACTGAAAAATCCCATCGAGCATCACCATACCGTGAAATGACACTACCATCTGTGTCAACAACAACAGGAAAATTAGAGGAAGGAGGCCAGCAATTAGGACGGAAGTTAGGTGAATCTGCTTCAATAAATGAAGAAGCAATTTGCAACCCTGGAAGGTTTGATATATTCATACCATAACCTCCAACAGTCTTATATAGCCATCCCAAGCAGGATGGTAATTACCTGAGCGAATTGAGTTTTGAGCATCTTCCACCCATGTATTTCGGATCTCACCACCATCAGAAATGGCTTTGAGCTTTGATGTGATTCTATCCATTACACGGTTGCCTGGGTGGATGTGGTTATGTTCAGATGGTTTATAAAGATTAGTTTCAAGCCTTTTTAGTTGTAAATGTGATGCTAGTTTCCAACAATATTCTGAACTCATTACATCCCTATGTTTCTCACAAAACAGGCAGCCTTCTGGACTTATACAGTCAGGTTGAGGTGCATTTTCTGGGAAATTAACTACTTGCTTAGGTTGATGTGAATCTACACATAGTCCTGGACCAGGTGCTAATTGAGCGTGGTCTATCAAGTTATGAAACTCTATAATCTCACTTGATGCTCTTTGATGATGAGGACGCAGATAATCTTTCAACAATACTTCTGTTGTATGACCCATTTGCTCTGCTGTGAGATTTAAGTCATCTGTTTGCCTCAACAACCAGTTAATACGTGTATTGCGTAATTGAGTAGGGTTAATAAAGATAAGGCCATGCTTTTTGAATAAGTTTTTGAGGGTGCTGATGCTTACCTTAGATGTTTCGGTACGAATCATGCCTCGACTCATCATTGGAAATAGCCTTTCATCGTTTTGACTTAATTCTGTCTCATCGAGCCAATCTAAGTATGTCTGTAGGTGGTCACGATACGCTTTATAACAGCGAAAAATGGCTTCACCTTCTCTGCGACCCTTATAGACTCGGAAAACTTCATAGTCCTCTCCATCAGACTGCCATCTGTAAGTACTCTTACTCAGAGCTACTGCTTGAGATAGGTTCATTCCAGTTTGCGCTATGAATATTAGTAACTCTGATTCAATTCGGAGGTTTAGAATTGATGATCTTTTATGAGTTTCTAAAAGGCTGATGTTCTCCGCTAATGGTTGTCGCGCAATGATAGCTCTTTTCTTTACACCGCTATTTTCTATTGTTGACACATCTAAGTAAGGATCAATTAAATTACCAGCGACCGTTAAGAACCTGTTTTTACTGAGTAAGATTTTTATAGGTAAACTACCGCGCACAGTTTTAATGTCTAAATGATTACAAATGGTAGTTAATGTATGTCCAAACTCAAAGGTGTCTACTAAATTCTGTTTATCAGCTTTTGTACTCAAAACCTTAGTAGGCTTTTTTGGCCTTTTGAGCCTCGTTGTAAGCATAAGACTGTGCCCAGGCTTAGCACCTGGTAGATGTAAAGCTTTGGCAATGAAACTTGCTATTGTTGAGGCCAGCTTATAGGCAGTCATTTGAGCTATATCTTTATTAACCTTAATTCTATTAAGTAAATGCTCAGTCCAAGCTTTGAATGTAGAGATGATGGATTCTTCTGTAGATAACTTATCAGTAGTATCTAACCAGCTGTAAAAAAACCATATTTTTTGAAGATAGCTTCTGACTGTGTGTTGAGACGATCCCCTGGTAAGATAAGAGTTAAGTATTTCATGAAGTTTAACTACAAAAAAAACTCTGTCTTCAATTAGGTCTCCGAACTCGCTTTCGTTGATAGACTGAATTACCACATCGCGCCTAACACTTGCAGCTCCTCTATATAACAAGGTTTGCAAATCCCAAGGAGTTTCATGGGTACCTAAAGCTAAACCTTTAACCGTAAGATCTAATTCAGACATTTTTATGGCTCTCTATCAATCCCATAAAAGCTTGGGTAAATGCATCAGATACTTCTTTCATTGCTTTATTGTTTTCAATGAACTTAATGTATTTCATAGTCGTGATTTCATCTTTATGGAGACAGGCTTCTCTGACGAACTGAATAGACTCGCTAACAGGCATGAATTTTAAAGCTAATTTCATTAGCTCAGTAGCATACGTGGCACGAGTTCTATGAAAATGAAAACCTCTTAATACCTTTACACCAGAATCCTTTCCTATACTACGAAAACGAGACATCTCAACATTTACTGCACGACTATTATCACCGCTATATGTATTGCCATATCTAGTTAGAAAAAGAATATCCTGATCTTTATGAGACGCTAAAGCTTGACGCTTTAAACGCCTCGTACTCATAGCGTAATCTAACAGGGTATCAACCAACTCTTTTGGTATTGGAACTGAACCTGTTACGTCAAATTTTGTTGCTACTGGTGGTCTAGCGCCAGGTCCTACAGATAGCGTCTTTAACCCAACATTTGGGATAAGAGTGGCATTTTGAAGGGTAGACACTTTTAAGTCAGTAATTGAGCCAAGTCGCAAACCTGTGAAAAAACCTATTCTTAACATCAAGGCAAATTCCTCAGAAGCACGTTCATCAGCTAAGGTCAAAATCTCTTTCATGCCTAAAGCTGATACAGGTAATAGCCCATCTTCAAGATTAATAGATCCTGCTACTTTGCGGTTCGGAATAGCTAGATCTGTACTTGATACACGTAAAGTGTGTTCCAGTCCAAATCCATTCGTAATCTTGATTCCTACAAATCTATCTTGCCACATCGGCCAATCTGGTGAAATAAGACCCTTCTCTTTGACCCATTTATAATATCGGATGACTGAGGACATTCTTTGAGATGTCGTACTAGGGGCTAACTCACCTAAGTTTCTAGCTTGTATTAGTGCGCCTCTAAATCGAATTAGGCATCGTTCATTCTCTCTCTCAGGAAAATGCCACCAATCAATTGATTCAGCCTCTAGCCATTTTGCATAAGCCAGTAGGTGAGACATATTAGATCTGACAGTCTTTATACTACGCTTAGAAGAAGTCGCCTGTTCTAAAGCCCATAAGTTTGCTTCTGCCCAAGTTGAGTTATCTTCCCAAACTATTTGAGGCAGTCTGTCGATGCTTTTAATTTTGAGTTTATTCCAGGATATAGAATTATTCTTGACTTGAATTGAGCGAGGTTGGTAATTGATAAATTCTAGGCTAGCCACTTTTATTTCCTTAATACCAGATCATCATTAGAAGTAATGTACTAATAATCAAATAATGATATCTATGTATTAAGTCATCATTATGTCACTAGATTATCATGTATGATGTGTTATTAAAAGTACCTATGTAACGTTTACCGCAAGTCGGGTCTATTGCCTTAATTTGAGAAATACGTTCAAGTAAAGCACTTAAGCGATCTGCCTTGTTGTTCTTGCGACGATTTTCATAGCTTAGAGATATAATAGTATTTAGTTCTTCACGCAGCTCGTCTAAAAATAGTGGTTGAATCACTTTCATAATATTACTAACGCTAGTGTAATGCTGTCCTAAGCTACCCCTCTGCTTAGGATCGATAACCGCCTGAAACATTGAGCCAAAAATATCAGGGTTAATTTCAGCCCAATTCAAACGAGCGCACTCTAGTAGAATACGGCGGGTACGTGCACTAAACTCAGGGATAGCAAACTGATATTCAAATAAGCTGCCATTTACATAAGGGAAGCTTGTGAGGTGTGTGGGTTTATTCTCACGCTCCTTACTAGATTCAGGTAGGTCAAGAACTTCAAACAGATCGAATAATACGGCATCAACATCACTACCATCTATATTAGTGGCTGAATCTATAAGGTCATGAAACTGGTTTGTTTTGAAAATGCCCGTGTCTTCGGAATACAAGCAAAATAGCAAGCGAGTCAAGAATACATTAAGCGCATGAATGTCGTCAGCAGTATCAAATTCGTTATGCTTGCGAATATGATCGAATAAACGCCCCATTTTCTCAGAGGCTTGCACATCCGCAGGATGTTCTGAGTATTCACGAGCACGTTCTAAGCCCGCAAGAGGCAATAAAAAATGATAGTTTTTATAAAGATCAGCGAAATCGCAATCTAGTGTCTCATCAAACTTAGTGTCATTAACGAGTACGGTTTCAAAATCTGTCACCATTATCATGCGAATTTTATTGGCATTTATAACTGGGCTACTCTTTAACTCGGTTAAAGCTTTGGCAGGATCGTGCCCTACAGGTAAAGGCTTGAAGTAAATTCTGTTCCTGTTAGCTACTTCGCCAGATTCAAGGTTGGTTGCTACGTTAATCCTCTTATCGTTCTTTTTGAGAGAGGTAATGGTTGCCTTTGAAACCTCTAGTAGGGCTAAAAACTCGTAAATAAAGTCATCTTTCTTGTTCTTATTGATAACTTCGTTGGTTAGCTTTTCTAAGCTGTCAAAAAATTGGGTTTGATTAAAAGCCATATTTATCTCGAATTATTTATAAAAAGTTGAGGTGAGTTTATAGTTCGGCTGAACTGATGCTTTTTAAGTACGCAATTCTACTGTGCGTTTTACATGCGAAATATTAAGCTGGATTAAGTTTGGCGATGGTTTGGCAGCCAATATTCCTTATTGCTAAGAGTTATTTTAGACATTGCTTGGTTAACTGGTTGGACAGGAATAGCTTTTAGTGTGTTTAAACTAACATCGACCTGATGGTAATAGGCCATTCCTAACTGTAGCCATCTTAGCTTGTCTTTTGGTGCTAAAGGACTGGGCTTGTTAAAAATATCTGCAATCTTCTTTTCAATCGCTTTTCTTTTGAAGCGTCGTATATCCTCTTCACTAGGTTTGTTGCAAATTAAAGACAGTTCATACTGATCATTCAAAAATCTCACGAAGCCGTAAAGTGAATTGTATTGCCCATGCTTCAATGTTAAATAGCTGTCTATATGCTCCTGATTTGGCGTATTTGAGCTTTTAAGCCTGCTCTCTACGCAAAGGTCTACAGCAGGCTGTAAGGCCATTCTGATGGACTTAAGAGTGGTTTTACGCTCAAGCTGTCTTTGTATTAAAAACTCATAATATTCATTGATGCACTGAGGTACTAGATCATCAAATTTTGCTAATAGACTATTAATCCGTTCCTGTTCAGCAATTCGATCTTTCACATCATGATTAATGCTTATTTTCTCAGCAGCAATCAGCCATCGTACAATCGTTAAATACTCACGTAAGCCGTTTGGCTTAAACTCTTGCGCTAATGACTCATAACTAGGTACTCGACCCCATAATTCATCACAACGGATAAAGAAATTGATGAAATGGTTATGCTTTGAAGTCGCTGTCTTTGCGCCTTTTTCGGCTTCAAACCACATCATAAAATCAGAATAAGCCTGCCTCATCACATCAGAAATTAATAGATAGGCATTTAGTCTTTTCTCATTTTCTAATCTTTGCGACCAATAGCATTCTTCACATTGCTTTCCCATACCTGCGGGCATTAATTGATGACATGTCTGGCAAGGAGTTTCTCCAAAATCATGGCACTTTTGACAAATTCTTCCTTTATTTGTTTCTACCAACTTCCGATATCGTCGGCACAAAGGGCAGGTTTCTCTTACATGGCTCTGATAGCAAACAATACAGACAGCATAATCATGAGGAAGTTCTGAATAACTACTAACGCCTCTTTTAAGCTCTCCGCACTCAAAACATTCTTTCTTAGGTCGAAAATACCCCTGATAGCAAATTTGGCAGACTCGGCCATATTCAGTGTTCGCACCGTTTTTAATAGCGTCATTACCGCAGCGAATACAGGGCTGGCTTACACGACAATCCGTACAAACAGGGAAGCTCTCTTTCTTGTGTAGGCGACTTAGGTTGCCGCATTTACTGCAAGGCTTCTTGATAAACCAGATGCGGTAGCAATTGGCGCAATAAGTTTCATTTTTATAACGTCGTTTGATTTCAACGTTTCGATTACCACAGTTGTCACATCGGTCTTCATTTTTCATTGAGGTGCTTGTCATATTTGTTTGCCATCTCTATCTTTCGTTGTAATCTGTTCCAAGAGGCCATAACCGCCTCGGGCGAAGCGGGCTGAAGATCGCTTAACTGGGCTTTATAACGTCGAAGAGGAGTTTTAGGTAGTTTGGCATAAACCTTATGAAAAGCCGCTGGTACGACGGTATGCTTAGACCATTTAAAGCTATTTTGCGTTATGTTTAATTCTTGGCAGTAATTTAGCCAAGTGTCAGCATTTATTTGTAATAGATAATAAGCCTGCTCAAGCAATACAATCCTTTCCTCAACTGGTAGGTAATCAAACCTAAGAGCTGTTTTAGGTAATGATAAATCACTAATGTCAGCACCAAACTTCATCAGTAACTTTCCAAACATATAATTAGGGTTTCTTACGGCTAGCCTTACCATGTTTATTAGAAAAAGTAAGTAGTTAAACCAATCGCTAAGACTGACATTTTCTCCTAAGACACTTCCTTCCTCTTCATGAAAAACTCGATTGGTTAGCAATTGGTACTGATAGATACTATCTCCTAGTTCGGTATTGAGTCTCTCTTTCCCAAGCTCGTTATGGCATAAATGGCAATGATTAATAAACCCTTGGTCGGGTTTTAACAGCTGCGGTTGATAGGGATGTTCGCAATGTGGGCAATTAGTCTCTAAAAGCTTTTTATGCTCAGTGCAGCAAACTGTCCATGAGAAACGCCAATGAAGTTTTAAGTATGCAGATTTGCTGTTTTTCATACATTCAGAGCAATAAGGATACCCAATTTTTGAATAACGATTTCTCTTTGAAAGAGGTAGTACCCAAGTCAGACTATGCTTGTCACTTAAGCTTGCATTAACCTTTTTTGTAAAACTCATCAGAGTCTGTTTGTTAAAGATATTTGAAGTAGTTTTAGCTAGCACAGCCATGTCGGAATGTATATTAGAGTCGATATGCTCAAATCCCTTATCAACATCATAAGTCCATATACGGTATTCAGGCCAAAAGAAGTAAGTAAATGTTAGAGGTGTGCAGCCATGCTTAAGCGCAGCTCTTACCAACCAAGATGCAAGGCTTTCGTCCTTCCGTAAGGGGGTTGGAAATGTCAGCGGCTTTATCCGATAATTTTTCGGAGTCCCTTGGTTGGTCTTAACCATGATTTACTCTCAATAATTTCCTTTGTTATACGTTCATTGCCTGATTTTATAGCCTCAATAGCGCACTCGTTTATCAGTCTCTTTACATTACCAATATTGCCGCCACTGATACTGTAAATTAAGTTTAGAACGGAAGTTTCAGTTAGATTTGAAGGTTGCTTTAAAGGCAGCACTCTCTCAAAACTACCCACGAGCTTTCTAAACTCTTTATCGTTCTGCCAAAGTGGTAGCTCGGCCACATCAAAGCGACTTGCGTGTTGTGGATCTATATGTAGGATGCGAACAGCATCTTTAGTGCCGCTGAGTACTATAGGCATTTGCAGCGCATTGCAAAGATACTTGATCGCATTCATTATTAAGCGTTGCTCTCTAGCCGTCCCTGTAAGCATTGAATGAACTTCATCAATGATTAGTATTTTTACGTGAGTCTCACGCAGAGTGTGAACCACCTGAGCACGTAAAGTACCTGCTGAATCACTGGATTTAAACGGCAAAGCAAAAGAATCAATTAGACTTATATATAAGTCTTTTTCGTTTGCAGAAGGCGGGGCTTGTATTAGACATACGGGTATAATCAAGTCTTCATCTATATATGTTTGACCAAACCTTTCAGCAAAATCTTGAATAATAGTAGTCTTGCCATTGTTAGAGTCCCCAATCAGTAATAGATTGGGCATACGATGTTGTTTTACCTTATTCATCAAGCCCTGCATTACCTCCAAGACCTCGTTCGCTCGGCTGTAGCCAATCCATCTTGGTGTATCTATAAATTCAATGCGCTCATCGTCGGGCAGTAGAGCTATATGTCTAAATTTTTGATGAATATGGGCATAAGATGTATCTGTCATTACCTTATATCCTCAAAGAAATCTAAATCATCATCGTCGTCATCACTCACTAAAAGCGATGTGTCTGGAACGGCAGGGGTTTGCATTTCTTTAATCTCGCTCTTTAGAGGCTGATGTACCTTTTGTGATTTAGAGTGAAACTTTCTGCGTTGCTCCTGCCGACGCAGAGTTTTAGTATTTTTTTCCGACGCTTCAACTAGGGTCTGCATGTCTTCCCATGCTTGATAGATTAGCGACTCATTAACAGTGCCAGACTCTTGCTGGACTTGCTTATAAAGTTGCTTATATTCCCATAGGCTCATAGCTGGCAACGCTTGATTTGCTAATGAGACGTTGAAGTAAGTTTTTGCTATAGGGTCATAAAACCAGATGATACTAATGTCTCTTGGGTCTTGACGAAAAATAAACTTCTTCTTTTTCTTGGTTTTACTATCGGTTTGATTAATAAAATGATTCAAACAAGGATCATAGTAATTAAGACCACCAATATTTACCCCATTGCGTTGAATTGTGCGCTCAATACTAGGCATAAAATCTAGCAATAATGTTGTTTGGTTGGAAGGTAGAGCAGGTATACCAATACCTTCATTAAGATTATCCCCAAATAAGCCAATCTGCCATTGTTGTTGAGGGGTTTTGCCGATACCGCTATGCACTGTTTCGTGATAAACCTTAGTGACGTAAATTAAGAACCATCTCTCAAACTCATCAAGCGTCAAAGAGGCGTTCTTTTCTGAGTTGTAATTATCTTTTTGTTTGATGTTGGAAAAGGTCGTTCCGGGCAACTCATGAACTTTTTTCATCAAGCTACCAATGAGGCGTTCAATATGACCACCAAACTCAGGTCGTGCTATTGGTCTGAACTCAAGGTCTATGCCATGAAAAGCACAAGATTTCTGTAGGCTGTCAGCCCTAAAATCTGATCCGTTATCTACGTGAATCTTTCTTGGTATGCCAAACACGTCCCATTTAGCGTCATTTAAGCCAAAATCTAGCAACAAATCGGTTTTGGGCAAAATACTTCGAGAAATACACATACCCACTGAGGTGACAGAGGGGGCATCAAGTGAGATGTAGTATCCTGTAATCATACGGCTGTAAACGTCAATCGATACAGTGATAAATGGTCTACCAATAGGCTTTCTGTGCCTGTCATCAACTAAGATGATGTCTACTGGGGTGTGATCAATTTGAATAACGCTAAGGGGGTAGTCTGCGTTAGGGAACATACCTGCTTTAGGGGTGAACTTGTCTTTCGCTCTCTCTCTATATCCTCGCCCTCTTAAAAAGTCTCGTTCGCTGATTTTCTCTATCCGTCTACGCACCGTATTCTTACTAGGCTTGCTAAGACCTAGCTTATGACAACGTTTAAAAACCTCTCGAATCGTAGCTTCAACTGAAGGGCGTTGTATGCTTAAGTAATGCTCTTTTATTACTTCATCTATTATCAATTCTAAATCTTTAGATATTCTGCCTTTACCAACCTTCCAACCACGCTTTCTATCAAGCAGTGATGCTATAGAGTTGGTTGATTTATAGGACTGCACCCAACGCTTCAATGTTCTTGAGGAAACATCAGTCTCCTTAGCTCGTCTTTCGTAGCCTTTTTCGCCCATGTAGTCATCATAAGCACCACCTATCAAAGGCTTGATAGCTAAATATTTTTTCTGTGCTTTTTGCCAGTCTTCATCGCCAATATCGTTTATATCTACTTGTATAGAAATATCATTGCTGTTTGTGACATTTTTAAACTCATGAACACTCAACACTTCGTTTTTCAAGCTCGAAAGATTCTTAAAAACAGCCTGATTAATATCCTTAAGATATTCTATTAATTGATATTCATGTCTATTGGATTTTCTTTTATATACACCACCGATTTTCAAGTGAACATAATCACGCTCAATAGCATCGTAGTGATGCTCTACCTCAATACCTAGCTCTGAATCAATTGACTCATTTTCGTCTTCATGAATATTCATGCCAAATCTCCAATTTTTCACTACGAACATCATCCCAGATATTAAAGCCAATCATTTTGTTTGCCATTAAATGCCATACTAAATGTCTGCCTTGGTTGCGATAAAGATGGGATTTGAAATAGCGCTCTAATACATATTCAACTGTAGTGCTGCCTCTTTGCTCAATATCTTGCAGTATTGCTCTTATCTCTTCTGGGACAACAGAGGTGTTCTTATAACGCATTAGAAAGTTGATGTTTTCTAATGCTAGGTGGTGGATTCTATCTTCATCATAAATAGAGAACTTAAAGTCCTGCTCTCTACAAAATGAGATAGCCGCCTTCCACTTTTCTGACCAGTCTCGCCAATTCTCCTGCCATTCTTTTTTTGGCTTGACTTCGACAATCAATGATTTACCAGAGTCAGGCTTCATCTGAACAAAAAAGTCAGGAGTATATTCGTAAGTCCGACCATTTTTAATAAAGGGAATGGCTATGGGCTGTGGAACTATATCAATGACATCATCCATAAAAGAGTGATAAATAATAAAATCACGTTCTAATGAAGACTCAAATGCAATAGGACAGCCTTTAAAAGCAATATGACCAGATATGCTTCTTCGTGTTGGTCTGATTTTTCTAACTTGTTTCATATATAATATGACATCTATTTAGGGTATTTATTAAGAAGATGACATTTATTAAGGTAAATTAATGACATCTATTTAGATAAGTATGGCACAAAAACCTTATAGATAGGCGCTATTTCTGACATTATTTGTGGGAACTGACAGGGGGTCACGACCCAAACCTGGCGAGATTACCTTAGCCAACAAGGGAGTATTATTTTTAGATGAGATGCCTGAGTTTGACCGCAAGGTCTTAGAGGTATTACGGCAACCACTCGAGGCCAAGCAAATCACTATTAGCCGAGCTAATCAGCAGTCGACCTTTCCTGCGAATTTTCAGCTGGTGGCGGCAATGAACCCCTGCCCTTGTGGTTATCACGGTGACCCCTCCGGTCGCTGCCACTGCCGACAAGAGCAGATTCAGCGCTATCAAGATAAGATATCGGGGCCGCTACTCGACCGTATTGACTTGCATGTGAGCGTGCCTGCTTTACCGATTAGCGACTTACAAAACGCTAGCGTGGGGGAGACGTCAGCCGTGGTCAGAGAGCGGGTGACCGAGGCTTATGAGCGTCAACAAGCGCGGCAGAATAAACCTAATAGCGAACTGGCGCCTAGTGAGTTGGATACGCTCGCGGCGTTAGGGGAAGGGGAGAAGCAATTGCTACAGATGGCACAATCGCGTCTGAATCTATCGGCGCGCGGCTATCATCGCATCTTACGGGTAGGCCGTACTATCGCTGATCTTGCGGCCAGTCCGACTATCCAAACGGTGCATCTCACTGAGGCGTTAAGCTATCGCGGTAGTTAGTGTTTTGGGCAGGGTAATAAGATCGGTCAAAACAGTCCAATGATATTACCTTCATCGTCTACATCAATCTTTTCAGCGGCAGGTCGTTTGGGCAGTCCAGGCATTTTCATAATCGGTCCACAAATCACCACAATGAAGCCTGCACCCGCTGAGATACTGATATCTCTAACGTGTATGGTAAAGCCCGTAGGTCGGCCAAGTAGTTTGGCATTATCACTCAATGAGTATTGAGTTTTGGCAATACAAATAGGCACCTTATCAAGCCCCAAAGCTTCTAACCGGCGAATCTTAGTCAAGGTCTGCGGACTGATATCGATATCATCTGCCCCATAAATACGCTGCGCTATAGTGCGTATCTTAGTGGCGATGTTCTCGCTGCTATCGTAAGCTAAGCGGAAAGTACTGGGCTGATTATCTTGTTGGGCTAACAGAGTTAATAAAGCGCTTGCCAATACTTCACCGCCTGCCGCCCCTTTTTCCCATACTTGCGTCAACGCAACTTCCACCCCGTAGTCTTTACACGCCTGCCGGACCAACTCAATCTCGGCATCCGTATCACTAACGAATTGATTAATCGCGACCACCACGGGGAGGCCATAGACTTGCTGAAGGTTTTCGATATGTTTAATGAGGTTAGGCAGCCCTTGCTCAAGCGCGGTAAGGTTCTCAGTAGTGAACTGATCTTTTGCCACACCGCCATTATATTTTAGAGCGCGAATAGTGGCGACGAGTACCGCAGCATCGGGAGTTAATCCTGCTAGTCGGCATTTAATATCGCAGAATTTTTGTGCACCAAGGTCTGCGCCAAACCCTGCTTCAGTCAAAGTATAGTCCCCCAAGCGCATGCCCACGCGAGTGGCTATCACTGAGCTACAACCGTGAGCGATATTAGCAAAAGGCCCGCCATGTAATAAGGCTGGCGTGCCGGCAATAGTCTGTACGAGGTTGGGTTTGATAGCTTCTTTGAGCAAGGCGGTCATGGCACCTTGCGCATTTAAATCTTTAGCATAGACTGGGGTTTTGTCTCTACGATATGCTACGAGGATATTGCCCAGACGGTACTTTAGGTCCGCTAAGTCCGTGGCCAAACAGAAAATCGCCATCACCTCAGAGGCCACAGTAATATCAAAACCATCCTCGCGCATAACCCCATCCGAGGGTTTACCCAATCCGCTAATGATGTTGCGCAGTTGACGGTCATTCATGTCAACCGCGCGGTGCCAAAGCACTTGTTTAGGGTCAATATCTAAGGCATTACCTTGATAAATATGGTTATCAATGAGTGCCGCAAGCAAGTTATTAGCCGCGCCAATAGCGTGAAAGTCCCCGGTGAAGTGCAGATTGATATCTTCCATTGGTAAGACCTGCGCATAGCCGCCACCTGCTGCACCACCTTTCATCCCAAATACAGGACCAAGCGAGGGCTCACGTAGTGCCACAACGGTCTGCTCCCCCGTACCTTGTTGCTTATGCAACCGATTGAGCGCATCAGCTAAACCGATAGTGACCGTCGTTTTACCCTCGCCTGCTGGAGTAGGGTTAATAGCCGTTACCAGTATTAATTTGCTACGTTTGACGGCAGTGGGCTGAGCAAATACGGCAGTGGGGTCTATTTTTGCCTTGTAGTGTCCATAGGGTTCTATTTGCTCAGCCGATAAGCCAAGTTTGTTCGCGATGTGCTGAATCGGTTGTAGGGTAGCGTTTTGCGCAATGGTTATATCGTTCGGAACGGTCATAGTACGCTCTCTAAAATTATCAGCTAAGCAGAATGTTGTTATAAAAGTAGAATGTTATAAAAGTAAAATGCTATGAAAATATAGGGTTATAGAAATTATAGGTGTAAGGCAAACCAATATAGCCACAGTTAAGCCCACGCGCAATGTATTACCACGCACGATTAGGTGGCTATTTATTTTAGGGTGAGGAGGGTGGTGTTTTATTAGTTTGCTAGCTGTACCAATGGATTGGCGTTGCTAACTTTAGCAGATTTTAAATTGAGCTATTGGATAAATGAAACTGTCAGAATAGTGTGTTTTTCTATCAGATAGGGACAGAACTTTGCTTTTGCCTCGGGACGAGGCACGGCCATAGTCTAGTAAGTTCGCCTACCTATGAGCCGCATATTTCCCAATTTCTAAAGAACCCCGATATCAAGGCCAATCCTTTGCTTGTTGTTCTACTTATTATTTTGAGCAAGTTTGCTACCCAAGTGATAACCGCTACTTGGCAGAATGACCTAAATAATTTGCTAAGATAAAATTCACTAAGTCCTGAAAGTTATCAAAGGCGACCGTTGGATTATAGTCGCGTATATCCTGACCATAGTTATAACCATAAGACAGCCCTAGCGTGTCCATAGCCGCATTTTGTCCGGCCAAGATATCGTTCTTGGAGTCGCCAATCATCACGGCTTGCGCAGGGGATACGCCGATTTGCTCACAGACATGCAGTAGGGGCGCTGGGTCAGGTTTTTTAGTGGGCAAACTATCCCCGCCCAACACTTCAGTAAATAAGCTATCCCAACCAAACGACGCTAAGATTTTAGGTACAAAGCGAATGGGTTTATTGGTCACCAAGGCTAAGGTAAAGCCCGCAGCGGCTAATTGTTTTAAGCCGCTATCGACGTTGGGGTAAGCGACGGTTTCTCTGCCACTTTGCTGCGCGTAGGCTTTAAAGAAGATTTCTTCGGCGGCATCAACTTCGGCGGCGGGCAAGCCATCACCCACCTCTACCGCTCCGACCAAAGCACGCTCGACCAACAAGCGCGAGCCATTGCCCACCCAATCACGGACCTTGTCTAGAGGGTAGGGGTCGCGACCGAGTTCGGCCATCATGCCATTGATACCGGCGGCTAGATCAGGGACGCTATCGATTAAGGTACCATCGAAGTCAAAGAGTAATAAGGATTTTTCTGTAGTAGGCAAAGTGTGATCAGTTACAGCAGTGGTCATAGGAGTCTCAGTTATTATTAAATTTGGTGTCTTTGATTTAATCTGTTAAAAGTCAGGGTGGCTAGTATTCTCTGGAAATTTTGTTAATTAAAAGGTTCGTTAATTAAAAGCTTCGTTAATTAAAGAAATGGTCAATTAAAAAGGCAGTTAATTAATCAGCTACTCGACATCTTTATACTGGTCGCGGTGCGCTTTTTTCATCGCAAGATAAGTTTTATTCTCGCGGCATAAGTCCCATTTGGCTTTAAAGATTCGGGCAGATTCGGCTTTGATAGGGTCTTCTTTTTGCCGAGGTAATTCGTCACGACCATGCGCGCCGCTTTGGCCTTTTTTATCATCGGGTACAGGACCATCGTATTTTTTGCCGCCTTTATGGTTGGCGTAGCGGCGAGATCGAGTATAGCCCATCTGGATGAACTTACGCGCCATATCCGCCCCAACGAAATCCTCGTCATCTAGATAATCGAGAAACATCTGATAGATAATATCGCTGCTCTCTTGCGCAATTTCGGGGGTAGCAAAGCGCCAATGTGGCAGAATCTCTGATTTATAAGGCTCGACCAATAACACACCTTGCTCACTACGGCCAACGCGGTAAAGCTCAGGCTGCTTGCGTAAGTCCAGGGAGGCGTAGTCTAAATCGTAGTCAAATTCGCGCATAATAGGGGCAATACCGTAGACAGAGTTTCTCAGTATAATGGCTGTAGCGACTAAGTAAGATATTGACTGTGTAAACTGATTTCCTGTTTAAACTGAGAGTTATTGCCAATATCGTGGTCGGTTTATCTTTACGCAGCGCTGCCTTTAAGACTCATAATTTATGGCTACCCTTATGTCACACCTCAAGATTAGAGTGATTATCCTCACTATTTTAGCTCTGCTCATTTGTTTCGGTACTCAATCTAGCTATGCGGGTTGGTTTGACCGCATCGTGCCGCAAGGGGAGACCCATACCGTCACCGCTATCGATCGCGATGTGGCATTTTTGATTGACGGTTATATCTATGATGCGCGCAAGTTTTGCTATATGGCAGTTGGCGATAGAGTCGTATTTTTTGAAGGGCGTCACGGCATCGATTATTATGCCACGCTGTATAATTTGGACGGTAAAGAGCGCTGTGAGGTGTTGCTGCGGGGTCGGTATTATGGGGAGTAGCAATAGTAAGGATAGTTATTTTAAGAGTATAGTCATGAAAAGTGGTCTCTCTACCTTTAGCCAAATTATGTTATTATGTACGTCATAATGGCGTACAATTTTAATGGGGAGTTAATCCTATGTTAGCAAATGAACGTATCAATATACGCACTACAGCCCAAGCTAAAGCTGCCATAGAGAAAGCCAGCTCGTTAACGGGCGTCAGTGTGAGTAATTTTATGGTAGAAGTGGCTTATCAAAAAGCATTAGAGACGATAGAGAACAGCCAACGTCTTGTTTTGTCTGATACTGAATGGGCAAACGCAGTCGCTCTACTGGATAATCCGCCGACAGCGAATGCCAAAATGACCGCTTTATTTGAGCAGGGGTATAAGGTTGCAGATCAGTAAGCTCGACAAAAACTATAATAGAAAGACATTTGATTGTGGCAATGAGCCTATCAACCGCTTTATTCAACAGCTTGCCAGCCAGATGCTGAAGCGTCATGAGGTCATTATCTATGTGGCTCACGAAGGAGAAACTGTAGCAGGATTTTATACTTTATCCGCCAATCAAATTGAGCAAGCAGACGACCCTAATCAGCTTAAGAAGCAATCTAAGCATACGCCGATACCTTGTGTGCTATTAGGACGTTTGGCGGTTGATCAACGCTATCATGGAATAGGACTAGGGCGTGACCTACTGTTACATGCCTTAAAGACTACTAAGCAACTTTCTCAAACACTCGGCATTGCCTTTATAGTCGTGGACGCAAAAGACGATAGTGCCAAGTCTTTTTATGAAGCTTATGGGTTTATTGAGCTGCAAAATAAACCATTACGACTATGCTATCCCGTAACGAGTATTCCTTCAGCGGAACAGCAGGAATAGTTCAATAATCTCCAAGCATAAAAAAACCCCAAACCATAAAGTTTGAGGTTAATTATTAAGCTAGCTAGTACGCTAAACCTGGTCTTACATATGGGGCAAACAAATGGTGGCTCGAGGCAGGATCGAACTGCCGACACACGGATTTTCAATCCGTTGCTCTACCTACTGAGCTATCGAGCCGTATTCGTTTGAGGTCGCTATTAAACTAAATATACGCGTTACTGTCAAGCCTTTTTTCAGGTTATTAGTCAAAAGTCGCATAATAGTCTTAATAACGCTATGTTTTTGATTTTATTTAACGCTTAGCATCTCATACTCGGTCATAATCTGATGAATGGTCTCATCGACCGGTACAAATCTACGCACGCCTTTTTTCACTTCTGCATCATAAACTTGCTTGATAAATCTGCCTTCGATACCGCGATTTTGGTTTTCTGGATGAGTCGCTAAGTACTGCAAGCGTCGAGCATCCGTTTGCCCATCGTCAAAGCAGCCCATCACCACGATAGGCTTGTCATTAAACATGCCTACATAGAGCAGCGCACCTTGGCGGAAAGCCGTTTCAAACAGGGTAATAGCGGCTTCAGCACCGGTTTCTTTGTTGGAGAAGTCTTCATGCTGCTCAAATAGCTTGCCAATACGTACGCTAAGTTCATTCTCTTGGTTCATCTGGCGCATTAATGGCGCGTCAAAAGTGTTGATAGCGACAGCTTCTAAAGGCATGGTGGCATCCTAATTCAGTAAAATTCTGGCAGAAAGGGTCAATTATGGCAGATTAGTTGGATTAAACTCAGTATTTTAGCAAACAACAGCCGCTGCCATAGCGGAAAAATGGTGCGTTTGCTATCATCAAGCTATAACTTTCTTTATGTGTTAATTACAGCGAGTCAGCCATGAGTTTACAGCCAAGTTCTAACGAAAACCCAAGTATCAGCTCTAACCCAGCCGAGCGTCCGCAGCGTATCGCTACCGTCGAGCGTAACACTGCCGAGACCCAAGTGACAGTCACCGTCAACCTAGACGGTACCGGCCAAGGCACTATCGATACTGGCGTGCCCTTTTTAGACCATATGATCGATCAGATCAAGCGCCATGGGTTATTTGACTTGGACATTAAGTGTAATGGCGATACCTTCATCGATGATCACCACAGCGTCGAAGATACGGGCATTACCGTCGGCCAAGCGTTTGCAAAGGCACTAGGCGATAAAAAAGGCATCCGTCGTTACGGGCATTTCTACGCGCCTCTAGATGAGTCTTTGACCCGCGCCGTGGTCGATATCTCGGGTCGCCCTGGTCTGCACATGGACATTCCTTTCACTCGCTCGCATGTGGGCAAATTTGACGTCGATCTGTTCAGCGAATTTTTCTACGGTTTCGTCAATCACGCGTGGATGACAGTGCACCTAGACAACCTTAAAGGTAAAAACAGCCATCACCAGATCGAGAGTACCTTTAAAGCCTTCGCTCGTGCGCTACGTATGGCTTGCGAGTATGATGAGCGCGCCCTAAACACCTTGCCATCGACTAAAGAAGCGCTGTAGCCCATGACTAAAATTGCACTATTAGATTACGGCATGGGCAACCTGCATTCGGCCAGTAAGGCGTTGGCGGCGGTAGGCGGTGAAGTGTCTATCACTAATGACCCTAAGATCATCGCGGCAGCAGATAAGATTGTCTTCCCGGGTGTTGGCGCCATGCGCGATTGTATGGCCGAGATGCGTGCCCAGGGCATTGATGAGGTGGTTCGTGATGCGGTGTTCAATAAGCCCGTTATGGCCATCTGTGTCGGCATGCAGGCGCTTTTTACTGAGTCATTAGAGAATGTCCGCACTCCTTGCTTGGATATCATCAAGGGTCAAGTGAAACAGTTTGAGCCGACCTGGACAGACGCGCGCGGTGACACCATCAAGATTCCTCATATGGGTTGGAATACCATCACCGATATGGATCATAGCCATCCGCTCTGGCAAGGTATCGATGACCATGCGCATTTCTATTTTGTGCACAGCTATTATTGCGCGCCAGAAGACGAGTCTGTCGTTGCCGCTACCTGTGATTACGGGCAACCGTTTTGCGCTAGCGTGATTAAAGACAATCTTTTTGCCACGCAGTTTCACCCAGAAAAGAGCCATGATGATGGCTTAAGACTGCTAAAAAACTTCGTTGAGTGGGCGCTTTAGCGAAATAGTGTGAAAGTCGTAATAAGTAGGGCAGGTTTGCGAAAGCAGGACCTGCCTTTTTTTATGGCCTATTATGTTGGTAACTGCCGTTATGAACCGCTACTATTAAAGTCGATTATTATAAAAATAGCGTCCGACAATGAGGGGTACACTTTGAATTTTCAGCACTTAAAAATGGGTTTAATCTATGTCACGGGGCTTGAAAAAGATGCCTTACATATTTATGCAGGCGTCAGTATCTATCTGTTGTCTTTGCTTATATTACGTCGCTATACTGTGAGAAGTGGCGTGCTAGCGTTACTAATAACTACTGCAATTGCGCTTATGGCTGAGGTATTAGACTTGCGTTATACCCTGATGGCAAGGGGTCAACTACATTGGGCAGCTAGTCTTCACGACCTTATCAATACCTGTCTATTGCCCTATATGCTGTTTGTGCTAAGTAAATGGACTACGCTCTTTTATCCAAGAGGGAGTAAGGCTTTTGTAGACTGAAGCTTTAGCCCAGTTAATACTTTACTAGCGAATACAAGACTTCCCTATAATTATAATTTGTATTCTTTAAAGCACGTATCTTAACAAGAGTGAACCGTATGAAACTATTCAACTTTACCACCCTAACCGCTATCGGTCTTCTAAGTTCTAGTCTACTCGCCATGCCAGCTTTTTCGGCCAGCTTTGATTGCGGTAAAGCCAGTACCTGGGTCGAAAAAACTATCTGTAGTAATCCTGAGCTGTCTCGATTGGATGAAGCTATGGCAAAGAATTATAAAAATAACTTAGCAAAAGCATTTGAATATGAAGATAGTAAACTATATAAGGAAGAAGTTCGTGATGGCCAGTTTAAATGGTTAAGCTTTCAACGTAATACTTGTAAAAGTGAAGCCTGCCTTGTTCGAGAATATAAAGAACATACAAATAATAAGAGCTCTAGTACTGTGGGTCATACTAAAGATAATGGAAATAAACCAATACCTAGTAAGGTTGCTTTTGGCAATTTTTCTAACCGTGTTAATATATCTATGTATAACTCAGATACTCAGCGTTGGGAAAATATGGGAGATGCAACTAATTCACTTGCTATTAATAAAGTTTCAAACAACGCTTATCTTAGTAAAATCGAGAGTGTTTTGATTTTTAAGAATGCTCATACGTGTGAAATATCAAATGCCACAGCAAGATGGTCAGAGAACCATTGGGTGTTAAAAGATCGTCAAGGCAGTAAGACTGCTGAACTACGTCTATATCCGGCAGTTTATAAAGGCAAAAATCAGTTATTATTGAAAGATATCGATAGCAGCTATCGAGAGTTAAATTGCGGTATGCGCGGTTATTTTGATGGGATTGTATTTGAGAGAAAATGAGTGCAAAAAACTTAAATGTTAAAATATTTAGGAAGGTTACAAATATATAGGGTGGGTTAGCGGTAGCGTAACCCACCAAAGCATCGAAAAACCTAAACCATCCCCCGAACCCGAGCCATAATTTCCTTACCAATGACCAAGCGCACATAGGTAATAGCAATAATTAATAGTACTGCCATTAACATCACTGCCCCAAGCGCAAAGCTCCCCCATGGTACCGCAAAGCGCAAATCAAACCACTTCGTTATCAGCACCCACGCACCAGCACTGGCTCCTAACACAGCTATAAGCCCCGCGCTTACCCCCAATAAACCAATCTCTAAAATATTAATTTTATACAGGTCACTCGTCTGCATACCGAGTAAGCGGAACGAAGCACTATCGCGTAAACGATCTTGCGAGGTTGATAGTAGCGAGGTGATGAGTACCATAATGCCGGTGATTAATGCCAATAAGGTAAATACTTCTACCAATCGGCTCATCTGCGCTACAAAACCTTGTACTTGCTTAGCAATAGCACCACCATCAATTGTGGTAATAGCTGGGAATTTACGCGCCAGATTGGTCTGAATTTGCGGTATTTCTGCAGGCTCCACTTTAGTCGTAGCAAACTGAATTTGTGGCGCATCCTCTAATACACTCGGTTCAAATAAGAAGTAAAAGAACGGACTCGGGCCTTGCTCATAGCGTTTGCGGATACTGGTAATTTGCCCGACGATTTCAATCCCTTGAATATCAAAGCGAACTTGATCACCCAGTCCTACACCAAGCATATCTGCTGCCGTATCGAGTATCGACATGGGCACAGGTGCGTCAAATGGGGCAGTATCAGCAGTAGCGTTATTTTTACTATCTTCTTTATTTGTAACTGGCGCATAGAGTTGGTCAGCCTCAACCGAGGTGTCGATATACTCGGTCTCCATGACACTATCGGCGTAGCTTAAGTTAAAGATACGCGTAGGGTCATCGCTACTGCCCGATTCAATCTCGTCAGCAGGCGTGCCACCCACATCACTAACCCGAGCACGAATGACCGGATAATAAGTAATATCGGTATCTATGACACTATCTAATTCATCATGCTGTTCGCTCTGGACATCCAGCAAGAACAGATTGGGCGCATCTTTAGGATAAGCATTGACGAACTGGGTGGTTAAGCTGTGATTGAGTAGCGTAATCATGGTCAGCACGGCTACCGATAAGGCTAGCGTAACGAAAAATAGCCCCGACTGATTGCCTTTGCGAGATAAGTTATGAATCGCCGTGCGGCCCATCCAACCAAGCTTGCCCTTGCTCGCTAACTTAGCCAGTAGCCATAACCAACCCCGCGCTAATAACCAAAAACTCCCTGCCAATACCAGCATGCCACCGAGGACTTTTAACCCGTTTAGCAGCGAACTAAACTCAAAAGCTAATAAGGCATAGGCGGCAATGACTACTAACGCATACCAAGTTAAAGGCGGATGCTGACGAACATTTTGTGCCGACTGTTGTAGCACGGCTGACGGCTTAGTATGGGTGACCGCATAAAGACTGTGCTGTACGATTAGCAAAGTAATCACTAAGGCAACAACACTGATTTTCAGCACACTCAATAGATTGATCGCTAAGCCAATATCGGGGGGCAGTACCGCCGTGAGATATTGTGCACCGACTTTCAGTATAACGAAACTAAGCAGCACGGAGCCTACACAAGCGAGCAGTACCATACCGATAAAGACTTGATAATAGCTGCGTTTAATCGCGCTCACCGACTCACCGAGTGCACGACGGATGGCATTGGTACGGGCTTGCTGACTCACAAACGCTTTGACTACACTGAGTAGGGCGACAGCCGATAAAAATAGCACGGCGATGACCAACAGCTTTAGGAAAATCAGCACGTTATCAGAGACTTGCGTGACTGAAGTATCTGTATTATCAGCATCGGTAAGGGCGATTTCAGGTTGGTTTTCTAATAAATTTGTCAGGTTAGCTTGCTCAGTGGCAATCTTATCAGGCTCGCCTGCCAGCTCAATACGGTAGCTCACGCGGCTGCGTTGACCGAGTAGATTGGTCGCCTCTAAATCATTGCTGCCCATCAAGACGCGAGCCCCAAAACCAAACGCAGTTAGCGGGCGATCCGGTTCAGCGAGCAGTTCATCGCTAATAGTAAAGTTAGCGTCACCAATTTTAATACTATCGCCAATCTTAACGTCAAGTCCAGTTAGTACTTGGGTCTCGACCACGACCGTTTTGGGTTTAAGTTGTTGCCATAGCGGTTTGCCTGACGCGAGTTCTACTTCCCCGTACAGTGGATAGGCTGGCGAGACGGCTTTAATGCGCGCTAACTGGGTCAGTTCATTAGCAGGTGTTGATGTTACTGATGTTGCTGCAGGCGTGACTGATGGGGTAGAAGACGCTGCTATCGAAGTGTTAGACTCCGCTAGCGTGGCATCACCACCACCAAAGTTCGCAATCATCGCATTAAATTGATAATCGTAAACGACTTCGTCAGGCTCAAAGCTTTTGACGGTCTCTAATACTGCGGCAGGCCATGCTTGCTGGCTAGTCAAAATTAGGTCACCGCCCACTAAGGCGCGTTGATTGTCTGCCACATAATCACGCACCGATTGCTGGATAGAGTCTAGCGTCAGGTAAGTCGATAGCGACAACAATAGCGCCAATAAAAACAATAAAGGGTAAATCCATTGTTGCCACCAGCTGCGGCGGACTGCTTTATTGCCTAATGAAGAGCTACCTAATGAGAAGCTGCTTGGATTTACAAAATGGTTGGAGGACGATGAGGGCGAAACAGAAGGTTTACTCATAATGGCGGGTCTATTCAATGTTTATCAGAGGTTTAAATAAAGTGTTAAATAGGGAGCTAATCCTGCTATTCGCTATTATCTTACGGACTCACTAGAGCGGGTGAGTACAAGCTAGTAGCGTTCCTGATGTCTCGATACCACTCCTAGCTAAGTCACCGCAATCTAGTGGTCACGTAAGGATAGCCGCTACTATCAGGGCTAAAACTCATCCCAAGGCAACTATTAGGACTTTATTAAAATATGTTATACCTCATTCTCAACTTTTCTAATTTATTAACTGTGAGCTGTGGCTTTAACCTAGTGGTTATATGAGTTTTATCTACTTTGATGGGCTAAAAGCGCCAACCTACATAAAGTCCTATCAAGTTGAAAGTGAGGTATGTTATGTAACAAAGTAATAATCCTCGCCAAGTAACTTACCGTCTTCCAAATGGTAGACTCCTGAGATATCTAACCTTTTATCAGTGGAACGATGACCTCCGTACATTGCAATTTTTTCTGCAAGTACAGTCCAGATGACTTTGCAACCTGTAGATTCTTGTAATCTTTCTAAATATTCTTTCTTTATAACTAAGTTGTTACCACCTTTATTTCCATATAATGACGCATCAAACATTACTACATTGTTTGCCTCATTAGCCCAAGAGCCAGAGAACTTGTCATTTTTTAAGTTTAAGGATTCACATATTAGTTGAGTAGGGGCGCTAACATTGTAGCCTACATTCCGGTTTTTGATACCTTCTGAAATATGGTTCTCAGAACAGATATATATACAACCAAGACTGTTTCCATTTAAGCCAGAAAGCCGTTCATGAATTTGCTGCCAACCAGAGCTACCGTAATATTCGTTTTCGAAAATTTTCAATAGAGGCGACCAATAGTATTCTAAATTAAAAATATCGTTATAACGCTCTGTTGGCTGAGGCATCCATTGCCCCATGAAGTTTTTGTTTTGTATATTAGATAAGACCGTCTCAAAATCATCATTTTTTACTAAATAAGCTTTTACCATATACCATAAACGCTGATAACCCTCTGAGAGGTTGTCTTGACCTAATTTTTTACTAGGTTCAAATTCAATGTGTCTATGCAAAGATAACCATTCATTATTGTCAAACTGATTTACGATAAGCTCCTTAGAATCAATTAATTTGTTTGTTGAAAGGACCCATGCTTCGTAATCATCGCTCCAGCCATCGTATTTAGGTGACTCTATAACACGCATGTTTGCTGGTTCTGGCGGAATAAAGGTAGGGTCAATGTCTCTGAAGGATGGCTCAACAGAACCGTTATACCAAACCAGTTTTTTATCTTCTTTCCATTTTGTTGCTGGATCAGTCATTTTAAAATTATCAGCTACTCTAGCGACGACTTCATACATAGCCAACCATTGATATTTTTTACCAATCCGTTCCACTCGATTTTCATGACTGTCTCCTTTAGAGGCATAATTTCTATCAAATTCTCCATGTTTATCAGCATTATAGCCGTATTTTTCAAAAATTAACTGAATAGCATAGTTACTAAGTTTATCTATATCGATATTATCCCAGTTATAGAGGTGAGATTGAAAAGTGTATCGTCCAAAGTCACCGTACCATCCAGTACCTCTTCCATATTCTGTAGTCATTGAATCTAGAATCGAATTTTGCATAAAACGATATTTAGGTATGCTCTTATCTTCATAATCAATTTTATACTTAGAATCTATATCATCGTTAGTAGGTAAGACTTTGGGGAAGTCACTCTTATATGGCGGTCTTACTAAAGCCAGTTCTTCTGTTTTTATAGGAACCAAATTATAGTAATGTGCATATTCAATAATGTTTCGAGCATAATCCCGAACCAATACATTAGGATATACCTCTTCTTCCGAGAACAACTCTTCAATTAAATAACGGCATATCTTATCCAAACCAATATGGTTTTGTGAGGACAATATCGAGCCATAAACAGAAGCAAGAACACGCTCATACACATAAGAGTCATTCACTTTTCTAAAAGCAACTAGAAGGTCGGCGGATATCACAAGGTGATTTTGTAATAGACGAGTTAAAGCAATTGTTGCATTATCTCTCAACTGGATATTAGTACTAGTAAAAGTCCAACTGATAGCGACTCCTATCAAATACCTACTATTAGCTGACAAGCTTTCAGAAAACCCATACTTTTTTGCCCAGTCAATCAGTGTCAGGATGGCTGAGTCTTCATCGTAATATCCGCGACTAATAAAGGTAGTCCAAAAGCTATCCCTATCAGATAAGCTATGTTTTGATAGCCAGTCATGAAGTTTATTGGCATTTAATGGATGATGCGCTTTCCCAGCTACTTGGTAGCTAGTATTAATAAATTCAGCAAATAAATTATCATTTCTAAATAGGTTGTTATTGATGAAATCCTTACAGCTATCTAAACTTAAGTTATTCTCATCTCGCCAATATAAGCTTTTGATAAAAGCATAGCCCAGAGAGTAGTTATCATAGATATGATTTTCGTCTAGGATTTCAAATAACTCAGCACCAATTTTAGTAGGAATAAGAGTAGCTAAAATGCTTAATACGCCTTGCGATAAGTTGTTATCTTTGTAATAAACGTTAGATTCATCACAATTAAATGACTTTAAAAAATCATTTTTGGCAGCGTTCTCATCACAAATAAACTGAGCTGATAAATAATCGTAGAATCGCTCATAGGCAAAATATAAGACCTCAGTATTATCTTTTTGATTGGTATAAGAAGTCAGCAAGTTCTCAGCAAGTAAGGATTGGAGAAAACTATCTGAATTTAATGAATAAGTTGTATCATCAATTATCTGTATTGCAGTTTCATAGGATATTGCAATACCATTTTGATAAAATATGTCTTCAGCCAGCTTTTTCAAAGATTTCTGAACATAGTTTAAAGTACTTCTATAACCGAACTGCTCAGCCAATTTTTGGTTGATTGAGCCAAAGTAGTGATTAAAAATATCTGACATCACTACTTCAAATGAATCAGCTTTTGCGTTTTTCCTATACTCGCAGTAAATTTTAAGAAATAGAGGGTTAGTAAACTCTTTTATTAGTAAAGGTTCGTTTGGTAAAGCTAATTGATAGTGGCTAAAGAACGATTGAATGGCTTCAAAAACGTTATATTGAAATCCATAATGCTTGATGGTGCTAACTTTACTATTTTTAATATCGTCTGCTATATTAACCATAATATCGTCTTTATACTCGCTACGAACTGATAGAACTAGGGCTATCCAAGGATACTTTCTAAATTTTTCTATAAACCCTGCTAAGGTATTTTTCCAGAATTTTCGTCCCTCACCTTCGTTTAATGCATCTATAATGACAGGTACTCTCTCTTGCTGAGCTTGACCTATCGTATTCAACACTCCTAAAAAAATATCTTCGTTACAATCAAGTCTGAGTTCGTTTTTTAGAATTTGTGTCCAAGGATTAGTTGTTTCAGTCATCATTTGACCAAGTATAAAGATACATTTCTTTTTTTGAGAAAGAATGTTTGATGAAAAATCGCCTAATAGGTGCGATTTGCCAATACCTGCATCCCCGTGAACAATAAGATAGGGGGAATTAAATAAATTAAAAGTTGCTTTATCTAAGTCATCAATGATGCTTCTAAGTTGGTAAAGTTCTTCACGAAATGAATTCTTTTCTTCCTCTCCATTAATAACTTGGCTTGCTTTACCTAAAAACTCAATAAAGTTGTCGCATTCTGTTATCAAATCAGTAAAAGAGGGTATCTGTAGGACGTTATTTTCAATGCCTTTCCAATAGTTATTTAAAATACCTGACAGATGCTTGGCTTTTCTGTCAGGGTCTAGGTTATGTTTTTCACAATCACGACTTAAATTTCTCAAAGCTTCATATAGTGAGTTTAGGTATTTAAACACATTATTCTTAGCCTCTTCATTTTTTAATAATGCATTGAGACTATGAGATATATCATGTATTTCAACGTTAAGTTCAGCGCTGTATCGTGCACCTAAGTTTTTAATTGAAATGTTTACTTGATCAGTAAACCATTCATCTGAAAAATCATCACCTCCGAACCAAAATCTCACCATTCCTGCATTTTCAGGTTTTTGAAGCATATTATTAAGCTCAAAAGCTCCCCAATACTCAACTTCAATAGTAATACCTTGTTTTCTTGCTAACGTCTGACAGTCAGTTACAAACTCTTCCCATCTGTCTTGCAAATATTTCTTGTCAGGAATACGAGGGTCTTGCTTGTCGATAGGACAACAAACATAGTATTTAGTTAACTTTGGATGTTTACTAATAGCCGTCTCAAAAGATTTTTTGATTTGTTTAAACTGAGAGTCTTGGATATCAAAGAAATACTTGGCTTGCCAACCTATTTCACTACCGTCTTTTAGAATCAGATAGGACTCAACGCCACCATCGGGAGCTTTGACTCTCACATATTGCCCATTTCCTTTATTTTCATTAAAGGCTAATTGGCAGACAACTTCTTCAAAAGCTGTATTTTGAGAATGTTCATAGGTTCTAATGCTCTTCCAATCAATAGACATGGCTTGTTCTCAGATATTATTAGTATGATTTAACTATATTATTTCTATAATGGATTTATTAGGAAGGAATCGCTGCCGTAAGTAGATATTGAAACCTAACCTGCCACTTGCCCATCTAAAATAGTAATCACCTGATTAGCTTGCTCAGTCAAAGCAGGGTCATGGGTCACTACGACTAAAGCCGTGCCCGATTGTTGCTGCAGCTCTAATAATAGCGTCATCACCTGCTGCGCATTTTGCTCATCCAAGTTACCTGTTGGCTCATCAGCAAAGATAATTTTTGGTCGTGCGACCAGAGCACGGGCTAAAGCTGTACGTTGCTGTTCCCCACCCGACAGTTGATGCGGCAAGCTATTGCGACGGTGCGTAAGCCCCACTGCAGTGAGCAGCTCCTCCACTCGAGCGGCATCAGGACGGCGAGCAATATCTAAAGGAAAGGCGATATTCTCGGCGACGGTCAACGTGGGCAATAGATGAAAGGACTGAAAGACAAAGCCCATATCTTGCTGGCGTTTTTGCGCTAAGTCGTCCTCAGAGAGCTGAGTTAAGTTTTGCCCATTTAGCCAAACCTCGCCACTATCCGGATAGTCTAGACCAGCAAGCAACCCCAATAACGTGGACTTACCAGAGCCAGATTTACCCATGATGACGGTAAACTCGCCCGCCTTAATATCAATATCGATGCCCTTAATAATATCGATACGTTGCTCGCCTAGCAGGACACTTTTACTCAGGTTGCTGGCATGCAGCAGCGGTTTTACCGTGTACGATTCCGTAGTCGAATGGGAGATAGCAGTCATAGCAAAGTCTCAAAAATAGGCGGTTAAAATATTAAAGGCAACAATTCATTTTTATAATAAGTCAGAAGCAATGGGCTATAGGCTTGCTAAGCCGCAGGTTGCGCTGATTTTTTCGCCACCACATCGGTTAAGACCGGTTTTAGTACTGGAATAATGTTATTTGACACGATACGCGTGTAACCCTCTTTGGTCGGGTGGATAGCGTCATCTTGGTTGAGCTCAGCATCGGCAGCCACTCCCTCTAAAAAGAAAGGAATGAAAGCCACCCCAGTATCTTCAGCAATTCGCGGGTACATATCAGAAAAGGTTTTTACGTAATCGTTGCCCAAATTCTGATAAATCTGCATCCCACCCAATATCACAGTACTACCGCTGGCTTGCAGGCGCTCAATCGTGCTGCGAATATTCGACTCAATAGTATCCACTTCGATACCTCGCATAGCGTCATTTGCACCGACGGTTAAAATGGTAATATCAGGCTTAGTTTTGAGCGCCCAATCAACGCGATTGACCAAGCCGGTACTGGTCTCACCACTCAGCCCTGAGTTTACAACCGTCACGTTGCTATAGCCGGCTTGTTTTAATGTGGCTTCTAATTGTGCGGGATAGCTTTCTTCTTTAGGCAGTCCTAGACCTTCGGTTAATGAGTCGCCTAATGCCAATATCGTAATGGGTTGAGCCGTCACTTCCTCACTGCTAACTACTGCAGTATCTTCACTCGCTGTGGTGGGGGCAGTTTGAGTTTCGGTTATCACTGCACTATCTGGCTGAACGTCTTCTTTCACTTCAGGATCAGGAGTAGGTTGGCAACCGATTAACGCCATGCTGGCTAGCAGGGTCATTGCTAAAGTTTTGATGATCTTCGTTGGCATTTACCGCCCCTTTTCTAGATAGGATATGAGTGTGATAGCGCATGAGCTAACCAATGCGCCGTCAATTTCTATAAATCCATAGTAGCGGTTTTAACAGGGGTTAGCTGTCTAGAATTGGTTATAGCCCGTTATCAAAGACAGCGGCAGGCTCAACAAAAAGTTCTTAGCCATTAAGTGGATTCACTAGAGCTATTGTGACGGCGACCTAAAGGCGTCAGAGATAGGAGGGCCTACCAAATGTAACGCTAATATCATCCTGTTGATAAGGAAAATATTGCTATGATAAAAGGGCGGATGACAGTAGGGATAAGAGTAAGAATAATAAAGCGTAATAAGGGATAAGCGAGGGCAAATATGACTCAGTTAAAGCAGCGTTTACTGGCAGCAGGTGTGTTGCTATCGCTATCATTAGGCGTCTTGGCGACCCCCGAAATTGGCGAATTTGAGAGTAGTAATGCAGTGGCAACAGAAGTAGTGACGTTAAGTGTTTATGAAGACTGCGTACAAGCGCTTGAGAGCCCAGGAGGGCAGCTGGCTAGCCTTAGAGAAGAGGGCTTGATTAACTCGTCAGCAGACATCGACACTATCTGTGCTTGCGCCTCCGATACGATATTAACGTCGCTAGCCAGTGAGTCATCAACAAGAGCAGCACAAGCGGCAACGCAAAAAGGTATGGCGCAATGTCTAGCCCCTTATGTGGGCCGCGCCGTCCAGACCATGTGCTTAACCGCACGTGATAACGGCAGCAATACGATGTCGGTTGCGCAGTGCGAATGTTTTGGCGCACAAGTTGACTTAAGGGTGACCAGCCATCCGCTAAGTTTCTTAAAGCATCCCGGTAATTTTGTGAAATCCGCCGGCCTATATTGCGAAAGGACGGTACGCTAATAGCGACCGCCCTTTTATAGATAGCAATTATTTAATCCAGTTTAGCTAATGCCTACTGTCTGAGTTAGCCTTGCGCATAAAGCTCGCAAACCACTTCTCCAATGGCTTTAATCCCATTCACTAGAGTCTTGTCATCTGCGGCAATGCTCATGCGAATACACTCGTGTGCGTGGGGATAATCTTCGATATCAAGACCAGGGAAGAAATGCTCACTTGGCACAATAAGGGTATTTTTAGCTTTTAAGCGCTCGTACAATTCGGTCGTTGAGATGGGCAAATCTTTAAACCATAACCACAAGAAAATCGCGCCTTCGGGTTTATGAATCCGCATCGGAGTCTCACCCATCGCTTCTTTTAACAGCGCCACGGCACGTTTGGCTTTTTTAGCGTAAAAAGGTTGAATAGTTTCATCGCACAATTGCTTAAGCGTATCGTCTTCCACTAGCGGTTTAGCGATAGCGGCACCAAAGCGAGTAGGCGCTAAGTTCACCACCGCATTCATAGCACTCACGGCGCTAATCACCTCTGGGCGCGCTACGATAATCCCAGTACGCACACCGGGTAAGCCAATTTTTGATAGGCTAAAGCACAGAATGGTATTGCTGTCCCACTTAAGATTAACATCAGGATAAATGATATTAGGGAAGGGTGCGCCGTAAGCGTTATCAATAATAAGCGGCACGTCATACTGCTTGGCTATATCCGCTAAGGTTGCCATCTCTTCATCTGTCAGCACGTTACCGGTAGGATTGGTCGGACGGGAGCAGCAAATAGCCCCGATACGGCCTTCTTTTAGATCGGCTAAGTCACGCAACGCCTCAAAATCAACGCTGTATTTATAAAAGCCGGTCTCACCTTCATGAGTCACTTCTTCGATATGCGGCTTAATCGCCACGAAGTGCTTGCCATCGATTTGTACATCGCTATAGCCGATATACTCTGGCGCTAATGGCAATAATATGGATTTATTGACGGATTCTTGAACGCCATTATTGTCAGCAGTCTCGCTAGCAAAAGCACCACCAAATAAATTGAACAGATAAAAGAAGGCGTTTTGCGAGCCGTTGGTCAGCGCGATATTGTCGCTAGTTAGATTCCAATCGTAATGACGATTAAAGAAATCCACTAAGGCTGTGATAAAGCCGCTATCCCCTTGCGGGTTCGAGTAATTGACCATGCTATCTAAAGCGCCACTATCAAAGCCGTCGCTACCTAACGCCTGATAAGTGGCCAAAAAGATTTCATTCACCGCATCAATACGAGCTGGATTACCACCGCCAAGCATATTGACTGGCTCTGGGCTTTTTAGCGCGTCGCCTAAGTCGTCCATAAGCTGGGAGATGCCAGTAGTTTCAGTGAATTGCTGACCAAATTTCGAAAACTTCATAGGGTGTCCTTTATTCTTATCGAAGCAAAAGATTTTAATGATGGCAGCAGTATAGCAAACCTAGTTTCGATAAATGAGGGCTCAGCCATAAATCACAGGCTTTTTAGTGAAAAGTTTCTAGTAAAAAGCTTCTAGTGAAAAATTGCTAAAGCCCCAGCTTGCTGTAGTCAATCCTGTTTAGAACGGGTACGTTGCGAGTCACTGATATAAATTTTCTGGCTAGAAGTCATAATACGACTGAGGCAGGCGCAAACTTATACCAGTGACTCTGTGCCAAAACTTGAGTGGATTGACCTTACCTTATTGAGCGGGTTTGCCATCAATCATAATCGGTCGGCTGGCGAGCCAAGCCACACCTACGTTGATCACCATCAAGATTAAGATTAATAATAGCGGCGTATCCCAATTGCCCGCGCGCTCATGCAGCCAACCGGTCATTACCGGTCCTAAGAAGGCGATGAGATAAGCAATGGTCTGTACCATACCGGACAGTTTGCTGGCTTGATGCGGGGTATAAGTACGCAAGGAAAACAGCATAATCGACATGGTGAAAATACCCGCACAACCCAAGCCCATACTGCCGGACCAGAGCCAAGCTAGCGAGTTGGGTAGATAAGCGATACCCACTGCCCCGATGACGTTAAAAGAGGCGGCGGCAACCGCTACTTTTTGGATAGAGACCCCACGGCGAATGAGCCACGTCATACTAATAATAGCGGCAGGCCCCATCAATTGGAATACAGACGCCATTTGCCCAGCGGCGACTTGATCGAGCCCTTTATCCGCCCAAATTGAGGGCAGAAAACTCGCCACGGTATAGAACATTAGCGACTGCAAGCCCATGAATACGGCCAACTGCCACGCTAAGGCTGAGCGCCAAATCGAGGTATCTTCATCGACTGAGGTATCGAGCGTATTGGGCAGGCGGTGTGACGAGCCCAATTTGACTCGCAAGAGTATCCAAAAAATAATAGCGAATACGCCTAATATAGCCCAGCCACCGAGCGCCAATTGCCAGCCAAAGGCGGTCGTTAAGGGATAAATGACCCCTGCGACCATTCCTGCGACTACGGTCATCGTTAAACTGAACAATCCGGTAATTAACGGAATGTTATTGGGGGTGCGCTGTTTGATAATCGGCGCGGCTAAGGTATTTGCAAAGCCAATGGCTAGCGACAGCATCATAGTGCCAATTAAAAATCCCGTCCAAGTGTCCCAGACTGAGCGTAATACAATCCCTGAGGTCAACAGCGCAATCATAGTGATTAGCGTGTTTTCTAACCCAAAGCGTTTGCCTATAGAGGGTGAGATAAGCGCCCCTAAAGCAAACATCAGCATAGGGATAGCACCGAGCCAGCCAATTTGCACTTCAGATATTTGTAGCGAATCTTGAATAACCGGGGCAATAGAGCCTAGCGCCACGATAGGGGAGCGCATATTGGCAGATAACAGCATGATGGCAATTAACACTAGCCAAAAGGTAGAGCGCGGCGTTTGCGTCCGCAAAGAAGGCGTGGTCACCTTAGGAGAAGAAGTCGATGAAGATAGAGACATAGCAATCACTATAGATAAATATCGTGTCAGTTCAGACAGAGCAAAAGGCAGCGATTAGCCGAGAGCTCGCCGTACGGTGACACTTTTGGTTTCAGTAAAAAGCCACCCCTTAGACGGTGATGGCTTAGATAGTTTTTCAAGAAAGAGGTCTTACTAAGATAACGCTTGAATTTTATTATTTGCTTCCGTGGCTTGCCGCATGGCGACTAAGGGGAGGGCGGGGGATGGATACAATTTGATTATCATAAGTAATATCTAATACTTAGTATTTATCAATAGTTCTTTTATAGCATTAAACGACCGGTTTGCCCAGCTGTTTTGCCTTTTCGGCATTGTATTCTGCCTTTTGGGTGTCGGTACTATTGTCACACTTGTTCGGGTCGTCGCCACAGAACTGACAGAGCTCATCGCCCATCAGGTTAGCCACGCGTCCACAAGAGCCACGTAAGGGTTCTTTTTTGATCATAAAGCCAATGCCCATGAATAAAAAGAACAGGACAAACACCGCAAAGGTGATGGTAAACATGGGGATAAGTTGAGCGAGCATAAGAGCACCTCTTCGCAATAATAGCGGTAGAAAATGGCAGCAGCAACTAAAATAGCTAGGAGCAACCTGAATGATGCCAGTCGCTGCAATGCCTTTATTATAGCAAATTCCACTCCGCCTCACAGCGCAGAGTCAGTAACTTACCAGCTACAACAGCCCTTAGTTTTTGGGTTTATCGCCACGGAAAGTCTGCATAGCTGGTGTCTCTACCACTTCCCAATCCTCTATAGTTTTAGCGGTTTCACCAGCGGGCAGGCGTGATACTACAAAGAGCGCTGCGATATTCTGTTGATCCGCGACCTTTAAAGCTTGCTCATAAGGCATCGCGGTTAGCGCTGTTGCCCAAGCATCGGCCAAGGCAACGGAGTCAGCGGCCACGGTTACCGAAGGAGCACCGCCAACGACAGGTATACCTTTGATAGGGTCGATAGTATGGCTGTAGCTCACCCCATTGAATATCACGTGGTTGCGGTAATTGCCGGAAGTGGCGATATGCATCCGGTCTTGCTGCTTAGAAGTACGCGAAGGTTGGCGGATGACTGAGATAGGTTTGCGACTGTTGACGGTGCTGTCAGAGAGCGGGGCATCGATGGCGATTTGCCACGGTTTATTCTGCTCATTCACGCCCGAGGTGGCCACTTCACCACCAATCTCTACCATATAGTTGGTAATTTGATACTCTCTAGCTAGCACATCCGCGATGGCATCGACCCCATAACCTTTGGCAATAGCTGAGAAATCCAACTCGACGCCAGGTTTGGTTTTACTGAGGGATTCACCGCTGAGTTTGACACTGTCAAAATCGATTAGTGCTTTGGCTTTCGCAATATCTGCCTCTGACGGTGGGCTCTGTAATCGGTCCACACTGAGCTTGCCCCCAAACCCCCAAGTCTCGATTAAAGGCATAACCGTCGGATCAAAGGCCCCTTGCGAGGCTTGGTAGACTTCTTTTGACATGGTTAATACGCTAATAAAATCGGGGTCCAACGTCACAGCTTGGCTAGGGGGCAGCAGATTAAACTTGGTAATCAGCGAGTTGTCTTGATAAGTCGACATACTGTCATTGATTTGCACCAACCGCTCATCCACCTTGGCTTGAATCGTCTCAGCATCGACATCGGTACTTTGGTCATAGCGAATATGGTAGCTCGTGCCCATGGTTTCGCCCTCAATATGACCATATTGCGGAGACTGCTGCTGGCAGGCACTCAGGGTAACTAAACTTAGACCACAGAAACTGGCCATAATGCCGATTTGAGACAGCGTTTTCATAATAATCCTATCGAGACGGTTATTAGCAGCGGAGTGCTATAAGAAAAATACTCTAGATAAATAAGGGCTCGTAGCCATCAGTTTGTACCAGTTAACAAAAACCAGCTAATAAAAAAGAGTACCGTTAGCGATACCCTTTCTCTATTCTAACAAATTAACGCTGACAAGTTGTGACCTAGTGGCTCAATACTGAAGTAGCGTGGCGCAGCTTACTATATGCCAACAGTCGCTACTATTTAACAGTCGCTTGACGAATCATAGTATAGACCTTGGCGGGCGATACTTTATTAATAGTGAGAGCCATTTTTTCTTTAGCACCGGCTGCGACGATATATTCTTCCCCTTTACCTAAGGCTTTAGCGACTTGCTTGGCACAGGCTTTTGCGGTCATACCTTGGCTAGTAGTGTCGTCCATCGTCCCTTGAATAGAGCCGTCACCCGTTAGCGCATTAATCGAGACATTGGTTTGAATAAAGCCAGGGAAGATAGTCGCGACTTCAATGCCTTGGTCATATAATTCCGCCCGTAAGCTGTTCGCCCATAAATGCAGAGCCGCTTTCGCCGCACTATAGGCGCCGCGATATTGCGTGCCCAATAGACCCGCAACACTCGAGACCATGACGATTTTACCACCGCCTTGTGCCAACATGGCTGGCAGGACCAAACGGGTTAGGCGGGTCTGCGCAAAATAATCAACTTCCATCAATTGGCGTTCGACCTCTTCTGTGGTCTCCATAATGAGCGAGCGCTGACTAATACCGGCATTATTAATCAACCAATCGATACGACCGGCCTGTGCTCTAGCCGTTTGATAAGCCGCTTTAGCTTGCTCAGCGTCACTAATGTCAAAAGGGACAATTATATGACGTTTGGGTTTTTTGCAGCGTTTGCGCACGGCTTCTAATTTATCTTCGTTACGCCCACTTAAAATAACGGCTGCCCCGCGTCTAGCAAACTCTATTGCTAAAGCCTCACCAATACCGCTAGAGGCGCCAGTTACCCAAATTACGAGATCTTTATATTTGGTTTTCATAAGAGTCCTTTCTTGTTTGATTAAATAGGCGGAATAGCCGCCATAAAAAAAGAGCACCCCTAGGATGCCCTTTTTTATTACCAATGCAAATACTAATAATGTTGCTTAACCATTAAAGGTTTTTAACCACCAAAGTCATCGAGTAAGATGTTTTCATCTTCCACACCCAACTTGTGCAGCATGTCGATGACCGCGGCATTCATTACCGGTGGCCCACACATGTAGTATTCACAATCTTCTGGGTTAGGATGGTTTTTGAGGTATTCTTCAAGCAACACGTTATGGATAAAGCCTGTGTAACCGTCCCAGTTGTCTTCATCCGACGGATCAGATAGCGCCACATGCCATTCAAAGTTATCAAACTCTTCAGCCAGTTGGTCGTAATCTTCTACGTAGAACATCTCACGCACAGAGCGCGCACCATACCAGAAGCTAATTTTACGTTTTGAACTCAGACGCTTTAGCTGATCAAAGATGTGCGAACGCATCGGCGCCATACCAGCACCACCACCGATGAAGATCATTTCCGCTTCAGTGTCTTTGGCGAAGAACTCTCCATAAGGGCCTGATACTGTGACCTTATCGCCAGGCACTAAGCTAAATACCCAAGAGGACATTTTACCTGGTGGGATACCATCTGGACCGCGGGGTGGCGGACTAGCAATACGAATGTTAAATTTGATGATGCCTTTTTCGTCAGGGTAGTTGGCCATTGAGTAGGCACGAATGACGGGCTCATCCACTTTAGAGACGTATTTAAACAGACCAAATTGTTCCCAGTCGCCGAGGTACTCTTCGTCGACTTTGAAATCTTTATAATGTACTTCGTGCGGCGGTGCTTCCAACTGCACATAACCACCGGCACGGAAATTCACTTCTTCGCCATCCGGAATCTTGAGGACCAATTCTTTAATGAAAGTAGCAACGTTGTTATTAGAGACAACTTCACATTCCCACTTTTGTACATCAAAGAATTCAGGGTCGATCTCGATTTTCATGTCTTGCTTGACGGCCACCTGGCACGCCAAACGCATGTTATCGCGAATCTCACCTTGAGTGAAATGGCCTTCTTCGGTCGGCAGAATTGAGCCGCCCCCTTCAATAACGCGGCAGCGACACTGCGCGCACGTTCCACCGCCACCGCAAGCAGAGGAGAGGAATATTCCTTCATTAGCGAGCGTCTGGAGCAGTTTACCACCGGCGGGTGTGACCACATCATTATCGGCATTGTCATTGATATGAATGGTGACATCACCTGAGCTGACCAATCGTGAGCGAGCAGCCAAAATAATGGCTACCAAGCTCATAATGATCAAGGTAAACATGGCGACGCCACCAATTGCCGTAGCATAATCCATGAGCAGGATCCTTAATCTAGGGTCACAAGGGCGAAATCATTGCCCCCTGACCGTACAAATGAGTTGAATGGCTATTTAGAGTCAATCCTTTAGATAGACATACCACCGAATGACATAAAGCCCAATGACATCAAGCCAACCGTAATAAAGGTAATACCTAAACCGCGGAGTGGGGCAGGGATGTCTGAGTACTTAAGCTTTTCTCTGATACCGGCCAAAGTAGCGATGGCGAGTGCCCAACCAAAACCAGCACCAACGCCATAAACGACAGATTCAGTGAAGTTATAGTCACGCTCTACCATGAACAGTACGCCACCTAAAATGGCACAGTTGACCGTAATCAATGGTAGGAATACGCCCAGGGCGTTATAAAGGCTTGGGACAAACTTATCCAAAAACATCTCTAGGATTTGGACGGTTGCCGCAATAAGACCGATATAACTGAGGAGGCCTAAGAAGCTCAAGTCGATGTCAGGGAAACCGGCCCAAGCCAATGCGCCATCTTTTAGGATGAACTGGAATAGCAAGTTGTTCAGTGGTACGGTGATGCCCATAACGACGATAACGGCGACGCCTAGACCAATAGCGGTCGAGACTTTTTTGGAGACCGCCAAAAAGGTACACATGCCCAAGAAATAGGCCAAGGCCATGTTTTCAATAAAGACAGAGGTGATAAAAAGACTAATATAGTGACCCATTAGTGACCTCCTCCATGGACCATGCCTTTCGACTGTGGCTTCATCACATATTCAGGAGCTTCTACTTGCTCAGGCTTCCAAATACGAATGATGGTGATAAATAGGGCGATAATAAAGAACGCTGAAGGTGGTAATAGCAATAGACCATTCGGCACATACCAACCCCCATCAGTGACGGGTTGTAAAATAGTCATACCAAACCAAGTACCGCTACCTAAAATCTCACGAATAGTCGCAACGAATAGCAATACGGCAGAATAGCCTAAACCGTTACCGATACCATCCATGAAGCTTGGGATTGGCGGGTTGCTCATAGCAAAGGCTTCAGCGCGACCCATAACGATACAGTTGGTGATAATCAAACCAACGAAGACCGACAGACCCTTGCTGACATCATAGGCGACCGCTTTTAACAGCTGATCGACCAAGATAACCAAAGAGGCGATAATCGTCATCTGTACAATAATACGGATGCTCGACGGGATTTTATTACGAATAATAGAAATAAAGAAGCTTGAGAACGCGGTCACTAAGCTTAGCGCCACGCACATGACCAAAGCGTTGGCCATGCTGGTGGTGACGGCCAGTGCCGAACAAATACCCAAGATCTGTAGCGCGATAGGGTTGTTATCGAATATCGGCGTGGTTAGGATACTTTTGGTGTCTGCCATGTTATGCCTCCTTGTGGCGCATTTGCGGCGCTTGTGGTGTAGCGGCAGCCTGAGCAGCAACGGGTGCTGCAGCAGGAGTACCACTTTGCTCACGCAACTGGTCGAGGTAAGGCTTATAGCCTCGCTCACCGAGCCAGAATTGGATCATATTGCTGACGCCGCGGCTGGTTAAAGTTGCGCCACTAATACCATCTACCCAGTTTTCTTTCGGGTTGCCCGCTTTAGTTACGCCCGTAGCGACCTTACCTGCCTCGTCATACGACTTGATACCCGTCCACATGGCGCGCCATTTTGGCTCTTCGATACGAGCGCCAAGACCTGGGGTTTCTTTATGAGAATAAAAGCTAATCCCTTTGATGGTATTTAAATCACTCTCTAGGGTTAAGAAGCCGTAAATCGTACCCCATAGGCCATAGCCTTTAATAGGCAGTACGACCAACTCAGGCTTGCCGGCATCATCTTCTTTCACATAGACTTTGGCATATTTAGGGGTACGACCAATACTGGCCGGGTCTTCGTCACCCAAATCATCGCTCAAAGCTTTGTTTTTTGACGCTTGGTTGTCATCATAAGTATTACGGTCAGCGATACCGACTTTGGTCAAATCTTCGTCGCTTAAATACGTGCCTTTTTTCAGGTCAACGATCTCGACCTTAAAGTCCGCAAAACGCTCAGCGACATCATCATTGGTATCTTTAGCTGGGTCGTATAAGTCCGCGGCTACCAAGATATTCTTGTTGCGGTCTAAGCGACTGTTTTCGAGTTGCGCAGGCTTGAGCCCTACTGCGAAGGCTGAGACCAATACGGAACACACCAGACATAAGGTCAAGGCGACACTGATGGTTTTGGCGTTGCTGTTGGATTTAGTCTTGGGCTTGGACATAGCGAACCCTCCGTGCAGTTTGGCGTTTGATATTGGCTTGCGTCACAAAATAATCAAACAATGGGGCAAATAAGTTAGCAAACAGAATGGCTAACATGATGCCTTCTGGGAATGCCGGGTTGACGACGCGGATCAGCACGGTCATAAAACCGATAAGGATACCGTAAGCCCAGCGGCCTTTATTAGTATGGGCGGCTGACACAGGGTCTGTGGCCATAAATACCGCACCAAAAGCAAAGCCACCAATGACTAGATGCCAGTAGAAAGGCAGCTGCATCATTAAGTTATCATCACCGCCAAAGGTGTTAAAGACGAGTGAAGTGATCACTAGACCTAGCACACAACCGGCCATGATGCGCCATGACGCAATACGCGTCCAGAGCAATACTGCTGCGCCTAATAAGATAGCTAAGGTAGAGACTTCACCGATACTGCCCTGCATGTTACCCAAGAAAGCATCCGTCCAAGTGATGGCATTGCCATAAGCGTCGACGAATTGATCTGGCGTGATGCCAAGAGCAGCTAGTCCTAATGGGGTGGCGCCTGAAAAGCCATCAACGGCGGTCCAAACGGCATCACCTGACATATAGGCAGGGTAAGCAAAATATAAGAACGCACGACCCGATAGCGCGGGGTTTAAGAAGTTTTTGCCCGTACCACCAAACACTTCTTTGGCGACTACGACACCGAAGCTGATACCTAGCGCCACTTGCCATAACGGAATATCCGGTGGCAAACATAGGGCGAATAGAACTGAGGTAACAAAGAAACCTTCGTTGACTTCATGACCACGCACGATAGCAAAAATCATTTCCCAAGCAATACCTACCGCGAAGGTGACGATATAAATGGGTAAAAATTGCATTGCTCCGTAGACGAAAGATGCCCAAATACTGTTGGGATCATACCCTGCCATACTGGTAATAATAGTGCGCCAGCCTTCTTGCTGTAAGCCCAACTGCGCCATAGCGGTTAAAGCTTGATGCCCGACGTTATACATGCCCCAAAACATAGCTGGGAAAGTACATAACCAAACGGTAATCATAATACGTTTTAAGTCGATACCATCACGGACGTGGGCCGCTGAGTGCGTCGTAATATTGGGCTGACGCATAAAAGTATCGAGGGCTTCAAAAACGGCGTAGAACTTTTCGTATTTACCGCCTTTGGTAAAGGACGGCTCCATACGATCGAACATATTGTGTAAAAATTTCATCTAAGTTAGCCCTCTTGCTCGATGCGAGTTAGATTATCACGCAAGATATCACCAAACTCGTATTTGCCTGGCGACACAAATGTACAGAGTGCCACATCTTCTTCATCCAGCTCTAATACGCCCAAATCGACTGCGGTAATGATGTCTTCAACAATCAAAGCGCGCAATAATTGAGTGGGCAGATAGTCTTGCGGCATCACTTCTTCGAACACACCGATTGGCACCATAGCTCGTGGTGAGCCATTGCTGGTAGTAGTGAAGTTGAATTTTTTGCCGCCAAAGAAATGCGAGATATAGATAGGCAGTTTAGAGAAGCGACCTTTACCGGCGCTGAGATAATGAAACGCAGGACGCTCATGGCCTTCTGCTAAGACGGTGACTTGGTTATCAAAGCGGCCAAGATAAGCGGTGCTTGGAATAGTTTTGCGCCCAGAGAGGACAGAACCGGTAATGATACGGTTATCCGTACCAATGAGCTCACCGTTAGTCAAAGCCGTCAAATCAGCACCACGTTCAGTAGCTATGAGGCGTGGCTTGGCGACGGCAGGGCCTGCAAGGCTAATCAGACGACGGGTGTATAGGCGTCCGGTCGTAAATAGCTTGCCGATAGCGATCACATCTTGAAAGCCAATAGTCCAAACGGTCACGCCGCGGCTTAAAGGATGCAAAAAGTGAATGTGCGTGCCCGCCAATCCTGCTGGGTGCTTGCCTGCAAAGGCATGATATTCTGTGGTATTGCCAGCAGCAGTCGTCGTAAACTTAGGAATATCCGCGTTGCCATGATGACAGACGTAAGTCTTAGGGCTGAGGGTAGACAAAACTGCCAAGCCATCATTAAATGCCTGCAACTCTTCTTTAATCAGTATCATAGGATCAAAGCTAAGCGGCTGGGTATCGATGGCGGTCACGAAAATAGCGTGAGGACGAGCACCGATATCAGGGCTACGGCTGTAGGGACGCGTACGGAAAGCGGTCCATTCGCCTGATGTAATCAGTTGGGCTTCGACCGTTTCTGCATCGAGGGTAGCGAGCTGAGCCGAATTAAAGCGCTCAAATTCGACTTCTTCGCCATTGGGATCAATTTGAATCACTAAGCTTTCAAAGACTCGGCGATCACCGCGATTGACTGCGACGACTTTACCGGCGGCCGGAGCGGTATAGATGACTCCCACGCGCTTTTTATCTTCAAAGATAGGTTGACCCTTGGCGACCACGTCCCCTGCGCTGACATTCATGGTAGGCTTCATTCCTACGTAGTCATAGCCGATAAGGGCGACTTGAGTAGGACGATGCTCAGTGATATCACGGGAGGGCTCGCCTGCGATAGGCAAATCCAGTCCTTTTTTGATGGTAATCATAAGCGAACACTTATTCCATAGTCTAAACGATACCAGACATCCTGTTTGGTATGATCTAAGCTAACTTTGCAAAGGTACTGCAGCCTTAAAACCCGCTACAATAGGACTTATAAAGTAAGCTTATAAAAGAGCATTAACGGCGACCCTGCTGATTGCAATAACAGATTCCTTCGTACCACGTTAACATCTTAATCAATTACCAAGTGGCGACTGGCTACCAAGTTTGTTTAATGCCCGTCTATTAGTTATCAGGTCGAGCTCTGAGGTTATACAACCATAAAGACGCCCTGATTAAACGGACAAAATGTAAAGCAAAAACATAAAATCTGGCACTATCATCATAGGGCTAATAGAACTAATATCAACTTAATCCTAATAGGGCATGATGGCCATGATTATTTTTAGCTAGCCCTAACTCAAATAAATCCTACTAAAAAGCAGGATAGGCTACCTCACATAAGTAGCATAATTAAATAAGTCGGGTTGAACGAAATCAGATAAAACAAAAATAAGATAAAACAGAGAGTTGCGACCTTTATTTAGATAAGGTGCCTGACGTACCGTCAATGGAGACACGTCTTTGCAGTAAGTGTTCTTACTGCCGTAAAGGTGGTGTTAGGGAATATTTTTTATACAATACGTTATACAACCCGGTTTTTAGTCAACTAGTATTTGACCTAAGCGTGTTGCTAAGCCAGCATCTTAAGGCCGGTTAGTTTTATCCTAACATCGCTTTTTATACCGGTTTTAGGACCTTGTAATGATAAATACCCATAATCTGACCTAGGATTATACGATAAATTACCCTAAAATTGCCAGTTAGTAATGAAAAATGTTTAATAATGACGGTATTATCAAGCGATATTATTGACAATCCAGTCAAAAAATCACAACAGCAGATTGCTGCTAGTCCTTAGTTTTGAGTGGGATTCTATCTAGCGTCTATCTGGGTTATATAAGACTATCTGTCTCATTATTAAGGCTTTATAAGCCAAAAATATCATAATTTATCTCTACTTTATTTATTTTAAGGAAAAGCTATGCCAAGTACGCCTGTGATTATCCCTGCCATTGATCTAAAAGATGGCAAGTGTGTGCGCTTAAAACAAGGGCGTATGGAGGATGATACGGTCTTTTCAGACGACCCTGTCGCTATGGCGGCCCGTTGGGTCGATGCCGGAGCGCGTCGTTTGCACCTGGTCGATTTAAATGGCGCTTTTGATGGTACGCCCGTCCATAAAGCGGTCGTGACAGATATCGCCAAAGCCTATCCTAACTTACCGATTCAACTCGGTGGTGGTGTGCGCTCATTAAAGACTATTGAGCATTATTTAACCGCAGGACTGACGTATATCATCATCGGAACTAAAGCCGTCGAAAACCCAGAGTTTGTCGAAGAAGCTTGTCGCGAGTTTGGGGGCCATATCATCGTCGGTATCGATGCCAAAGATGGTTTGGTGGCGACCCATGGTTGGGCCAATGTCACCGACGTCAAAGCGACGGAACTGGCGAAACGTTTTGCCAATGCTGGCGTCTCCTCCATCGTGTATACCGATATCGCTCGTGATGGCATGATGCAAGGCGTGAATGTCGAGCAAACGGTTAATCTAGCGCGTGAAGGCGGCCTACCGGTGATTGCTTCAGGTGGTGTGACCGATATGAAAGATATCGAATTTCTTAAGCCTTATAGCGATTGTATCGAAGGGATTATTACCGGCCGTGCTATTTATGAAGGCACATTAGACTTAGGCGAAGCGCAAGCCTATTTAGATTTGTAGATAGGGCGAATAGTTAAATAGTATGTTGAAGCTTGCTAGGTAAAGAGGTTTTGTTTATTGTTAGACTGAGCCTATTTATCTAGCAGAGCCAACTTTTAGGCTGCGGCTTACTTTAGAGTCCCACCACTGGAATTAAAAGGCCCTATTGATGGACCATAATAAGAATAGTAGCGCCAACTTAGGCCAACCCTTAACCAAGGATAAGTCGGTTACTGGGTCTAAGTTGCCGCAACCCTTAATACTAGCCACGGCGTGTCTCCTTAGACGCGCCGTTTTGCTTTTAATAACCAGTGTCTTACTGCTGCTAGGGCCCGTTAGTCTCAGTTATGCGATTGGCGAAGAGTTATTGGCGGCTGAGGCAACGTTAAGTGGACAAGCTGTAGAAGAAGAGTCACCAACAGTCTCTACCTCGACCAATGAAGCCACTATTGAGACCAAACCGGCCCCGCAAAAAGACAGCGAAATTCGCCAACGTATCACCGGTATTTTTAGCGAAATCGAAGGTCTACAAGCCGTGACGGTCAGAGTCAATCAAGGCGTGGTGACGCTAGCGGGTGAGGTGCCCAATGAAAAAAAGGCGCAACAAGCCATCAACTTGACCAACCGCTTAAACGATGTGGTGACAGTCGATGACAGCATTAGTCGTACGCTAGATGTCCAAGACAATGTTTCGACCGTCTATAAAGGCTTAAAAGTTCAGGCTAAGAATTTTTTTAAAGCCGCGCCATTATTACTGGTGGCTATTTTATTGTTTGGCTTAGTAGCATGGTTTGGGGCGTGGTTATCCGCGCGTCAAGGCATCTGGCGCCGTGTAACCCCCAATCCTTTTGTGGCTGAGCTATTGGCGCAAACCATTAAAGTCGTCTTTATTATATTAGGCTTAATCTTAGGTTTGAGCCTTATCGGTGCGGAGGCGATCATCGGCACCTTGTTAGGCGGGGCAGGAGTCATTGGTATCGCAGTAGGTTTTGCGGTCAAAGACACTATCGAAAATTATATTGCCTCATTAATGCTGAGCGTGCGCCAACCGTTCCGTGCCCGCGATCATATCGTTATTAACGACCGTGAGGGTATCGTGGTCCGGTTGACCAGTCGTGCCACCATCTTGATGACCTTAGATGGCAACCAATTGCGTATTCCGAATTCGGAAGTCTTTAAAGGTACTATCCTAAATTACACCAAAAATCCTGAGCGCCGCTTTACCTTTGAATTGGGTGTCGATGCTAACGATGACCCTTTAGCGGCTATTAAAGTCGGCTTAGATGCGATTCGAGCGCTAGATTTTGTCCTCGAAAAGCCCAAATCCTCAGCGGTAATTAGCGAAGTGGGTGACTCCAATATTGTGCTTCAGTTTCAAGTGTGGGTCGATCAGTCAGAGTCTGACTTTTCTAAAGCCCGCAGTATCGCCATCCGTGAGACCAAGCATGCGCTAGAGAATACCGGCTTTAGCCTCCCAGAGCCCATCTATCGCTTGCGATTTGACCAAGCTGTGGAAGAGGTGCTCAAACATGTGGACAGCAGTGACCAAGGGGTAACGGTTGCACAAACCACGCCCAAGCCTAGTAGTCCTGCGACCGAGCAACAAGCTGTTAAAAAGGAAGCGAAAGAGCGGGCTAAACGGGTCTTGCAAGGGGGCGCCGCTGATGAAGTGTTGGATACGCAACCGGATACCAAGCTTATGGAAAAGGTCAACCAAGAAATTGCCGAGAATGCGGATGACACTGATTTATTAGATCATAATAGCCCGCAAGAGTAGGTAGGTAAGGGCAGGGTAGGTTAATAAGAATAGGCTAGTAAAAGTAAATGGGTAAGAGTCGTTGCGTAGAAACAATCGTCAAGCTTAACCGCGCAAAAACTGGTATGAAATATGCACTCCAAGGGCTATCATTGACTTGATGGCTATCTTAGAGAGGCGCTTACAGTGAGTCGTCTCTAGTTGGTTAGTAGCTGGATGGTCTTTATTACTTTCATTGCTAAGGATTTACCCATGCAAGCCAAACATCTTATTATTATCGCTATTATTGGCATCGTTGCCTTAGCAGCTTTTAATATCTTTAATAAACCTAGTATCACGCCTACTATCGCCACCGCTACTGAGGCGGAGCCCAGCAATACGGCGATAGCTAAGCAGCCGTTAAGCCAGCAACCGAAAGCCATCGTGGATAAAGCGACCAATGATATCGCGGCAGCCCAACAGTTAGAAAACGATAAAATAGCTACGGCGACAGATACAGCACAATAGGTCGCTGTCTTTAAACCCTAGCTCTTAAACTGCGCACAATAAAAAAGGCTAACGATGACGTTAGCCTTTTTGCTATGCGTAAGTTGCCTATAATCTAGTCATTAGCAGGCTTTTTACCTTTGCTACTACTACGGCGGCGTGGTTTTTTCTTAGTTTGGTTCATTTCGCTAGCTTTTAGCTTTTCAACCAATTCAAAGTCAATTTGCAACAAGTCCATATTCACGCCAGCGACTTTCACTTTTACAGAATCGCCTAGACCAAATATGGTGCCCTTGTCTTTACCGATCAGCTGTTGCTGCTTTTCGTCATAGACAAAGAAGTCGTCACCCACATTAGAGATATGCACTAGACCATCGATGTATAGGTCGGTCAGAGTAATGAACAGACCGAAGTTCGTCACAGTCGTCACGACGCCATCAAACTCTTCACCCACATGGTCTTTCATATAGTGACATTTGAGCCATGATTCGACAAAGCGTGACGCTTTCTCTGCACGACGTTCTGTATCTGAGGTCTGCGTACCCGCTTCTGCCAATTTAAAGTCCATAATTGGCTGTTTTTGGCCGGTGACTTTAGCTTTAATTGCACGGTGCAACATTAGGTCAGGATAACGGCGAATAGGGGAGGTAAAGTGACTATATTCGTCATACGCTAAGCCAAAGTGACCAATATTGTCTGGCGCATAGTTGGCCTGCATCATAGAGCGCAGCAACATACTGTGGATACTGATGGCATCAGGACGGTCTTTAGTCGCTTCGATGATGCGTTGGTAGTCTTCCTGCGTTGGGCTTTCTTCTGGGAACGGAATACCGAAGTTTTTAGCGTATTCATGGATACGCATCGACTTTTCACCATCTGGCTTATCATGGTTACGATAGAGCACCGGCAAATCATTTTTCAGAGTGAAATTAGCGGCACAAGTATTGGCCAGCAACATACACTCTTCAATCAGTTTATGCGAATCACCACGGGTACGCGGTACGATAGCATCGATGCCACCTTCTTCATTAAACTTGATGTAAGTCTCAACGGTCTCAAACTCCATCGCATGGCGTTCAGCACGTTTTTTCATCAATAGACCATACAGTTGATGTAGGGTATCTACAGATTTCTTCACGTCTTTATTACCCGTGATAGACTCAGGAATGCTCTTATCTTTTGGATTAGCAAAGTAGTCGTTGACTTGGTTATACGTCAGACGCGCTTGTGAGTTCATCACTCCAGGGTAAAACTCGTAACCGGTAATTTTGCCTGCGCGGGACACTTTGATGTCCGCAACCATACAAAGACGGTCGACATTAGGATTCAAAGAGCATAGACCATTGGACAATACTTCAGGTAGCATCGGCACCACATAATGCGGGAAATATACCGAAGTACCACGCTCATACGCATCATGATCGAGCGCTGAGTTTGGCGTCACATAATGGCTCACGTCGGCAATCGCTACGACCACACGGTAGTTACCACCCGAGCGTTTTTCAGCATACACAGCATCATCAAAGTCACGTGAGTCTTCGCCATCGATAGTCACGAGTGGCAAATCGCGGATGTCTCTACGACCTTTAAAGTCTTTGGCAGCCGGTTCTTTATAGCTGTTTGCTTGCTTGATAGCTTCTTGACTAAACTCGTGCGGGATATCGTAGTTAAGCAGCGTGGTCTCAATGATCACTTCACGATCGTTATCATCATCCATCACATGGACGATTTTACCGGTAGCGAATTCATGCTGGTTCGGCCAGTCGATGACATCGACTTTAACTGGATGACCGGGTTTAGCACCGATAGCTTCGACGTTTTCTGCCGTTACGGTGATCGGTTGATGATTGTTAGGACTGGCCAACTCGACACAATAGCCTTCATCGTCTTGAGCCAATGTACCGATAAATTGCGTTTGCTGACGTTCGGTCACATCGACAATACGGCCTTCGGTACGGCCACGGTTGTCAGTAGTCGTGCCAATAGCATTGACAGAATCGCCGTTAAAGACCCAACGCATCTGTTTTTCATGCAAAAATAAATCTGGCATATCGTCTAGTACGACGAAACCAAACCCTTTGGCATGGGCAGATACCGTACCACTGACGATGTCTTGCTTGGTCACTGCACGGTATTTATAAGGTCGACCATCACGGTTTACTTGACCGTCACGCGTCATGGCTTTTAAGCGATTGCCTAAAGCGTCAAACTGATCGGCGTCTTCAATACCGAAGGCTTCAGCCAATTGTGGCTGCGTAGCTTCGCCTAAATCTGCCAAAGTTTGCAAGATTAATAAGCGGCTCGGGATTGGGTTGTCGTAGTTTTGGGCTTCTTGTTTGGCGTTTGGATCATTCCAAGTCATAGGTTTCCGTGTCTGTTCTTGTAGAGTCATAAAGGAGGCTATCTAATCACGCTATCTTACCACAAATTGCAAATGGACAAGGCAGCTTAGCAGTGACGCATGATAGCTATTGAATTATAAGCGATATTTTATAGTTTTCTTGGTCGTTGTCAGTTAGGTTATAACGCATACTTTTAACCACTAGACCATTGGTGTGCAAACTGGGCTTAGAGCTAATGCCTATCGTTAATTTTAAAGCCAATAGGGATAAAGGCTAAGAGTTAGCCGTTATCCCTAAGTCAAAAGCAAGGCGCTCAAGTCCATCCAATTAGATGCGCACTTCGCCCAAACGTTTGGGCTCTTCGTTCAAGCTATTGGTCACTTCAACGATGGTCGTTTGATTGGCTTTATCTAAGTATTTATTGGCTTTATCCACTTCATTGGTCAGCACATTGACCGTCTCTTTCATATTATCGAGCGCTTCAATTTTATAGTTGCTGATCATATCCATAGTTTCATAGATATTGTTAAAGGCATTTTGCAGACGTTCCACTTCGATAGTGTTTTCAGTCGCTTGCTTGTGGATATCGCCCGTTTGTTGCTTGAGCATGGCTGAAGTCGATTCGATTAAACTGCTGGTAGTGCTGTTCAAGGCATTGATTTGATCGAGGACTAATTTCTGGTTCGTCAACGCTTGCGAGACCATTACTGCCGTACGTAGCGCAGAAATCGTGGTCGTGGTAGCGCGATCAACCCCTTTAATGAGTTCCATATTATTTTTACGGATCATATCTAGGGCCAGATAGCCTTGCACGTTGACTGCAAGCTGAGTCAAAAAGTCTTGGTTCTTCTGACGCACATAAAACAGCATCTCTTCTTGAACCACACGGGCTTTTTCTGGGTCTGTATTTTGCAGTTCGCTGACTTTACCTTCGAGCTGACTATCAATTTGCTTACCGACGTAAATATATTGACGTAATGACTGCATCATCGCCCACATATTCACTTTTTCTTGCTCGATGACCGCATTGTCTTTTAGCAGCTCGTCTTTACCATTATACAAGCTCTCGACCACCGCATTGATATGCTTTTGCGATGACTCGTATTGGCGGAAATAATCTTGGACTTTATTGCCATAAGGAATAAGGCCTAAAAACTTACGCGAGCCACTCATCAGCTCTTTTTTACTAGGGTCTAAGTCTTCAACGATACCGCGCAGCTCAGTGAGTGACTTAGCAATAGGTGATTGGTCGAATAGAGTAGTGTTCATACTCTTAGCGGGACGGTCGAGCATACGGTTCGACATTTGCGCTGATGCCCGAATCTCGGCATTACCCATCTGGTGGATAGCTTGGACTTGTTTGTCAAAGTCAGGCGTATTCACCGGGCTGGCTAACACATGATTCACGAATTCATTGACTTTTTGATTCAACTCAGGAATCTGGCTGTCATCAATTTTCACCATTTGGTCCGCAGCATCTGGCTCTATGACCTGCACTGGTTTTGGCGGCTCAAGCGTGATGATAGGTTGTTTATCGGATTGTGGTGGTGTTAACTCTTGCATAGTGGGTCCTTGTTATATTTATTAATGAATAAAAACCAATGTCTTGTCTTAATGAATAAAAACCAAAATCGCTGTCTAATCAAAAATCTCAAATAAAAGCTCATTGTTTTATAAAAAATAATAGGCTAGGTTGACGCAAAATAATACCGCTATAGTAATAGTCTTAATGTACTGCAATGCTAACTCGGTATCTAGTGTATTTGCTTAACTATTTGTATTGTGGTTTTATCCAATTATCTCAAGCAAACCTTAATAAGAAACAGATAAAAGGCCAATATAGATAGGTAAGCAGGCAGGTAGGCAGACAGTGAAACAGATAAACAGACAGGTAGTTGGGATTAAAACCAATAGCGTGCGCTTGGGAGAAGTTTGTGGCAGTCTCATTATTGATATGGCTAACCCTTTTAGCCTATAACTAGCCATAAAAAAAGCCACTTCAAATTCTGAAGCGGCTTCTTAAGTCGGAGATATCAGCTATTGGGAATAAAGGTTTAGCCGCTATAACCAGCAAACAAACACTTTAAATCCTTCAATCAATAGCCTATAAACCGGTTATTTCTTACGGGTCGGGCCAAGCAACATACCCATTTGACGGCCTTCCATCTTCGGGTGTTGCTCGACGTTAGCAAGTTCAGCCGTATCTTCAATGATACGCTCAAGCTGCTGACGGCCAATATCTTGGTGCGCCATTTCACGGCCACGGAAGCGAATAGTCACTTTGACCTTGTCTTGGTCTTCTAAGAAGCTCATGATTTTACGCAATTTAACTTGGTAATCAGCTTCTTCAGTGCTTGGACGCAGTTTCATTTCTTTTAGCTGCGTTTGCTTCTGATTTTTCTTCGCTTCTTTCGCTTTTTGCTTTTGATCATACAAGAAGCGTTTGTAGTCCATGATCTTGCACACAGGTGGCTTGGCATCAGGAACCAACTCAACCAAATCCAAATTGTCATCACGAGCGGCTTGGCGGGCAGTCTCGATATCGACTACGCCCATTTGCTCGCCATCTTCTTTAACTAAGCGGACTTCTTTTAGTTGGATCTCTTCGTTGATGTTCAAACGGTTTGACTGTTTAATGGGTATTACTCCTCATCAGTTTTTAGTTGTGGTCGTCCTTTTTGAGCGACCGCTTTCTCTACTAATTCGATAAAATCAGCCACAGACATAACGCCTAAGTTTTCGCCCTCACGGGTGCGCACGTTGACTTGTCCAGACTCGACTTCTTTGTCCCCTAATACTAGCATATAGGGAATGCGTTCTAATGTTCGTTCTCGTATCTTAAATCCAATCTTTTCGTTACGCAAGTCACTAATTGCGCGCAGGCCAGCATCTTTAAGCTCACGCACCACGTTTTCACAAGTTTCTGCTTGTTTATCCGTGATATTCATCACCACCACTTGCTGCGGTGCCAACCAAACCGGCATCCAACCCGCATAATGCTCAATAAGCATGCCTAAGAAACGCTCAAAAGAGCCTAAGATGGCACGATGCAGCATGATTGGGGTTTCGCGCTCGCCTTGTTCGTTAATAAATTCAGCGTCTAGGCGCTCAGGCATGTTGGGATCGACCTGAATCGTACCGCACTGCCAAACACGGCCCAAGCAGTCTTTTAGACTGAATTCAATCTTAGGACCATAAAAAGCGCCTTCACCCGGTAGATATTCCCAATCTAAACCAGAACTGTCTAAGGCATCTGCTAAAGCTTTTTCAGCGAAATCCCAAGACTCTTCGCTACCCACGCGTTTTTCTGGGCGGGTAGACAGTTTCATCTCGATTTTATCAAAGCCAAAGTCGTCATAAACGGCTAGGGTCAGCTTAATGAAATCCGCTACTTCTTGCTGAATCTGGGCTTGGGTACAGAAAATATGGGCATCATCTTGCACAAAACCACGCACACGCATCAAGCCATGCAATGAACCCGATGGCTCGTTACGGTGGCAAGAGCCAAACTCTGCCATACGTAATGGTAGGTCACGGTAAGATTTCAAACCTTGATTAAAGACTTGCACGTGGCAAGGGCAGTTCATGGGTTTTACCGCATAGTCGCGGCTCTCACTTGAGGTCGTAAACATATTGGTAGCATAGTTACCCCAATGCCCTGACTTTTCCCACAGGCTACGATCGACGATTTGTGGCGTCTTGATCTCTTGGTAGCCATGGTCATGCTGCACTTTACGCATGTATTGTTCAAGCACTTGATAGATGGTCCAACCGTTCGGATGCCAAAATACCATGCCGGGGGCTTGCTCTTGCATATGGAACAAGTTCAATGCTTTACCAATCTTACGGTGATCGCGCTTTTCGGCTTCTTCGATACGCTGGATATATTCTTGCAGCTGTTTCTTATCTGCCCAAGCTGTGCCATAAATACGTTGAAGCTGTTCGTTTTTGGCATCACCGCGCCAGTACGCACCACTCATCTTCATCAATTTAAAGACTTTCAAAAAGCGGGTGTTGGGCACGTGAGGGCCACGGCACATATCGACGTATTCTTGATGATGATACAGACCGAAGGCTTCTTCGCCTGGCATATCATTGATCAATTTCAACTTATAGTCTTCACCGCGCGATTCAAAGATTTCAATCGCCTCTGCGCGAGGGGTCATCTTTTTCACGACGTCGTAGTTTTGTTTAATCAGCTCCGCCATACGTTTTTCAATGGCTTGCATATGCTCAGGGGTGAATGGCGTTTCGCTGTAGATGTCATAATAGAAGCCATCTTCGATGACCGGTCCAATGACCATCTTTACGTCTGGATACAGCTGCTTGACGGCATGACCTAGCAAATGCGCGCAAGAGTGACGAATAATATCGACGCCATCAGCATCTTTAGCGGTCACGATTTCTACTTTGGCATCGGCCAAGATAGGGTCGCAGGCATCAACCAAATGACCGTCGACACGGCCGGCGATGGTGGCTTTAGCAAGGCCTGGGCCAATGCTTTCGGCGACTTGCATGACTGTCGTCTGACCGTCGAACTCTTTTACGCTACCATCGGGTAAAGTAATCGCTACCATAATCTATTATCCAAACATTCATTATTAAAAAACATCTATCAAAACAAAGACTGACGTTAGGCGCCAACCGTAATGAAGGGTGTCAGACTTGTCTCACCATTATACAGATACGATAATAGAGGGTGAGCAGGAGAGCATTGTAGAGGGTGTGGCAATACGCCACGCAATCTAGTCCACTCTAATATAAGTCGTAACTGCCTACTATTATAAACTATTATTTGTAGCCAATCTCGCCTTATGCTTTAGTTCCCTCTATATAGGGGCAGACTGCCTAATAAAAAAGATGTATTAATAGCATCCGAATGCTAGCTACTATAGCAAAGACCTAATTTACTGACCAGCAATGGACTAGGTGATAGTAATTAGGGACTCTTCTATATAATAGTAGTAAGGCCACATAGCTATATAAAGGAACACCTTTGAGTAATACCTATATAGGGGTAGTTATAGGCTGTAAGTTATTACAGGATGCGTTCCACTCACCAGAACATTTGGAAGGCTGTGGGTTATGCTTTGCTAACCAGACGCTACACGCATTTATGGACATCGGGGTGTAGTAGGCTGGAGCTTTAGCCCAGCAAACGAAAAGGCAGGGTTCAGCAAATACCGTAGCGTGGGTGACAACCCACGGAAAAAAGGATACCTATATAAGAAGTCATTGCTTTATATAAGTAAGCACAGTTAAGAAAATGTGCACTCTCCTTATCACAGGAATTTCTATTTAAAGAAATTCTTCTTGCACACCTTGAGGAGGAATAAGCGAAACACTTTTTCGCCCGACGCAAGACAAGGGCTATGCCCGCAGTGGGCATGCAATTTTTAAACGGTGTTCAGGGCAGAGGAGGATTTGTAGGGTCGGTTAGATCTACCGAGCACGCGCAGCGTGCGAAGGGAGAACGTAACCCACCAATATGGGATGGTTGAATTAAAAACTATCTATACAGAATAGTTCCCTTCCCCTAGCAGGGGAAGGGCCAGGGAAGGGGTGTTCTTCTAAGCAAACAAGCTTAATCCAACCAATTTGAAATAATATTGCAAAAGGTCTTGACGTGAGTCCTGAGGTGTATATAATACGCAGCCTGCCAAGCGGGAAAGCAAGTTAACGATTATCTAAATTGATGATTGGGAGGCTTGATAGATAAGGGCTTAGAAGTTGAAAGACTTTTAAAAACTTAGAAATAACCTCTTGACACAGGCTATAAAGCGTCTATAATACGCACCTCATTGAGAGAAGCTAAACGATCAATCACAGATTGATAACGCAGCTAACCAGATGAAACAAATATAGAATAAAGCTTGACAGTAATCAAATTAATGATATACTTGACGGCTCGCTAAGTAAGACGAACAATTAGTTTATCTTATTAGCGATATAACTTAACTTGGACGACAAGCTAAGTCAACTATTTAAAAGCTAAATCAA
>NZ_JBVGQI010000013.1:0-57011 GCF_058189395.1 Psychrobacter sp. CoH-33_TS_01
AGTCATATAATGACTTCTAGCCAGAAAATTTATATCAGTGACTCGCTAAGTACCAGTTTTAAACAGGACTGACTATAGCATAGCTATGCAAATTTTATAGTGTGGTCTAAACCATCGAGAATTTACCTATCAACTTAAGACACAAAAATTAGAACGAAAAAAAACCTCTATCAAAAAAAGCTTATCTAAGCATTCTGCGCAATCTCTAACCCCTCTGCAATCGAGAGATAGACCGGCTGCTCAGGTACGTCTTGATAGTCAATCTTACCGTCTTTAAAAATCACACACTCATTCACCGCCAGCTGCTGCCAATGTTCATCCTCAGTCAACGGGGTGGTCGCCACTACTGTCATGACATCATCAGCATCATTCACTTGGCTAAAGTCCATGGTCACCTCAGCATCGATTAGAGTGGCAGAGCCAAACGGAGCTTGACGAGTAACGTAAAACAATAGGGTTGTGGCATAGCTCAGTAACCAGTCACCATTTGATAGGAGACAATTAAATAAGCCGTAATTGGCTAAGAAACGACACTGCTCGGTTAGAAAGGCATATAGAGTCTCTGCGTCAGGTTTGTGCTCGAAATTGTCTTTGAGTTGGTTTAATAGATAACAAAAAGCAAATTCAGAGTCTGTATCACCAACCGGACAATAATGGCTCGCGATGCCTTGCTTAATGGGGTCGCTATCATCAGCGTCTTGAATGGTCATTTTGCCATTATGAGAAAACACCCAAGGCTCGCCCCAAATCTCCCGTACAAAGGGATGAGCATTGCTTAGCAGGCTGTCATCTGATTTGCGAATATGCACGATAGTGTTGGTCGCTTTGATGCGTAAATTACTCACCAATTCTGCAATTGGCGAGTCCATAGCCGCGCGATCATCACAATAATGGCGTAGGCCAGTCGGCTCAAAATAAGCCACGCCAAAGCCGTCAATATGGTCATCAGTAAGGCCGCCACGACGGCGAAAGCCGGTTAAAGAAAAGCGAATATCAGCAGGTTTTTTGCTGTTCATGGCTAGCAGTTGGCACATAGGCAGGCTTAAGATTTGTTTTGTAAAAAAGTAACGAGTATCATAGCATTCTGGGCAATTTGTCTTTGTATTCTTATGCTATCCAACAGGCGGTTTTATGCTAGCAAAACGTATTATTCCATGTCTAGATGTGGACAATGGCCGTGTGGTCAAGGGCGTGCAATTTGTCGACATTCGCGATGCGGGCGATCCGGTCGAAGTGGCGAGACGCTACAACGAACAAGGCGCAGATGAAATCACCTTTTTGGATATTACGGCCACCCATCATGGCCGGGCAACCACCTATGAAACCGTTGAGCGGATGGCAGAGACCGTATTCGTCCCGTTGACAGTTGGTGGCGGCGTTCGCGAGATTGGCGATATTCGTAACTTGCTTAATGCTGGGGCTGATAAAGTCGCTATCAATTCAGCGGCAGTCTTCACCCCAGAGTTTGTCGGAGAAGCGGCACAGAAATTTGGCAGCCAATGCATTGTGGTCGCGATTGATGCTAAGCAAGTAGACGATGTCGAAGACGCACAAGGTAATCTGCAACCGCGTTGGGAAATATTTACCCATGGTGGCCGTAAACCTACCGGTATTGATGCCGTAGCTTGGGCGGTAAAAATGGCTGATTTGGGCGCGGGCGAATTGCTAGTGACCTCAATGGATGGTGATGGCACCAAAAAGGGCTATGACTTGGCATTAATGAAAGCCATTACCCAAGCGGTCAACGTGCCAGTGATTGCTTCAGGTGGTGTGGGTAATTTGCAACATTTAGCCGATGGAGTGTTACAGGGTGGCGTCGATGCCGTGCTAGCGGCCAGTATTTTTCACTTTGGCGAATACACGGTGGCGGAAGCAAAACAATTTATGGCTGCACAAGGGATAGAGATGCGGCTGTGAAAAAATGGTATTATAGCGGCATCTAATATTTTTTGAATTTTCACCGGTTATTTCCCCTTTACGATTTACCCTCATCTATTGAGTTCTATTAGGATTATTTTATGAAAAATTTACAACAGCAGCGCAGCGAAATCACCCATATCGATGGCAACCTATTTGAAAATACCGCTGCCCGTGTTGGTATTATCGTAGGTCGTTTTAACGGTTTCGTCGTTGAGTCGTTGGTTGATGGCGCTATTGATGCTTTATTACGTCATGGTGTGCAAGGCATCAATATTACTGTTATTCGTGTTCCTGGTGCTTTTGAATTACCACTAGCGGCTCAACGCGCAGCCGAATCTGATCGCTTTGACGCTATCGTTGCCCTAGGCGCCGTCATTCGTGGCAGCACGCCACACTTTGATTTTGTGGCTAGCGAATCTGCTAAAGGCTTGGCGGGCGTAGCTACGGATTACAACATCCCAGTTATTAACGGCGTCTTGACTACTGACAGCATCGAGCAAGCTATCGAACGTGCGGGTACTAAAGCCGGTAATAAAGGCTCTGAGGCCGCTATGGTTGCTTTAGAAATGATTGCCGTTTTATCACAGCTAGATATCGAAGAAGACGAAGAATAAATTACTAGTAATTGGTTAATTAAGGAGACTCTTGCTTTAAGGGTCTCTGCTTAGAATTTTTATAATAGTCCATAGTAAAGTCAAAACCCTCCAAGTTTGACAATAGGTATCTCCCCCCATGAGCAAAACCAATCCGGCAACCGCTGCCGACCAGTTCGACATCAACGAATCTGCGTACAAAACCTCCCATACCGCCGTGCGCAAGGCGCGACGCTTTGCTATGCAAGGTCTGTATGAGTGGCTCATGACGGATCGCCGCTTTGAGCAGACCGATCATCGCGAGTGGAAAGCCAACGCTCCCCACGATATCGCAGCCCGCACCCGTGCCAATAACGCGATGCATACCGTCCATCTGGGCTACTATCATGAGCTGATGCGTCATATTCCTGAACAAGTGGAAGAACTAGACGCGCTAATCGCTCAACATCTTGACCGTGAAATCGGCTTAATTGACCCGGTTGAACATGCCATCTTGCTAGTGGGCGTTTACGAATTAAAAGACCGTTTTGAGATTCCATATAAAGTCGTATTAGACGAAGCCATGAAGCTAAACACCCATTTCGGGGCTACCGATGCGCATAAGCTAATCAATGCGGTACTGGATAAATTAGCCCCTGAATTGCGTGAGCTTGAAGTAGCGGCCGATGAAAAACTACCTAAGGTGGCGAAAGCTGTTAAGCCTGCTCCTGTAGCAGAAGTAGCTCCTCAAGAGACGGTAGAAGACACGGATAGTGATGTTGAGCCTGTAGACGCTGAGGCAGATGCTACGCCAAAACGTGAGCCTAAACCTAGAATTGGTCTTAAATCAGGTCAGCCTATCAAGCGTAAACGTGTCGCACCTTCAACCGCTACGGCTAAAGCGGCTGGCACGGTTAAAGACAGCGCTGAAGTAGCGGAAAAAGCAGCAGAGTCTAAACTAGAAAGTGCTGAAATCGACCCTGCAAGCATTGATCCTACTAGCATCGAAACGACGTCGCTGAAAGAGGCATTATTAGCGGCAGGTACGTTAGCGACCGATTCAGTGGCAGAACAACCGCAAGAAGAAGCGATTGAGACCGCTGCTGAAGTTGATACTGATGTAGCTGCTGAAACCAGTGAAGCCACAGAAGCTGAAGTTGAAGAGAGTGTTGTAGACTCTGAAGTTACTGATACTACTGACCCTAAAAAGCCAGACGCTGAATAATCATGACCGAATTTGAGCTCATCTATCGCTACTTTGACCAACAACAGCAAGCGGCTGGGGCTAATACCCTAAGCCAGGCGACTGTGTTAAAAAGTCTGGGCGATGATGCGGCTGTCATTCGTTTGCCTGCTGAAAGCCAGTTGGTTAGTTGTGTAGATACCTTAGTGCAAGGTCGTCATTTTGCTGAAGACTGGTCACAGGTCGAGGCCTTGGCTTTTACCATTGGTTTTAAGTCGGTCGCGGTCAATGTCTCCGATATCGCTGCTATGGGCGCTACGCCACACAGTATTTTGTTGGCGTTGGCGTTACCAGAGAGACTGGCTACTGAGGCTTGGTTGGGTGAGTTTGCCAAAGGTCTCTTTCATGCTTGCACCCAATTTGGCGTACAGCTGATCGGTGGCGATACTACGCGCCATGATAAGTTGGTGCTTAGTGTTACAGCGCAGGGCTTGCTAACTAAAGATACCCGCCCTATTTATCGCAATGGCGCACAAGTCGGTGATAAAGTCTATGTCTCCGGTACTTTAGGCGACGCCTGTTATGCTTTGCATCATCTTGATACGGAGTTAGGTCAGCAGTTGAGTCATCGGTTGCATATGCCAACGCCTAAGGTGCAATTGGGGCAGGCATTAGCTCAACAAGGTCAAGCTACAGCGATGATTGACGTGTCAGACGGTCTTGCGCAGGACCTTAAGCATATTTGCCTGCAAAGCTCGGTGGCGATACGCTTAGATATCGATAAACTGCCAACCAGTAGCGCACTGCAGCAAGTTGCCACAGCCGAACGCTTGCGCTGTCAGTTGACCGGTGGCGACGATTACGAGTTGGTGTTTACTTTGCCTGCCGGCGTCTCCCCTCCCAAAAGCGCTACCATTGCGAATACTAGGGTCACCTGTATTGGTGAAGTGGTCAGTGCCGCTGATAACAGCAATGCTATAGAGGCTCATATTCAACTGGCTTATGAAGGCCAGCCCGTCACACCAGCCAGCCCCCACCCCTTTAGCGAGATGCCAAACCTGCAAGGTTTTCAACATTTTAGCTAATAGTTTTATCACTATCTCGCTCGCTACCTAACTTACGGGTTAGCTACCATCTGAGTTTAGTGAATCATCTCCCTCTGTGATATTCTTATACCCATCATTGTAGCTTTACCCTATCATTCACTTTTATAGTTGCTTATGCTCATGAGTAATCCGCCGTCTGCGCCAGGTCATAAACCCGATATTAGCAAAGCTAACGTCTGTCCTTCTCTACCTGCCGGTGCCAGTCTGGCAGATAAGGTCGTGTATTGGTTAGGGATTGGTCTTGGTAGCGGTATGCCACAGCGGGCGCCAGGAACGTGGGGCACGGTTGGTGGTTTAATTATTGCCATTCCCCTCATGATGCTAGGCTTTGTCCCATTTTTAGTCCTAACTATTATTGCTAGTATTGTTGGCATTTGGCTGTGTGGCCGCACTTCAGACCTCATGGGCGTGCATGATGATCCGCATATTGTCTGGGATGAGTGGGCGGGTATTTGGATAGCGTTATTACCGCTAGCCTATGTCAGCAGTGGTATGAGCGACGAGCGTATGCCCATCTGGTCTACGTTTGGCATGGTTAATTTACTCCTCGCTTTTGTCCTATTTCGCTTTTTTGACATTATTAAGCCTTTCCCGATTAGTTGGGCCGATAAGCAAGTCGCTGGCGGTTTAGGGATTATGCTCGATGACCTTATAGCCGGCGTTATGGCGGTAATCGTTATTTTAGCGCTGTGGTTTAGCTATGCTTGGTTTTATTAGCGCTCGGTTTTATTAATTTAATGCTCTTAGTTTTATTTATTAATACGACAGATATTTGCCGATTTTTATAATATTAAATTTGCTTTTTTATTTAAGCTACAGCTAGTACACTGAGTCATATTACCTTATGAATTTATGGCTAAGGGCATTACGCTATTGGCTTGGTTTATATTATTTAAGCGTTAAAGACTGACCTTAGCATGCTAATGACTATAGCGGTTTTATACTAGCCTTGGAAAGTGCAGTAACCCGTAAAAATACAGGCACGGATGCCTATTTTAAATCATCCGCTTTGTTGCGTTATAATCTAGCGCAATGACTCGGTAATAACTCAACAAGACCTATAATTATGACGCATTCTCTCTCTGTAATTATCCTCGCCGCCGGTAAAGGCACCCGCATGAAATCGGCCAAACCGAAAGTATTGCAGACCTTAGCAGGCAAACCTTTGCTGACTCACGTATTAGATACCTGCGCGCAATTGGCCATGCAAAAAACCATCGTGGTCTATGGGTTTGGTGGCGATCAAGTGCAAACCGCTATGACCGATTATGCTCTGACTTGGGTAGAGCAAACCGAACAGCTCGGCACTGGTCATGCGGTCAAAGTGACTTTGGATGAACTGCCAAAAGATGGTAAAAGCCTGATTCTATACGGTGATGTGCCGTTAGTTAGCGCTGAGACACTGAAAAAATTAGAGAGCGTAAACCACCAAGGTATGTCGATGCTGACGTTGACAGTAGACAATCCGTTTGGTCTAGGTCGTATTAAGCGTGATGAGCAAGGTAATATCTTAGCTATCGTTGAACAAAAAGACGCGACTGCAGACGAGCAAGCCATTCAAGAAATTAACAGTGGCATCTATTGTGTCGATAATGCGCTATTGCATAAATACTTACCCAACTTGTCGAATGACAATGCGCAACAAGAATACTATCTCACCGATATCGTCAAAATGGCGGTCGCTGATGGTATTGAAATTGCGGCGATTGAACCGGCACAAGACTTTGAAATTGAAGGGGTTAATGACCGTCAACAGCTTGCCAGTTTAGAGCGTAGATGGCAGGTCCATCTCGTTGAGGTCCTACAAGTCGCCGGTGTACAGTTTGCTGATCCTGCTCGGGTGGATATCCGCGGTCAGGTTAGCGTGGGTCAAGACGTCTTTATCGATGTTGGTGTGGTCTTGCAAGGCGACTGTCACTTGGGCAGCAATGTCACCGTTGAGGCCGGCTGTATTATTAAAGACAGTACCATTGGCGACAATACCCATGTAAAGCCTTACTGTGTCATCGATTCAGCGGAACTTGGCAGCAACGTTAGCGTCGGACCTTTTGCGCATCTGCGCCCGCAGACGCAATTGGGCGATGATAGCAAGGTCGGTAACTTCGTAGAGACGAAAAAAACTAAGCTAGGCCGTGGTAGCAAAATTAATCATTTAAGCTATATTGGTGATGCTACGGTGGGTGAGCAAGTTAATATCGGTGCAGGTACGATCACTTGTAACTATGATGGCGTAAATAAACATCAGACCGTCATTGGCGACCACGCTTTCATTGGTTCTAATAGCAGTCTGGTCGCGCCCGTGACGATTGGCAAAACGGCTACCGTTGGTGCCGGTTCAGTGATTACTAAGGAAGTCGCCGACAATGCGTTGGCCGTAGCCCGTGGCAAGCAAGTGCAAAAAGCCGCTTGGGAAAGGCCTACGAAAAAGTAAAAATAAAGTGGCTAAGCATGCAGATTAAATAAGGCCAGTTTGCCTAGCAAGGTTATAAGCTTTAGGGTCATTATTGAAAGTATTTTCTTTGAGGGTTTGCCTTATGAAAAATATTTTACCCGCTACTTTATTACTAGCCACTACCATGTTGCCATTCTCACTAGCCTCGGCGAGTACGACTATAGAATATGCCGCACAATGTCAGTACTTTAATGCTAACAAGGTCTTAAAGTACTCGGGCAAGTGTCAAGGTAATTGGGGGGTGGTTGCGCCCACGCCAGAGGAATCGTATCAGCGCTATATCTTGACTTACCCTAATGGCAATGAGATGTGGATATATATTAATTCAGATGGCTCAGCCACGGTTAATGACATTTCCGCAGTCTCGTTAAAATCTAGGAAAGGGTTTGAGAAAGTCAGGACGACTGAAGGTGAAGTATTTGAATTTACTAAAGGAGGAGAAAAAAGATAAATAGCGTCAATTGTGCCCAAAATCCCTATTTATCCTAATCCTCCAAAGTACCGCTTACAGCTTTATAGTCATTTAATGTGCTATAGCCCAACGCTTATAGATAACTGGGGCTAAAACTTTTAGCAATCATTAAGGTTTAGCCCTTTATCACTAATATTGTACGTAATCATCAAGAATAATCAGTTAAGGAACTGCCATGTGTGGAATTGTCGGCGCTGTCGCTGAACGTAATATCTCTAATATCCTCCTAGAAGGATTAAAGCGTCTAGAATACCGCGGCTATGACTCTGCGGGCCTGACGGTCATCCGCGATGGCGAGCTACACCGTGAGCGCCAAGTGGGTAAAGTACAAGAATTGGTCAATGCCGTAGAGAAAAACCCTAGTTTTTTTGAAGGGAAAATTGGTATTGCTCATACCCGTTGGGCCACTCATGGCGAGCCTGCTCAATGCAATGCCCACCCGCATGTATCGGGTAAAGTGGCGGTCGTGCATAACGGTATCGTAGAAAACTATGCTCCGCTCAAAGAAGAGTTGATAGCTAAAGGCTATGTCTTTACTTCACAGACGGATACTGAGGTCGTTGCGCATTTAATCGCCGATGCTTATAAACAGACGGATAATCTACTGCAAGCGGTCGAGCAGATTACTCCGCTACTGCATGGTGCCTTTGCGTTAGGCGTGCTGCATGTGGACCATCCCGAACAGTTAATCACGGTCCGTCTAGGCTCTCCGCTAGTGATTGGTATCGGTATTGGCGAAAACTTTATCGCTTCCGACCAGCTAGCTCTATTGCCCGTGACCAACCGCTTTATGTATTTAGAAGAAGGCGATATTGCGGTATTGACCAAAGACGATATTACGGTTTATGCCGATGGCGAAACGGTTTCACGTGATATTAAAGAGCTTGATGCTGAGCATCATAATGCGGATAAAGGTGAATTCAAGCACTATATGCTCAAAGAGATTTATGAGCAGCCTGATGCTGTTGCCCGTACTGTAGAGATGGGTATTAACCAGCAAGGCTTTAAAGCCGACTTCTTAGCGCGTAATGAAGCCATATTAGCCCATATAAAACATATTCAAATCTTAGCCTGTGGTACCAGTTACCACGCGGGTATGGTCGCGAAATATTGGTTTGAAGGCCTCACTCGCCTACCCTGCTCGGTCGAGATTGCCAGCGAGTTCCGTTATCGCAATCCTGTGGTCGTTGATAATACTTTGATGATTTGTATCTCACAGTCTGGTGAGACCGCAGATACCTTATCGGCTCTACGTGATATCCAACGTCGTAGCAAAGCCGGTGAAATTAATGGTTTTGCTAGCCTAGCCCTATGTAACGTCGCCACTTCCTCGTTGGTGCGTGAGACGGATATCTTCTTGCCTACGCTAGCCGGTGTCGAGATTGGTGTCGCCTCTACAAAGGCCTTTACCACACAGTTGGCTGCCTTGATGCTACTGGTCTTAAAAATTGGGCGTGTGCAGGCGCGTATTAGCGATGATGTCTTTAATGAAATGATCGTTGAGCTGCACAAACTCTCTGGGCAACTGTATAGCAGCTTAAGTTTAGACCAAGCCATCGCTGAGTTAAGCGAGAAGTTTGAAGCGAGAAAGAGTGCTATTTTCTTAGGTCGTGGCGTACAGTTCCCTATCGCTCTAGAAGGCGCGCTGAAGCTAAAAGAAATCTCTTATATCCATGCCGAAGGCTATGCAGCCGGTGAGCTTAAACATGGCCCGTTAGCGTTGGTCGATAAAGATATACCTATCGTAGTGCTAGCCCCTAAAGACAGTATGCTCGATAAACTTAAAGCCAATATGCAAGAAGTGCATGCGCGTCATGGTGAGCTGTTTGTCTTTGCCGGTGAGAACACACAGATTGAGAGCGATGAGCGTCTTCATGTTATTCAAGTGCCTGATGTCCATGAAATCTTAGCGCCTATCGTTTACAGCGTACCGATGCAGCTATTGTCCTATCACGTTGCAGTATTACGGGGTACGGATGTGGATCAGCCACGTAACTTGGCCAAGAGCGTTACGGTTGAATAATTTTATAAATATCAATAACTTAGATTATTATTAAGTCATTATTTATCATACTAAGCCCAACTAAGTCCTTCGCTATCTTGTATTAACAAGTTGGCGAAGGATTTTTTTTGCATAATAGAAGTAAAAAATAGCAATAGAAATATTGGCATGAGCTCTATATGCTTTAATCTCAATGTTAGGGCATTAGGCTCGTGATGGTTTGAGTCAACGGGCTCTAAAGGAAGTAGGTCAAACAGCGCTAGCTATCTTACCTATAGGCTATGGCCTGTCCTCAATTAACCACTGTAGTGAGATAAATGATAAAAGAACTTAAAACTTTCGTAGCAGTGTGCGAGTTAGACAGTTTCGCAGCTGCCGCTCGGCAGATAAACCTGACTCAGTCTGCCGTCAGTGCGCAAATTAAAACTTTAGAAGACTCCTTAGGACTATCGTTATTTACCCGCTCTGCCCGAGCCATTACGCTCAATCCACAGGGCAGCCGTATCTTACCTATAGCCAAAGAAATTTTAGGGCTATATGCGACCATGCAGTTGCCTTCAGACACCGACATTGCCAGTTATTATGGGCAGCTCAAGATTGGGGCTATCAACTCAGTGCAAGTCGGTATCCTGCCCGAGGCATTAAAAGCTATTAGCCTATTAGCCCCTTTAATGCAGACAGAGATTATTCCAGGGCGCTCTACAGAGTTGTTTGAGCAGCTTGAGGTAGGCAGTATAGATGCCGCCATAACGGTACAGCCGGCTTTCACTTTGCCTAAAGATATCGTGATTGACCCAATCATGACTGAGCCTTATGTGCTTATTAGTCCTAAAAAATGGCCCTTTTATAGCCTTAGGCAAACTCTCGAACAGCATCCCTTTATCCACTACACCCTCAAGTCATCAGCCAGCGCAAAAATCAGCAAGTTTTTTAAACAACAAGATATTAAAGTGAACACCATCATGGAGATTAATGATCTGGATGCCATCGTGCGGATGGTTGAGTCGGGTTTAGGGGTCGCCTTGATTCCGTATGCTGGCCTATGGATTAGAAGCCCAGCACCCGTACAAGTTCATCATTTAAGCGATAAAAGCTTAGTCAGAGAGATTGTACTTGCTTATCGTTATGTAGATCGCCAACAGCCAAAAATTAATGCCTTAAAACAGGTGCTAGCCTTATAATTAATCCTCCTTTTTAACCCACCGCTCTTAATAAGGACGCTTTCAGCAAATACCCCTTAACCAGCATCTCTCAATAAGTGTCTTTTAATAAAAAATCTTAGTAAGTGCCTCTCTATAAGTACCTTTCAATCAGAGCCTTTAAACAAGCGCCTCTCCATAAGTGCTTGTAAACGATTCTTCGTTAATAACCACTCTGCAATCTCATCTCCTCAATCACTAAATTACCGCCGAAAACATGCTAACAACGCGGCACGGATTACCGTGAAACTTTGCTAGGGCAACATTATGTACAAGCTAGCTCACTAAGCCCCAATATTTTTGATGCTGAGAACGGAATATTTACGTTTTTCATGCTTAGCATTCTCAGTTACGATGTTCCTACTCTAGTGATGAATGCCGACAGAGTCTGATAAACCCATAATATTGCTAACTTTTACTCAAAGATTTACACAAATAAATCTTAATGCATTGTGCTTGCCAAAAAACATGAATTGCAGCCGCTAATAAACTTTAGAAAACAATAAATTTAAGGAAATAATAAACCAACTACATCAAGGAAAGATGAGCTATAGGGTATATCAAGGACTGATTGCCCTATAGATTTTTTATATATCAACGATTGCACGACTTAAATTATAAAACTCAAGGAAAGACTTTATGTGGAAAAATATGGGATTGACGGGCAAAATTATCGTTGCTATGGCGCTAGGTATCATAGTCGGTTTATTTATCAATTACTCTGGCTTGAACGTCGAAGGCAGCTTCGTTAATACTTATGTTACTAATGGGTTTTTTGCCATCACCGGCAAGCTCTTTGTTAACTCACTCAAAATGCTCGTAGTGCCCTTAGTGTTAATTTCGCTGATTTGCGGAGTGTGTGGTATCAGCGATATACGGCTGTTGGGACGTATCGGCAGCAAAACTTTTTTTATCTATATGCTGACGACAGCACTGGCCATTGCCACCGCTATTGGCCTGGGCGTACTATTCGGTATCGGTAAAGGCATGAATATCGCCACCGATGCCGCCTTTGAAGCGCAGTCAGCCCCGCCCCTACTCGATGTATTCTCCAATATTATTCCGTCCAATCCCATCAGTGCGATGGCGAATGGCGATATGCTGTCGATTATTTTCTTTGCTATCTTAATTGGTATCAGCATTCTCATGGTGGGCAAACCTGCCAAAGGCTTGGTAAAGAGCTTGGAGTTGATTAATGAAGTCATCTTAAAGATGGTGACAATCATTATGAACCTGGCCCCTTATGGCGTCTTTGCCCTGTTAGCCAAGGCCATGTCTGAGCTGGGACTGGATCTTATTTGGTCGCTGCTCGGCTATGTGGCCGTGCTAGTAGGATCGTTGGCCTTCCATTTCTTCATCACTATGATGATTGTGCTAAAAGTGTCTTCCGGCTTATCCATCAAGACTTTTTTAACCAAAATGCGTGAAGTACAAATTTTTGCCTTCAGTACTTCTAGCTCCAACGCGACTATTCCTATTACCTTACGTACAGTGACGAAGCGTATGGGGGTGAATAACTCTGTAGCCTCATTTACCGTGCCTTTTGGTGCCACCATCAACATGGATGGGACGGCAATTATGCAAGGGACCGCCACCATCTTCATTGCCAATATTTATGGCATCGATTTGGGCGTTACCGAATATCTGACCGTGATATTAATGTCCGTGTTGGCCTCTGTCGGTACCGCAGGCGTCCCCGGAGTGGGGCTCATCATGCTATCGATGGTATTTGCGCAAGTTGGCTTACCTATCGAAGGCATCGGGCTAATCTTAGGGGTCGACCGTATCCTTGATATGTTACGGACCGCAGTCAATGTGGGCGGTGATGCTGCGGTGACGGCCATCGTGGCAAAGTCTGAGGGCAAGATGGATTTAACGGTTTATAACGATCCTGAGGCGGGCACAAGAGAAGTGTTTGATGGCCATATCGATGAAAACAGTGAGCGTGAATTCTCTGAAGTCTTTAGCGATGGCATTATGGGCAGCGAATATGACGATATCAAATAAAAGGCAGCACTCATTTTAATAACATAGATAACAATTACCGTCCCTACTCTCTTAATTTAACCTTAATTTAACTGACTCGCAAAAGGCCTTACCAACATGGCATATTCTGATAATTTAGAAACCGCTACTCTCCTAACACGTGATACTGTCCTAACTCGTATTGAAAAAGACTTACTTGGCGAACAAGCCGTGCCGGCTACCGCTCTATACGGTATTCAAACGCAGCGCGCCCAGCAAAACTTTAACATTACAGGCGTGCCAATCAGTCACTTTCCTGATTTTATTAAAGCATTGGCTATGGTGAAACATGCCGCGGCTCGCGCCAATCATCAGCAAGGGCTGCTCAGCGATGAGAAGGTCAACGCGATTGCCGCAGCCTGCACAGACCTTATTAATGGCGAGCATCATGAGCAGTTTATTGTGGACCTTATCCAAGGCGGTGCCGGGACTTCAACCAATATGAATGCCAATGAAGTCATTGCTAATATTGCCCTAGCAAAGATGGGCTATGAGTGCGGTCAATATAGTCATCTGCATCCTAATAACGATGTGAACCGCTCGCAATCGACCAATGATGTTTACCCTACTGCGGCCCGTTTAGCGATTATATTTGCGGCGCAACCGCTGAAAGAAGCGTTGGCTAATTTACAGCATAGCCTTGCGGCTAAAGGGCAAGAGTTTAGTCATATTCTCAAAATGGGCCGTACCCAATTGCAAGATGCCGTGCCCATGACCTTGGGACAAGAGTTTGATGCTTTCGCTAGTGATTTAGGCGGCGAAACTGCGCGTATTGATCACAGCTGCCGTCAGTTATGTGAAGTAAACTTAGGCGGTACTGCTATTGGTACGGGTATCAATGCGCCCAAAGGCTATGCGCACTTGGCCATCAGTGAGTTAGCAGATATCAGTGGTTTGCGCGTACGTCTTGCAGAGAATCTGATAGCGGCCAGCTCCGATATGGGCGCCTTTCTGACTTTCTCCGGCACGCTGAAGCGCTTAGCCATTAAATTATCTAAGCTCAGCAATGATTTGCGCCTATTATCCAGTGGTCCACGCACGGGATTAGGAGAAATCAATCTGCCTGCCATGCAGCCTGGCTCCTCCATTATGCCAGGCAAGGTCAACCCGGTTATCCCAGAAGCGATGAATCAAACCGCGTTCCAAATAATGGGCACAGATATGACCATTACCATGGCGGCAGAGGCCGGGCAGCTGCAACTGAACGCTATGGAGCCGCTGATTATCTATAATCTGTTGAATAACGCCAATATGTTAGAAAAATCGATTCGCATGCTCGATGAGTTATGTATTCAAGGCATTAGCGCCAATGAAGCGCGCTGCACGCAAAACGTTAATAATAGCATCGGTATTGTCACCGCCCTCGTACCACACATCGGCTATGACAATGCCAGCCGCATCGCAGGTCACGCCTTGCTGAGCGGTTTAGGGGTCGCTGAACTGGTCAAACAAGAGAAGCTGCTAAGTGATGATGAGCTGGCAGCCATTTTATCGCCGGATACTATGGTTTATAACGTTTAACCGTCAGCCTGTTTAACCCTCAGCCGTTTTAAACAGCAGCCTATCTATGCTAACAACAAAGCCGCTTTGTAGCTTTTTATGCCCAACGCATCTTTTATAGCACTACCCTATAATGGCCGTAAGATTATACTTACGGCCATTGTATTTATACGGCAAGCCAGGTGCTCAGATGCTCTTGATACTGGGCAATATCATTGGCAATGGTCGGATTCTTAATGACATCATTGCTCATAAAGGTGGGCAGGGGCTGCATGCCTAAAAACTGATACGCCTTATGGGTAGCGATATAGACCCCATCCACACCCACCCCTTCAAAAAATTGCTCGGGATCTGTGAAGGCTTCTGTAGGAGCGTTCCAAGTCACTGACAGCATATACTGCTTACCTTGTAGTAGACCCCCAGAGCCATATTTACTCTCCGCGTTGTGGCGAGAGCGCCCATCACTTTGATAGAGACTGCCATGACCAATGGTAAAAATCTCATCGATATATTTTTTCACGATCCAGGGCACCCCCATCCACCAAGCAGGGGCTTGTTGAATAACGATATCTGCCCACAGCCATTTGGCGATTTCTTCTTGAATATCATAACCTGCATCAATGTGGGTTATTTTTACTTGGTGGCCCAGACTGAGTAAATGCTGCTCGGCGATATCGGTCATAGTGTCATTGAGCTCACCTGTTGAATGAGCAAAACGTTTGCTACCATTTAATATCAATATTTTTTTCATGATGGGCTGCCTTGTATAGATTAGCTAGAGGGTGCCCAAATGGGCGTCAAACCATCAGCAGTGACTTGCCGACTATTGCTATCAAGCTGGTCAATTGTCATAAATTGCTCAACTCGATAGCAGGTTGCTCTATGCTAGGTATGAAAGTTTTCATTGGATTGGATTAGCGGTCATTATATAGACGGCTATAATTGATAAGAAGGCACTAAAAATCAAAATACTCTTGCATAAGGATCAATAATGAAAGTTACGATTAATGAGCTTGATACCTTTGTTAGTATTGTCGATGCAGGCAGCATCAGTCAGGCCGCTGAACAGTTGGGGGTCACGGTTTCAGCCGTCAGCAGAGCGTTATCCAGGCTAGAGAAGAAGCTCAATACCGCACTATTTAGGCGCACAACCAGACGCTTGGAGCTGACCCAAGAAGGGGAAAAATACCTTACCCGTGTGCGCAGTATTCTCAGTGATTTAGAGGATGCGGGAGATATGATGGTCAAAAATAAACAGGTGCCATCGGGTAAGTTGCGAATCGATGCCGCCACGCCTTTTATGTTGCATGTGATTGCGCCATTGATCGATAAATACAGCAAGGCTTATCCACAAATCGATATCGAGCTGGTGAGTAATGAGAGCTTAGTGGACTTATTAGAAGCCCGCACCGATGTGGCCGTACGTATCGGTGAATTAAAAGACTCTTCACTGAGCGCTACCCCGCTTGGCTTAAGCCAGATTCGTATTTTAGCCAGCCCTGCTTATTTGCAAAAACACGGTACGCCCAAAAGTGTGCAGGACTTGGCGCATCATCAATTATTAGGGTTTAATTCATTGGAGAAATTAAATGATTGGCCTATTTATGATGCGGCCAATAATTTATTGCACATTCATATCAATATAAAAGCGGATAGCGGTGAGACCCTAAGACGGATGGCCTTATGCGGGACCGGTATAGTGTGTTTGTCCGACTTTATGACTTATCAAGATATCCAAAAAGGAGATTTGATTCCGCTATTGGTGCCTAGTACGCTCAAAATGCAGCAGCCCATTAATCTGGTTTATTACAAAAATAGAAAGTTATCAGAACGGGTTAGCTCATTCATCGAATTTTTAAAGGCGGAAGTGACGCTTTAAGCAGAAGTCACACTTAAAGCGGAGTAAAAAACTATATATCAAAGACAGTAGCTATATAATTGTACCCTCTAAAGCACTAAGCTCTAGCCTACTAATGGCTCAACTACTACTCTCTAAAGGATGGGCACTGACAGCATGGATATCGAAAACGACACCGGCAACCCAATAGAAATCATCTATGAAGATGAGTTTATGGTGGCGATTAATAAAGAAGCGGGTCTCTTGGTGCATCGCAGTTGGCTAGATAAAGGCGAAACGCGCTTTGCGATGCAGCTCACTCGAGATGCGGTAGGGTGTCATGTCTTTCCGGTACATCGATTGGACAAGCCGACTTCCGGCGTGTTGTTATTTGCCAAGAGCCCAAGCGTCGCGCGCAGCCTGAATGAGGCTTTTACCGATCACCAAGTGACCAAACAATATTTGGCCGTGGTGCGCGGCTATATGCCCGAGCAAGGCAGCGTTGATTATGCATTGAGCTTTAAGCCCGATGCCATCGCCGATAAGTTAGCTAGCTTGGACAAACCCGCTCAGGAGGCAGTGACCCATTGGCAGAGTTTGGCACAAATTGAGCTGCCCTTTGCGGTATCAAAAAAGCATGATACCAGCCGCTATAGTCTAGTGCGCTTAGTCCCCGAGACCGGACGCAAGCATCAGCTGCGTAGGCATATGAGACATTTATTCCATCATATAGTCGGTGATACCAGCCACGGCGACGGCCGCCATAATCGATTTTTTCGCAGTCAATATAACTGTACGCGTATGCTGCTACATGCGCAGACTTTGGCGCTCCGCCATCCGGTCAGCGGTGAGCCTTTATTGCTAAAAGCGGGATTGGATGAGCAATGGCTGCGTATCTTGGAGGAGTTTGATTGGGTGGAGAGTGCTAAAGTTTAAACCGGATCAAGTTTTGGGTGATTGACAGCAAGAGTTATACCTATTACAGAGCGGTAGAATGCTAAAATAGCGCTTTTTCATTATTTGATAAGTGGTTATGGTAAAAACAAAATATGCCTTAGGGTCGGCATGGATGATTGTGGCCGCCTTTTTATTTGCCTTGATGAGCATTTTGGTAAAAGAAGCCGCCACACAGCTTGATATGCACCCTTATGAGTTAGCATTTTGGCGGTCCATTTTGCCAGCATTGATGATTTTCTGTGGTACGTTGGTGCGTCGACAAACCCTTAAAACCCCCTTTTTTTGGGGGCACATGCAGCGTAGTCTCGCCGGCACCACCGCTCTATTACTGGCTTTTTATGGGTTAAGCCAGCTGCCTTTAGCCACCTCTGTGACCCTTAACTATACTTCAGTCGTCTTCATTGCCATCTTATCCATCGTTTGGCTCAAAGAAATCCCCTCATTAAAAACATGGCTGGCTCTATTAATGGGCTTGGGCGGTATTTGTTTGATGTTGAAGCCGGCCTTTGAGTCAGACCGGTTAATTGAAACCTTAATCACGCTGAGTGGCGGAATTTTTACCGCTTTTGCGCTATTACAAGTGCGTGCCTTGTCGCTGATGGGCGAACCGGCTTGGCGGATTGTGTTTTATTTTTCGGCGGTGGCAGCGGCCGTTTCGGCCGTGGTAGCAACGTGGGTGGGCTGGCATCCGCTGACTCTAGCCAGCTTGCCTTATATAGCTGGCATCGGTGGCGCCGGGTTATTGGCACAGCTGGCCATGACCCATGCTTATCATGTGGGACAGAAATTTACGGTGGCAGCGTTGTCTTATTTGACCGTGGTATTTGCGGCCATTTATGGGGTGGTTTTTGTGGGAGAAAGCATCGGCTTAATAGAGATTTTAGGCATTGTAGCCGTGATTTTGGCAGGGGTCGTTAGTAGCGTGCCTGAGCAGAAAAAAGCTTTGAAACTGTCTTAGCCCTTGCTGCAATAACAGACTTAACCACTCACTCAATAACGGATTTAACCACTCATTTAATAACTGATTGAACATCTAACTAACTTAGTGACTGCATTTTTCGGTAAGGATGCACCACCGGCAGCCCGCGGCTACTGGTTAAAATCTCAATATCTACTTGATACACTTGTCGTAGGATTTGCGGCTGCAAGACGGCTTGCGGCGTGCCTTGTGCTTGGATTTCTCCCTCTGCTAACAGCAATAATTCATCAGAAAACTGCGCGGCAAGGCTCAAATCATGCAATACCATCAAGCAAATCAGTTGATGCTCTTTAGTATAATGGCTGACCTTTTGTAATAAGTTGATTTGATGGGCCATGTCCAGCGCCGACACCGGCTCATCAAGCAGTAAAACTTTGGGACGCCGTAGCAAGGCTTGGGCAAACATCACCAGCTGACGTTGCCCGCCGCTGAGCGCACGGATAGGGCGATGCGCCAATTCGGCAATATTTAGTTGTGCCATCAGGTCAATGGCCTCGCGCATCAACTCATCGCTAATATGCCGACCCAACGCGTCCATACGCCCCAGCAGCACCACCTCAAGCGTATTAAGCTCGGCATCGGTATGGCTATCTTGCGGCATATAGGCAATAGGCTTGCGCCAGGTCATGAGATGGGCTTTACTTTGGGCGTTGTCTTGATAGCGGATATTGCCTGAAAACGCTAATTCACCAAAAATAGCCTTTAATAAGCTTGATTTGCCCGCCCCATTTGCCCCAAGCAGCGTGTATATTTTGCCAGGATGGAACTGGGCGTTGATAGCGTGGGCTACGGTGAGCGAGCCCCGCTGTATAGTGAGATGGTCAAGTTCAAGCATTATTATATCTTTATAAAGTTAATGGCAAAATTAAGCAAACAGGCTGCCTAGCCACTGGGTTAGCTTATCCCACCATGACAACTTTTCAGCTGCTGGCGGGGTGGGCGTGGCTGCTGCTGAGTCGGGCGCTGTGGCGGTCGTTGCTGCGTCATCTTTACACACACTGTCGCCGCAGCCTAGCTGGATAAAAAACGTACCGTTGGGCTTAACCGGTAAGTATTTTTCATGAAAGTCCATGTAGGTTTTTTCAGGGTCGATATCGGTAAAGGCTTGGGGATACAGGGCTTTTGCCATAAACTGAGCCGAGGCCAAATCAGACAGTGAGCGAGATGCCGTATGATAAATACCATACACCCGGTTATTTTTTACCGCCGGTAGCTCGGCCCAGCCGTTACGCGTGGTAAAGCCTTTGAGGCGACGTTGGGCTTCCTCGGCACTGATATCAATACCCATGGCCATAGCATCGGTCTGTTTCATGCCCACTTCGGTGCCTGAGATGATGATAACGTCAGGCTGACTCACCAACAGCTGCTCGGGGTTAATAGGTCTCCAATTTTCGACAAACGGTTTGCTGATATTATCACCGCCGACGGTATCAGCAATCGCCCCCCACATATTTTTGCCAAACGTAAAGCTGTGCTCTTTTGGCCCTTTATCGCCAAATTCAATATAGATTTTTGGCTTGGCTGACCCCGTGGCCTGCACCCGTTTTTGGATATCAGCGATCCCATCAGCGTATTCTTGCGCGGCTTGGTTAGCCCGTGGTTCTGTACCAGCAATTTGCCCAAATATTTTGGTGCTGTTGGTATGATTAGTGACACTTTGGTCGTTATAATCGACCACTACCACCGGGATATTTGATGCCTCAAAGCGCGGCATTTCGGCTTTTAGCGTATCGTATTGCCACTTGGCCAATATCACCACATCCGGTTTCATTGCCAAGGTTTTTTCCAGCGAAAACGTACCCCTATCGATATTGCCGATATCGCCAATACCTTGTAAATTAGGCAGTTTTTCGCTGTATAACTGCCAGCTGCCTGGGTTAAAGCTTTCCCAAAACTCCCGAGAAATACCCACCACGTGCCCAAAATTATCGGCTCCGGTTGCCGCAATATAATCCGGATAATAAAACCCTAATACCACGCGCTTGGCCGGCACATCGACTTTAACGTCACGGCCTAATACATCATGAATGGTCTTGATTTCAGCTTGTGCATTCATCGCTGTCATTAATACTGCTGTCGCCAATGTGGCACGTATAACTAGTTTCACCGCTTACTCCAAATAATCCAAAATAGAAAAGGCACGCCCACAAATGAGGTCACAATGCCCACAGGAAACAAGGCCCCTGGGATAATGACTTTCGATAATACTGATGAAAAGGATAAAAAAGCCGCGCCAGCGAGCATGGTGGCGGGTAAAAAATAGCGTTGGTCCTCTCCCACCAATAAGCGGGCAACATGCGGGGCCACCAAGCCGATAAAGCCGATGACCCCAACGAAACTAATCGCCGTTGCCGTCATCATAGCGACCAAAATCAGGGTTCTAATACGCAATCTTGTTAAGTTCACGCCAAGGGCAGCGGCTCTATCTTCGCCCAGACGTAAAGCGGTTAATTGCCAGCCATCTCGCATCAATAAGGTAATGCACACCGTACTGACCACCGCCACCACCGCCAGATTGGTCCACGTGGCCTTGTTAAGGTTACCAAACAACCAAAATAGTACTTGCTGAGAGACCTCAGGCGAGGCAATAAATTGCACTAGCGATAACAGCGATTGAAAAATAAACAGCAGGGCAATGCCCACCAGTATCAAAGTAGCGGCGGCAAATTGCTTTAGAGAAGCGAATAAAAACAACACTGCGGAGGCCAGCATGGTCATGACAAATGCCCCGATCGGTACCGCATATTGTATCGGCAAACCAAAACCGCCAAAGGCAATCACTAATGAGGCGCCAAACCCTGCTGCTGCTGCCAACCCCAAGGTATAAGGGCTCGCCATGGGGTTGTTTAATAAGGTCTGCATTTCAGCACCGCCTGCCCCAAGCGCGGCACCGACCACTAACGCCATCAGAGCAATAGGCAGGCGCAGATCATAAACGATGGTATGGGTGGTGTTTTCCACACCGGTTAGCCGTAACAATGCCGCAATCACATCATTTATGGGTAACATCGAAGGGCCGGTCATTACGTCCAAAACCAGCCCCATTACGCACGCTACCGCAAACGCTAACAACACCATGCGGCGCTTGTTCTCGATTTTTCGTTGTTCACGAATGATGCGTTCGCTCATTGCTTGGGGCATTTTATAATCCAAAGGGTTAGAGCAATTTTGAGCAACCCTATTACGTTCGCTAGAAATTTGAACTGAGTATTATAATGGTAATGAGAAATATTCACAATTAAATACTAAGTTATCTAGTTAACCTTAGATTGATAATTAACGCTGTCTAATTACTTAATTTACTATAGGTTCTTAGGTTAAAAGTTAAACCTTTTATTTCATTAATTAGAGCACTTAAAGTCGACTATCGAATAACTAAGATTACCTACATAAATAGAAAAACCCCCGCTACGGTCAAACCATAACGGGGGTTTTTCTATACGCTAAAATACTAGCGGTCATTTAGTAGTGCCGCTATCTATGAAATGGCCAGCAGCCCTTTATAAAGGAAGAAACAAGCCACAACGAATAACAACACTGCAAAGCACTTCTTTAATAGCTCAGGCGATAGCATATGAGCGACTTTTGCACCGAGCTTAGCCGTGAAAAAGCTCATACTGCCAATACCTAAAAAGGCATAAATATGCACAAACCCAATGGTATTGGGCACATCAACTTCCTGCTGTATCCCAAAAATCATAAACCCTAAAGCACCAGCAATCGCAATAGGCAGGCCACACGCTGCTGACGTGCCCACCGCTTTTTGCATCACTACCCCATAGCGTGTGAGATAAGGCACCGTTATGCTGCCACCGCCAATGCCAAAAATGGCCGATGCAATACCTATGCCCGCCCCTGCCATTAATTGGTTAGGCTTTGAAGGTAGTACTGTATTGGCACTGTCGGAACTAGCAGCGGCCTGCTTTTTGCCGCCTTTAAACATCTTTTGTGCGACCCACAGCAAAAATAGACCTACGATAATTTGTAAATGCACGCCAGAGAGCCAACCGGCAATTCCTGCGCCAAAAAAGCAGCCAAGAGCCATACCAGGCGCTAAATTTTTGAATACTGGCCACATGACAGCGCCATTTTTATTATGAGCCATCAAGGAGCTGATAGAGGTGACGATAATGGTTGCCAATGAAGTGCCTAGCGCCAAATGCATAATGGTGTCAGCGCTGTAACCCATTTGGGTAAAGACGATAAATAATAGCGGCACGATGATAGTACCACCGCCCACGCCAAAAAGCCCCGCAGCAAATCCTGCTAGCGCGCCTATGATTAAAAAGATGATTAATTCCACAGGATATTTTCTTCGTAGTGAAAAGCTACTCTCAACTTATTAGCATGGTAGTAGGCTGGTGCTTTAGCCTAGCCATTTAATATTCTACCTACTAAAAGTGGGGCTAAAAGCCGCAATCTAAGTTGAAAATAGCTTTAGTTAGAGGATTATTAGGGACTGCTGGACAGAACCTAATTAAGAAGTTTAAAAAGCTAACTTACGCTAATTCGACTTGCCCAATTTGATGGTAGCCACGTTTGAAATACACCAAGCTTTCCTCATGCTCGCTTTGCTGAATGGCGACGACTCGGCAGATAAACACACTGTGTGTGCCCACGCGCTGAATCTCCTCAATCTCACAATCAAAACTCACCAAAGCATCTTCTAAAATAGGCGAACCTGTGACCAATCGGGTCCAAGCGCCCTGTTTAAAGCGCTCTTCTGAGCATAATTTAGAGGCAAAGGTATTGGATATGGGCTCATGATGCGCGCTCAATACATTGACGCTCAAAACTTTATTTTCAATAAAATGCTCATGCGAGCGCGAAGTCTGATTCATACAGACCAACAGCGTAGGCGGAGTATCAGTGACACTGCATACCGCAGATGCGGTAAACCCATGGCTACCTGATACTCCTTGCGTGGTGATCACATTGACTGCCGTCGTTAACGAAGCCATGGCATCTCTAAAGTCGCTTGCTTCAATCATCATTCAAATCCTAAATCTGCGCTCGATAAGTTAATTGATTGTGCGTATTGATTGTGGTGATTAATTAGTCCAGAGCCAAAATTTGCGTAAGTTTCGTCAGTTAATTAAGCTGTTAGCTCATTACGTACGATTGCCGCACCGGCACTTAAAGCTGCCAGCTTACCGCGGGCCACTTGGCGTGACAATGGCGCCATACCACAGTTGGTCGAAGGATAGAGCTTATCCGCATCGACAAATTGTAGGGCTTTGCGTAGCGTATCGGCGACTTCTTCCGGAGTCTCGATAGTATTAGTAGCCACATCAATAGCACCAATCATGACTTTTTTACCGCGGATTAGCTCAATGAGTTCCATAGGCACATGCGAGTTTTGGCACTCTAGCGACACAATATCGATTTTAGACTGCTGCAGTTTCGGGAATGCTTGCTCGTATTGGCGCCATTCCGAACCCAAGGTCTTTTTCCAATCATTATTGGCTTTAATGCCATAGCCATAGCAAATATGCACAGCCGTTTCACACTTCAAGCCTTCGATAGCGCGCTCTAAGGTAGCAATACCCCAATCATTCACATCATCAAAGAATACGTTAAAAGCGGGTTCATCGAATTGGATAATATCTACCCCAGCGGCCTCTAATTCTTTAGCTTCTTCATTAAGGATTTTAGCAAATTCCCAAGCTAACTTTTCACGGCTTTTATAATGACTGTCATATAGAGTATCAATCATGGTCATTGGGCCAGGCAACGCCCATTTGATAGGCTGATCGGTTTGCTGACGTAAAAACTTAGCATCGTCTAAAAAGACTGGCTTTTGACGGCTTACCGCACCCACTACGGTTGGTACGCTAGCTTCATAACGATTGCGAATTTTAACGGTTTCACGATTTTTAAAATCTACCCCGTCAAGATGTTCAATAAAAGTAGTCACGAAATGCTGACGGGTTTGCTCGCCATCGCTGACGATATCGATGCCGGCATGCAGTTGCTCTTGTAAGGAGACTCTTAAAGCATCTTGTTTGGCTTCTAGCAATTGCTCGCCTTCTAGTGCCCAAGGGGACCAAATTTTTTCAGGTTCAGCCAACCAAGATGGTTTTGGCAAACTGCCCGCCGTTGAGGTTGGTAATAAGAGTGATTCTAGGGATAAAGTGGTCATGGTATCTCATCTTTTATATTTAATATTTTGGTTTTAGATTGCTAATAGTTAGATTTCTAATAGCTAGAACGCCACTCTTAATTCTGCCAACTCTGTTAACTGTTGGCGTAGATTAAGAATGACGTCATTCACTCATTAAGCAGCCACTCATTAAGCAGCGTGTTTGTTAGCAGCCGTATTGGTATCTGCTGCTTCTGCAACATTATATTTTGCTGCCCACTCTTCAAGAATGTCTTGATAAGGCTTGATAAATGCTTCTTCCGTAAACTTGCCTTGCTTGACCGCCATCTGACTGCGCTCTTCACGGTCATAGACGATTTGCGTTAGCGAATAATCTTGATACTTCAAGCTAGGCTGATATACCTGCGCGGCTGTAGAATTGGCATTGTAAATTTCAGGGCGATAAATCTTTTGGAAAGTCTCCATGGTACTGATAGCGCTAATCAATTCAAGATCAGTGTAATCACTCAGCAAGTCACCAGCGAAATAAAACGCTAAAGGTGCCACGCTACCCGCAGGCATAAAATAACGCACGGTTAAGCCCATTTTATGAAAATAATCATCCGTTAGTGAATACTCATCCTGCTTATACTCCACCCCTAATATAGGATGCTGATTGGTCGTACGCTCATAGGTTTTACTGGTAGAAACACTCAGGCAAATTACTGGTTGCTTACTAAATTCGGCTTGGTAAGCTTCTGAATTTAGTAAAGATTGGAACAGCTTGCCATGTAAGTCACCGAAGTCTGCAGGGGGCGGCGTGCCAGGATTTTTAGCAAAATGGTCCAATAGCACGACGCTGAAATCATAATCGCGCACGTAAGAAGAGAAGCTGTTACCAATCATGCCTTCAATACGCTTATTTTCTTTATGATCCACTATGGTGGTTTGCAGCGTCTCAATGACCGGAAAAGTATCGCCATTGCCTTCAATATCTAAATTCGCAGAAATAATATCCACTTCCACAGAATAACGGTCTGCATTCGGATTGTCCCAATGCGCTAACGTGTTAAAACGATTGTTTATCATGCGTAAGGTTTTGCGCAAGTTCTCCTGGCGCTGCTCGCCACGAGCTAAGTTTGCGAAGTTAGTGGTCAGACGCGTGCTGTCTGCAGGCTCATAATTTTCGTCAAAACGAATTTTTTTAATTGAATATTTAAATGCTGTACTCATGGCGATTCCTACCCTAATTCAAACTCATTAACTGAGATAAAGCTAAATTTCTGTATGGGAGGAATCATACCCAATCTCTTACATGAATAAAAACGATACTATTTAATTTTAAGATGAATTTTATTCATGTTGGTGTGTTAAGCACTTAGACTTAAAGCTTAGCTTTGCAGAAGACGGGACAGGCGATAACGGCGGAGAAAACTACAATTTTTCCTCCGCATAATCTTTTATTCCGCTAAAATTACTCCCTTGCAAAAACGCAATAAAAATACGGTTAAGCCATGAACATGCAAAGAATTCTTGATGATATTGCCGCCGAGATGGCCGCTGAGACTGACCGTGGCGAGGTAGCAGACTACATTCCACAACTGGCCCATGTCGATCCCAACCAGTTTGGTATCGCGGTCGCCACTCCTGATGGGCAGGTCTACACTGCAGGCGATGCCAATACCCTGTTTTCCATACAAAGTATCTCGAAAGTATTTACCCTGACCATTGCGCTAGGCAAATTAGGCGATGCCCTGTGGACGCACGTGGGTCGTGAGCCCTCCGGCGATCCTTTTAACTCCATTATGATTCTTGAGAGTGAGTCGGGACGGCCGCGCAACCCCTTTATTAATGCCGGGGCGATTGCGGTGGTAGATGCCATCATGATGGGACATGAGCCGAAAGAGATACTGGGAGAAATCCTACGCTTTGTGCACTTTATTGCCGACGATGAGTCCATCCGTTTTGATCATAAGGTGGCCGCCTCTGAGATGGCACACAAAGACCGCAACGCAGCGTTAGCCCATTTTATGAAAGCTTTTGGTCGGCTAGAACACGATGTAGACAAAGTACTTGGCACTTATTTTCATCAATGTTCGATTGCGATGACTTGCCAGCAATTGGCCCGTGCCGGACTGTTCTTAGTGTCGAATGGGATGAATGAGCACACGGGCGTCAGGGTCATTAATGCCGAGCGCGCGCGGCGGATTAACTCGCTCATGATGATGTGTGGTCACTATGATGGCTCCGGCGAGTTTGCCTATCTGGTCGGTCTGCCGGGTAAAAGTGGTGTGGGCGGTGGTATTTTGACGATAGCCCCAGGTAAAGGCGCCATTGCGGTATGGTCACCCGGGCTTGACCATGTAGGCAACTCCAAACTAGGCTTAAAAGCCTTGCAGCGGCTGGTCGAAAAAACAGGTTGGTCTGTTTTTTCAACCTAGAGCAAAGGGGGTATAGGCAAGCCTAAATAATATTAATCTCATAACTGAATTTTTCCGCCATACCATAGGACTCTCTATACTCGATAGGTTCACCTTCTAGATTTTTGGCGATACGACAGACTTTGACTAAATTTTCTGTTTTTTCATTGTCTAAATAAGGGTCGATGTGGTCTTTGATAAAAAATAAGGTCTCTACTGCCGAGGAGACAAACTGGCCACACTTGGTGTAATAAAAAGGGTACAGCAGATTTTCGAAGTCTTCAGGGGCCAGCTTAGCAAAGGCTTGGTAACGGCTTTTTGGCAACCAAATTCTTTCGCTTAGCAGCACCTTGTCCTCAACCATACGCACCCTTTCTATATAAATTAGGGCTTTATTTTTGCTGATATTGAGCTTTTTATTAATGGCTTCATCGCCTTTTATGACCATAACCTTTTTGATTAGACCTGTCGGAGTAACGTACGAAGCGTCTTTGTCGCGGAACTTAAAAAACCTTAATAAAGAACTTTCGAAATTGGGGCGTTTTAAAAAAGTCCCGCGGCCCTGCTGCTTGATGAGCACGCCTTCATCTACCAGTTTTTCCACAGCTTTGCGCACAGTCCCGACCGACACCTGATACTTATCGGCAAACTCCTGCTCGGTAGGCAACGGGGTGTTTTCATCCCACTTGTTCTCTGTCAGCAAGGTTTGAATATGCCAACGCACTTGCTCATAGCGTGGCAGGTTGAAGCTTTTAAAATTTTCTATCATTTTTTCACCACAGTGGCAGAAGGTTGATGGGGGCAGCTAGGTTGCATTTAGGGTTATCGGGTTACTAAGAAGTGTGCTATACCTAATTTGTTTTAAAGGGTTACCTTTTTTAGGGGTCAGTTTTAAAGGCCCATGCCTTGGCTATACAGGCTCATTTAGTCAACTATTGGTCAATATTGTCATCATGCTACGCACTATAAAAACTCAGGCCGTTGAGGTCAAGGATTAGATATGACTGCCTACGTTCTAGCCGCTATAGTGATTTCAATCCTGCTCGGCTATACCACTAAAATCAACATTGGCCTATTTGCCATAGCTTTTTCCTACCTAATCGGCTGTTTTGGTATGCAGCTGAAGGCGACGGAAATTATTGAGCTCTGGCCGCTGAAAATTTTCTTTGTCATTTTTGCCGTGACGCTGTTTTATAACTTTCCTTTAGCCAATGGTGCTTTAGAGAAGTTATGCAGTCATCTAATCTATAAGTGTCGCCACTTTCCCGCTTTTTTACCTTTGGTGATCTTTTTTGTCGCCACCATTATTGCCGGCTTAGGAGCCGGCTACTACACCGTGTTAGCCACTATGGCGCCTATGATTTTGCTGCTGTCTAAAAAGACCCGTTTAAATATTATTATTGCTACTTTGGCCTTGAACTACGGGGCTTTGGCTGGGGCCAACTTTATAACCTCACAAAGCGGGGTTATTTTCACTGAGCTTATGCGCGGCGCCGGCGTGGCCAATGATAATGCTTTTACTTATGCGCTAGGTATTTTTGCTGCGACTTTTCTGGTGCCCACCGTACTGCTTGGCGGCTATAGTTTTATTAATGCCAAAAACAGCAAAGTGGCGATTGACGCGACCTTGCCAGAGCCTTTAGACCGCAAACAAAAACAGTCTATCGTGCTGATTTTTCTCATGATGGCTATCGTGCTAATCGTGCCTATTTTGCACCTACTGATGCCGCAGAGCTCCGCCATTGCGTTTTTAAACTCAAGGATTGATATTGGTTTTATTGCCATTTTTTTCGCTGTCATCAGCTTATTGCTCAAGCTCGGCGACGAAAAAACAGTGATAGCCTTAATCCCTTGGAACACGCTGATTATGATCTGCGGCGTCGGCATGTTGATCGGCCTCGGCGTAGAGGTCGGGGTTATTTACCAGTTGACCGACTGGTTAAGCACCAATGTGCCTATCTGGATGATACCCCTCTTAGTCTTCGTTATTAGCGCCATTATGTCGATATTCGCCAGTACACTTGGGGTCGTAGCGCCCGCTTTATTCCCTATGGTGCCGCCCTTAGCCGTTGCCTCAGGGCTCAGTCCAGTATTGCTGTTTGTCTGTATCGTGCTGGGTGCCCAAAGCTCATCCCTCTCCCCTTTTTCTTCAGGAGGCAGTCTGATGTTAGGCGCCTCGCAAGAAGTTATAGACAAAGATAAACTGTTTCTGTCTTTATTATTTAAAGCAGTTCCCATAGGGATTGTTACGGGCCTAGTCGCCATTCTACTGATTCAGTTTATATTTTAGGCGTTACGTTTATATTTTTGACAGCCGCATTATTTAAATACTCTGCCACTACCCTTCTGCTCTGCAGCCCAGCATTACTGGGCATCTGCCTATCAAATTGACCTAAAAACCCAATCCCAAACCGGTTTAAGCTCACGAGCATAATACCTACATTTTGATAAAATTCATATATACATACATATGTTTCTTGTCATTTATAAACTATTCTGTTACTTTTGCACAGTGATAAAAAACCTACCGTTACTAAATTGAGCCAATGCCGTTAAGTTCGTCTTAGCTCGTCTTAATGTTACTGGTGACCTCGCTAGTACTGCGGTCAACCCCCTATTGATTTGTAGACCACCACTACACACAAGGAGCGTCGTGTGAAAAAACTATCCTATTTGGCTCTTGGCCTATCTGTTATTGCCCTTACCGCCTGTAATAAAACTGAAACTACAGCAGCCGCTGAGTCGGGTTATGAAGCACCTTCACGCCCTGAATGTATTGCCCCTGCAAAACCAGGTGGCGGCTTTGATTTGACCTGTAAATTGATACAGTCGGGCCTCCAAGAGACCGGCGTGCTAAAAAGCCCAATGCGGGTAACCTATATGCCGGGCGGCGTTGGTGCTGTGGCTTATAACAAAATCGTGGCCAATGATCGCGCTAACAACGATGCGGTTGTTGCTTTCTCTACCGGCTCCCTCCTAAATTTATCCCAAGGTAAATTTGGTAAATTCACTGAAAAAGATGTGCGCTGGTTAGCAGGCGTGGGTACCGACTATGGCGCTGTCGCGGTCAATGCCGACTCTCCAATTAAAACTTTGGCAGATTTGGTCGCTGCGCTGAAAAAAGATCCTAAAGCAGTCAGCTTTGGCGCTGGCGGTAGTGTGGGTGGCCAAGATTGGTTGCAGACCGCTATGCTCGCAAAAGCGGTGGACTTAGATCCTAATAACATGACTTACGTGGCTATGGAAGGTGGCGGAGAAGCCATTACAGCGGTATTGGGCAACCATATTACGGTCGTAAGCTCGGGAATAGCCGAGATGATGCCGCAAGTTACCGCGGGCAAATTACGGGTATTGGCTGTATTTGCAGATGAAAGACTAGACGGCAATATGGCGGACCTGCCTACAGCCAAAGAACAAGGCTACGATGTGTCTTGGCCGGTCATCCGTGGTTTCTACATGGGTCCAGACGTTAGTGACTCCGCTTACAACTGGTGGAAAACCAGCTTTGACACTATGTTAGCTGATCCTAAATTTGCTGAGATTCGTACCCAACGCGAGCTACTTCCTTTTGCTATGACCGGCGAAGAGCTTGAGCAGTATGTCTACAAACGCACCGATGAGCTGCGTACGCTATCAGAAGAATATAATCTGATCGAAGCCAAATAAACCTTGTAAGACTCAATATTTTCAATAACCCACTATCGATAGCAGATTTAACAATATTGCAGTTAAAGGCTCTTAAAAGCTGCTAAAGATAGTGTGGTTAGCCCTGTATTGATGTGGTACTGAAGGCTGGAGATGTCCTACCAGCCTTTTATCCTCCGGTTTTAGGAATACTATTATGACCATGGAACGTGCGTTTTCCGGACTTATGGCATTGGTTAGTTTTGGCTTAATCTATGTGGCTATTGGCTACGTAGCCCCTATTGCCTACGATCCAATTGGCCCTCGTCCCTACCCCATCTTAATTTTTTCTCTATTGGCCCTAATGACATTAGTGGTAACTTTCAGACCGGCCAAATTCACCAAAGCTATCGATTTAGGTATGAACAAGGCCATTGTTAGAAACTTGGTCTTATGCATCATAGCTTTATTACTTTATGGCATATTTTTTGAGACCTTGGGCTTTCCTATTGCCACGACCTTAATGTCGTTTGCAGTGGGCTTATTGTTCAACGGCAATCCTTTGAAAAGCATTATCTTCTCAGTGATTAGTAGCATTGTTTTATACATTCTGTTTGACATGCTTTTAGATGTCAAATTACCACTTGGACTGTTATCAGGGATTATAGGATAGCCAAAATGGGTACTTTTGATTTTCTAATGCATGGCTTTGCCGTGGCCACGACCCCGCAGAACTTAATCATTGCTTTGGTGGGGGCATTTCTAGGTACTATCGTCGGTATGTTACCTGGGCTTGGCCCGATTAACGGGGTTGCCATCTTACTGCCCTTCGCTTATGCGCTGGGTTTACCGCCAGAGAGTGCACTCATTCTATTGGCCGCGGTCTATCTGGGCTGTGAGTATGGCGGGCGTATTTCTGCCATTCTTATCAACGTGCCAGGAGATGCTGGCGCTATTATGACCACGCTCGATGGCTATCCTCTAGCTAGGCAAGGCAAAGCGGGTATCGCCCTATCGCTATCGGCGGTCAGCTCTTTTATTGGCGCGACCATTGCCACTATTGGCGTGGTGCTATTTGCCCCTATTCTAGCCAAGTGGGCGGTGTCTTTCGGACCTGCTGAATACTTTGTGTTGATGGTCTTTGCCATCACTTGTTTGGGCGGCTTAGTCGGCGATCAACCGGTGAAAACTGGCATCGCTGCCCTGATAGGCTTAGGACTGGCAACAGTTGGTGTGGATGCGGTCACTGGTATTTATCGCTTTACTTTCGACTCAGTGAATCTATCCGACGGCATCCAATTTACCACCATCGTCATCGGCTTCTTCAGTGTTAGTGAGATTCTCATCTTGCTCGAAAGAACCACGACCGGTCATAAGGTGATTGAGCAAGGCAAACGCAGCCTGTTAAACTTTAAAGAGTTTATGTTTAGCTTGGGCGCTATGTTACGCAGTGGCTTGATGGGTTTTGTAGTAGGCATTCTACCGGGTGCTGGGGCGACGATTGCCAGCGCTATGACCTATGCCAGTGAGCGTAAAATTGCCGGCGATAGCGGTACTTTCGGTGAAGGCGATCTGCGCGGTGTGGCTTCTCCTGAAGCGGCAAACAATGCCTCAGCATGTGGCTCATTTGTCCCTATGCTGACTCTAGGTGTGCCAGGTTCTGGTACCACTGCGGTCATGATGGGCGCTTTAACGTTGTACAACATCACCCCAGGCCCGCAGCTTTTTACTGAGCAGCCTGATATTGTTTGGGGTCTTATCGCCTCCTTGTTTATCTGTAACGTCATTTTGCTAGTGTTAAACATTCCTTTAGTAGGTCTATTTGCCAAGCTCTTAAATGTCCCTAGCTATGTATTAATCCCAGCCATCGCTGCAGTCAGTTTTGTTGGGGTTTATTCCATCAATAGCACGACTTTTGACTTGGTGTTCATGGTAGCCCTAGGGGTGTTTGGTTATTGCTTACGTAAGTTAAACTTCCCTTTATCAGCGCTCATTTTAGGCTATGTATTGGGTGAGCTGATGGAGTCCAACTTAAGACGCGCGTTGTCTATCTCGCAAGGTGATTTGGGTATTTTATGGAGCAGCCCTATTACTGTTGCTCTATGGGTACTGGCTATCTTGATGGTCTTTATGCCAATCATCCGTAATGTCTATCGCAAGAACTTTAAGAAATCTGCGGTGTAAGCTACACAGCAACTTTTCAAATACTTATGAAGGTGGTTATACGCGATGTGTAGCCGCCTTTTTTTATGTAGATATTACCGCAGTTTACATGCTCATAGACATCTACTAATAATTTTCAAAAATAGAAATTAGAATATAAGTGACTAATTTTCTATTTTTTATAACTAGAAAATTGTTCTATTTCAACTACAATACACTCTATAGTGGTCGACTTACTACACCAACTTACTTTGAGAATAATTATCTAAGATAGTAAGCGTCGAAAATAATATAAGTCACCTTATTTGTTCGACTAAAATATGCGGAGAAGAAATTTTGTCTACAACCACTGTAATTGGCATTGTAGTTCTCGTTATGTTCACAGCAGTATTTATCCACAATGTTGTTTACCCAGGAATAATAAATTTATATTTCCGAAGTAATAATTTTATCGCTATCAAGAACCGGGTGAGACAACATATCGGCGAATGTAATGAGCTGAACGAACACATAGAGCATCTAAAACTATCCTATACTCATGTAGAAGCCTTCGATTATGGAGAAGGACGCTTATCGGATAACAGTAACTATAATATGAAAAGAGGACAATGGGCGACTGAAATAAAAAACAGATGGACACACCAATGCTCATCATCCATCGTAAAAAGTGCTAACAACCAACCGTTTAAGTATCTATGTAAATACTTCAACATAAATTCTGATGAAAAAACATTGGAACAGTTTGAAGAGGTATTAAATGATTTTTCTGCAGTGGAACAAGGTAAGTATTTATTAGCGAATGAAAGAGATGCTATCGTATCAAGTATCAGTGACTCCATTCCTTCCTACATATTAAAAAACTATAGAAATAGAGTTAATGAAGAATTAGGTTTTAGGAATATCAGTTTATCTAACTTATATTTTCCTGTTTATACTTTTCAATATGTCTCTGCAGGTGGGAATAGTTCATCAAAGTTCGATCTGAAATTAGATATAGAGCAATTAGAAAGATTTATAAACTACTTAGCCAACCTAGTAAAATTCAAAAACAGTGTGGCAGGACAAAGAGCTTTAATGACTGCGAAGCTAAGAGAAAAGATAAAAGTTAGAGATGGCTTTGCTTGTAAAATCTGTGGTCTTTCGACGGCAGACGAGAAAAATCTTTTATTAGAAATTGACCATATTATCCCTCTTTCAAAAGGAGGTATTACTTCTGAAGATAATTTGCAAACATTATGCTGGAAATGCAATCGCTCTAAAGGGTCAAAAGTACTGGATACCCCGAGCCCTATTTACAGCCAAGCAGCTGTAGACCTTAAGCCCAGCAAACCTGCTAATGATGATAATAAGCAAACGGAAGAAGTAAGAAGCTCTATTAAGTCCGAACAAACACAGCACAGAGTCCATGCAAAAAATAATACTCCTATCCCGGATAGTGCATATATAGAGACATCAAACTTTTCGCATGATGAAATTGTACAGCAAGACTTCCCTAAAGATGAAGAGGTCTATCTGACATACTTTCCCATCGATATAGAACTAGAAGAACCAATTGCTGAACAGATGCAAGAAAAAAAAGAGTCAGCCCTACCAGAAAAACCTCAAGGCTTGACCAGAGCACAAACTAATGCAGTAAGATCAGCAAAAGAATATCTTGAATATTCAGGATATTCGCGTGATGGCTTGATTGATCAGCTTCATGATGGAGATAAATATGCCATCATCGATGCTACTAGTGTAGTAGATAGTTTATGTATTGATTGGAAAGAGCAAGCTGTTAAATCAGCGAAAGATTATATTGAATATTCAGGTTATTCACGTAAAGGCCTCATTGAACAACTCCAAGATGGGGATGATTATACTGTTATCGAGGCCACTGCTGCAGTAGATAGCTTAGGCATTAACTGGAAAGAGCAAGCTGTTAAATCAGCGAAAGAATATCTTGAGTATTCAGGCTACTCGCGCAATGGACTGATTGAGCAACTTCAGGATGGAGACGACTATGCTATTGCTGAAGCAACTAGTGCAGTAGATAGCTTAAACGTTGATTGGAACGAGCAAGCTGTTAAATCGGCGAAAGAATATCTTGAGTATTCAGGCTACTCGCGCAATGGTTTGATTGAACAACTTCATGAAGGAGATGAATATACATTAAGTCAAGCGACTTATGGAGCAGAAAAGGCTGGCACTTAAAGGGTAGTAAAAAAATTACTCAGCATAGACTTCTGAAAACTAAGTAGAATACCTATGACTAGAATTTTTTTGATAAGAGATACCTAAGAAGGAAAACCCAGTGCCACAAGCTCAGCCAAATATCGAAACTACCAGTCCCCTTAGCAAAGAACAGCACATTTCGTTAAAAATCCTAACTATCGCAGGCTATCTCGAAGGCACGTCTTTCTTATTATTGCTCGGCGTCGCTATGCCGCTTAAATATATGCTGGGCATGCCAGAAGCGGTAAAATATGTGGGTATGGCGCATGGGGTTTTGTTTATTGCCTATATTTTGATTCTTATAGGAACAGCTGGCAAAATTAAACTGCCTATTTGGGCTGTACCTGCCGGCGTAATAGGGTCATTCCTGCCATTTGGCCCCTTCATATTCGACCATCAATTAAAAAAGAAGTTAAAGTAAATCAGGTCGATAACTGAAATAATTACTATTAAAAAAGCCCGTAACTCATAGCAGTTGCGGGCTTTTTAATTGGGCTACGGGCATACAATTATTAATAGCATATTTTCTTCGTGTAATGCCTTACTGCTTGGCCGCCTCAATCTGGATATCTAACTTGACGTCCTTGCTCATACCTAGCAAGACGTACTTGCTAATCCCCCACTTGGTACGATCAATCGTGGTCGTAAAGTCACCGCCACAAACGGATTTTTTGAGGATAAGGCTAAAGTAACAATTATATTTTGTTGCCGTCAGTTGTACGGGGTGAGTTTGCCCATGTAAGCTCAGGTTGCCATCGATACGAGTAATTTGCGGATAGACGGTCCCTGCTGCAAAATGCCACTCAGTAGACTCAAACTTGGCGGTTGGATAGCGCTGCGCATCAAAAAAGTCCGGACTTTTTAATACCTCATCAAAATCTTTATTGCCCGTATTTAAAGACTGCATAGGAATATCGATAGCAATATGGCCGGTTTTATCGCTAGCATCGTACTGCATTTGTCCAGTGAGATTATAGAATCCGCCAGTATTGGTAGAGGTCTTAAAATGGTCGATGGCGAAGCGTACGTTGGCATGCGCCGGATCAATATTATAAGTAGCGGCATGGCTAAGGCTGCTCAAACCAGGGAATAAGCATAGTAGCCCTAGCGCCTGCTGAGCGAGCCGGACGGTCTTCCTTATAGTAGATGACATAGATAAAGTCCTTTTTAACGATGATGGGTTGCCGCTGCAGCCATGTATATTTAGCATAACTATACTCTTATCATCATAAGTTAAGCAGTATTTAATGATAAATGGCCGTTGTTATAGACTAATAACACCTAAATAAGCAGTATTAAATATACAAAATAGCCCCTATCAATGACCGCATCGAGGCTACCTGTAGGACTCTCGTAAGAGAACCTAACACCTACCCCTAATAGCACTCTTTTAGCAGTTATCATATTTGATAATAATAATCATTTAGGTTAAATTAGTGACCTGATTATCCATTAGGAAATTCCGTTCTCATGACTGCTCTCACTGCTACTAGAGTCCCGCTATCACACCCTGATAAACCCTTATTCATCAGTCATATCAACGAAGACCATCTTGATGAGTTGGCCATGTTTGCCGATGCTTTCACCGCCTTATCCATCAATGCGTCGACCCCAGTCAAGCTGCAGGAAATCTATGCCAATGGTATCGATATAACTGTTGAGCAGCCTGATGTGGCCGAGCCTTCGCATCATTTTGTGCCTTTTGCTGCTGCAATTAGCGCCCCTGAAGAGCTCAATCATCAATACGTGCTATTGCTGCAAAAAGCCGCCAAAAAACTCGGTAAAAAAACCATCAAACTGCAAGAGCAGACGTTTACCCTGCAGCAAAGCTATCTGGTCACCCCCAATATGCTACGTTTGGAGGTGACAGCACCGGCAGATACCCCACTAACCCATCCCGGCTATGCTTATTTATTTGATCTATCTGATTTATCCGATGTATCTGATTTATCTGGGCCAGCCGATTCTGAGCAGGCGGCAGACTCGGCTGCGCGGCAGCATTGCTACTACACGCTACGCCGTGCTTGGCAACAAGCGGGGCAAACTGACGTTACCGGGTGGATTGATGTCTATATCCATGGTGATACCCCAGGCGGTAATTGGGCCAAGAGCTTACAGCCTGGCGCTAGCCTCAAAAGCTTGCGCGAATTTCCAGAAAAAATAGACCATCTAGGCTCAGGGCAGTGTCTCCTTATCGCCGATGAGACCTCCCTACCCACGATAGCGCGCTTGCTAGAGACTTGGCAAAACCCCGTCGCGCCTATTATCCTAGCCATTACTAATGACCCCAAGGATGCCGACTATCTGCGCAATCTCGAATGGCACCCGACCCTGTGCAACCCTAATGTTAGCGACCGTGCCCTGATTATCCCCATTACCAACTTGCCAACCTTAGATTTGCCCGCCCATATCAGTGACCTCTTAAATAGCCATGAACAGCTGGCCACTAGGCGTATCGATAAGGTTTGGGGGGCGCTTGAAGCCAATGATGCCAAGGCACTGCGCAAACTCTTAAAAGATCAGTTGGCGCTGTCTCGGCAAGAACTGGCGGTCAAAGTTTATTGGCGCCTCCAGTAACCCTAGCTTAATAGCGTCTGATTTATAATAAGAATACTGGTATGAGTTCTTGGTTAATGGCCTTTAACTAAAAATTTGGTGTGAAATCAGGCCTATAAAAAAACCGACCTAATAAAATATTAGATCGGTTTTTGTGCTTTAGTCAGGCTTATAGTAATCAGGCTAAAGGCGCAAAGCTTAAGACACCTTGTCTCCCACCTCATGCTCCTCAGCGCCATGCGGACGTAACCAATTGGCAAACCAATTGGAAATATCATCCATAAAGGTATATACCATTGGAATCACGATCAGGCTCAGTAGCGTTGACGTGACTAGCCCGCCAATGACCGCTGCCGCCATAGGTTGCCGGAAAGTAGGGTCAGCCTCTCCCCAACCTAATACCAGCGGCATCATGCCTGCCCCCATCGCAATAGTAGTCATGATGATAGGCCGTGCCCGTTTATAACAAGCATCGAGCAAGGCATCAAAGCGGTTTAAGCCGTGATCACGCTGCGCCAAAATCGCATAGTCTACCAAGAGAATCGAGTTTTTCGTCGCAATCCCCATCAGCATAATAAAGCCAATCATCGACGGCATCGACAGACTACTGCCGGTAATGACCAGACCAACAAAAGCGCCGCCAATAGACAACGGTAAGGCCATCAAAATGGTCAACGGCTGCAATACCTTGCCAAACAAGAGAATCAACACGCCAAAGATACAGATAATCCCAACAGAGATGGCGATAAGGAAACCACTAAACAGCTCCGCCATGCTCTCAGCCTGACCTTGATCGATGATAGAAATGGAGTCTGGCAATTGCTGTAGTGACGGGGTTGCTTTCACTGCTTCAATCAAGCCCCCAAGCTCGCCATCCCCCACTTGTACGCTGATATTAATAGACCGCTCTCTATCAAAGCGCAATACTTCGGAGGGACCGGTACCAAAATCAAGCTTCGCCACTTCGGCAATACGCGCCCCGCTGCCATCAGTGCGGCTACTGGGGAGAAATAGATCACCCAATTGGCTGACGTTATCTTTGGCTTCATCAGGTAAGCGGACGACGATAGGGATTTGGCGAGTATCTAAATTCAACTTAGATAAGGCTTGCTCATAATCCCCCACTGTCGCGACACGTAACGTATCGGCGATACCTTGAGTAGTCACGCCGCGATCGGCCATCGCCAAGCGATCAGGCGTCACTGCCAACTCTTGGCGCGGTAAACTGCGATTACTCGTCACATCACCGGCCATAGGTAGCGCGCGGATTTCGCTCATGACTTGCTGAGCGGTTTGCTCTAACACATCAGCGTTGGTACTGGTGAGCGCAAAGCTATAACCGGTCTCACCACCACTGGCTAGCCCCACTTCAAATCTAGCACTTGGTACGGCTGCCAACGTGTTGGTAATTTCTCGTTCAATTTCAGTCTTACTTCTGCGGGTGGTACGGGGTGCTAAGACAATATCAAGACTGGCAGCGTTCTCGGCATTACCACTATTATCGCGCGAGTCTAAGCTCGCCGCTTGCGGGGCACCGACCGCGCTTAAAACCCCCTCTACCCCATCGATTTGCATGATTCGCTCACGCGCCAGCTCACTAATGCGCATAGTATCGGCCAAGCTTGCATCCGGTGTGAGTTCAATGCCCACACGCGATTGGTTAATATCGTTATCCGGAATAAAAGTGGTGGGTAAGAACTGTATTAAGCTAAGCGACGCGGCAAATAACGCTAAGGTGATACCTAAAGTGATCCAACGATGATGAATAGTCCAACTTACGGTTTTTAAATAAGCCTGCATAAGCCGGCCTTTTTTCTCCACATGGTGCTTTTCTGGACGCAACATATAAGCCGCCATCATCGGCGTAATCAGACGCGCCACTAACAATGACGCGAAGATAGCGAGCGCCGCTGTCCAACCAAACTGACGGAAAAACTGGCCGACTACGCCACTCATAAAGGCCGTGGGTAGGAATACTGCAATCAAAGTAAAGGTCGTCGCAACGACCGCTAAGCCAATCTCATCGGCAGCTTCCATCGCCGCGGCATACGGCGTCTTGCCCATCCGTAAATGCCGCATGATGTTCTCAACCTCAACGATAGCATCATCGACCAGTACACCAATGACCAGAGATAACGCCAGTAAGCTGATAATATTCAGACTGAAATCAAATAGGTACATCGCTAAAAAGGTAGGAATGACCGATAGCGGTAAGGCCACAGCAGCCACGATAGTCGCCCGCACGTTACGTAGGAATATAAAGACCACAATAACCGCTAACACCCCACCTTCAATCAGCATTTTTAACGAAGCGTTATAGTCTTGCTCGACGGGTGTGGCGCGGTCATAAACTTTGGTAATGGTGTAATTGGGTAAGTCTTTGCGCATTTTTGCCAATTCAGCATCGACCATCTTTACGACGTCGACTTCACTAGCGCCGCGCGCCCGACTCACGTTAAAGGCAACTACTGTCTCACCATCGAGTAGCGCCACTGAGCTAGGGTCAGCTGGACCATCGGTAACGGTCGCCATGCTGCCCAAACTCTGCGTACCGCCCACTGGGACGGCAATCTGTAGTTCATTCAGCTCACGGGCGTTTTCTACTGCACCTAATACGCGAATGGTTTGCTTATTATTGCCGACTTCGGCTTGACCGCCTGAAGTATCTTGTTGAATACCCGCAATTTGCTGTGAGAGTTGTGCGATAGGCAATTGCAGAGCGTTGAGGCTGGCTGGGTCTACGGCTACGGTAATTTGCCGCTGCAAACCGCCGACCCGTTCCACTTTACTGACGCCTTTTATGTCAGAGAGACGCTTATTGACGGTATCGTCTACAAACCAAGAGAGGTCTTCCACACTCATATCTTTGGCGGAGACCGAATAAGTCACTACCGGTAAGCCGGCTGTGGTTAGCTTAGAGATAATCGGGTCATTGGCCGCCGCCGGTAAATCGCCACGCACCTCTCCTACCGCTGAGCGCACATCGTCTACCGCTTCTTGAATGTCTTTTTCCAGCACAAACTCAGTCGCTATCGTTGCAGCTCCCGTTTGCAGGGTAGTCCGCATATGTTTGATGCCTTCAATACTCGCCAGTTTGTTTTCGATTTTCTTAGCCACATCATTTTCAAGCTGACTGGGTGCAGCACCGGGTAAAGTCACCGTCACGACGACTCCCGGAAAATCAATATCGGGAAACTGCTGCACCTTCATTTGCATAAAACCATAAATCCCGCCCAAAGTGAGCAGGATAAACAGTAAGATAGCGACGAGCGGGTTTCTGATGGAATAAGCCGAGACGTTTAAGCTCATGAAGTTTTCCTATTATCCTACTGGCTACTTATTAGCAGCACGTTTGGGCTGATTGGTCGCTTCAATTTCAGCTATACGGACGATATCGCCATCATTTAAGAAACCGCCGCCTTGGCGCACAACAGCGACATCTTTAGCCAACGGTTTGGTCACGATGACTTGATCACCTTGACGCTCGCCTAAGCTTACTTTTTCTTTCTTAATCCGGTAGACAGTCTCGCCATTATCGGCTTTCTCTTGATTGACTAGCATGACATAGTCGTAGCCATCTTCCGTGATAATGGCACTAATGGGTAACACTTGCTTGCCTTCACCGCCGAGCATAAAGCTACCGCGTTGGTACATGCCCGAACGCACTAAAGGACTCTTGGCTAAAGTGGCATAGACGCTAACCTGACGGCTACCTTTCTCTGCGGTTGGTGCGATACGGCTGACCTCTCCCATCACGCTTTTATTATTCGGTAAGCTCACTTGTACTGGCGTGCCAACATTGATTGCACCCAATTTATCGGGGTCGACCTGGGCTTGCCACTCTAAGACGCCATTTTCGATAATAGTGAATAAGGGCTCTTGACCCGGTACGCTACCCACGTTGGCGGTTTTTTCGCTAATCACGCCGCTGACTGGCGCCGTGACTTTCGCATTGTTTAAATTCAAGGTTTGGTTGCTGAGGCGCGCTTTTGCCGCTTCAACAGAGGCTGCCGCTTGATTGGCGGTAGCGATATAGCGATCCACTTCTTGCTTACTGACCGCGTCGATATCCAGCAAAGGAATGACCCGTTCAGCGTCCGCACGCGCTACGGTGAGACTGGTCTGCGCTTCAGCCAAATCCGCTTGCGCTTGTACGCGTTGCTGCTGCATGGCATCAGTATCAAACACAGCCAAGACTTGCCCTTGTTTGACCTGCGTGCCTTCTTGTACCAACACCTGATCAATCGTTACCCCATCGACTTTACCAAACACAGTAGCGATATCTTTAGGCCCAATCGTCCCATCAGCACTGAGCGCATTGTCGATGACCGCTTGCTCGGGCGTGACAATCTCTACGGTTAAGACGGGCTTTTGATTGCCTGTTTCTGGAGCAGTATCTGTAACTCCTGCTGGCACAGGTTGCGGCGAGTTAGCAGCCCCTGAATCTGTAGCAGTCTCTAGCTGCTCAGCGGCTTGTTTTTCACCCCACAATTTACCCGCCAGCAAGCCAATACCTAACATTAATAGCATGAGAGGCAGTAGCCATTTCCAGCGCTGCGTGCTGTTGGCCGTTTTTCTATAAGATGGCGGCGATATAGTCTCTGAAGTTGTGTCAGTGACCGGCCCCTTATCGAGGTTAGGTGACGACTGATCTTCAGATTTAGGGGTCTTGGATAGATGGGGATCTTGACTCATGATATTCTCTAAACCGGCTGTGTTAAATGAGGGCTACGCTAAGAACGTGATGGCGAATTCAACAGAAACCCAATAAAAACGCAGTGAAATATAAATAATAGGGCTACAGCTGCTAGCGCTTTAGCTAGTAATTTTCTAGCTGGTCACTTTTTTAGCTCGTAACAATACAAACAGATTGCTGAAAATTATACTCGAATTATAGCGGGCGTATTGCAAGTTGCTGTAAGCACAATTGCTGGCTTATTCACTAGATTAGAGGTCATTTACGCTGGCCTCTTGAGCCTTAAAAATATTACTTTAGCCTACCAAATCATACCTTTATCGTCACGTATGCCTGATAAATCCCGAGTCCACCTTATTATTACTAATGATATCGCATAATAGCTATAAAAACATAGCATAGATAACTTATATGAATAACAGGCTTTGCGTTACCAAACTTATTTTAAGCTATAGCTTATAGTCGCTTACACATTGGTATATTTGCTCGCCTCCGGCATCCAACGCTCAATCAATAAGCCTACGTCTTGCTTGCGCTCAGGAGCGCTGATTAGACGTTCAGCCAGAGTACGGGCGATCATTAATAAGTTTTCATCCCTAGCTAAATCAGACACGTAATAGCCGATATTACCAGTCTGGCGTTTGCCGAGCAGCTCACCGGGACCACGCAATTGCAAATCTTTTTGGGCAATAACAAAGCCATCGCTGCTATCGCGTAGCACATTTAAGCGCTCGGTACCCGTCTCTGACAACGGCGTCTGATACAGTAGGACACAAAAGCTCTTCTCAGAGCCCCGCCCTACTCGGCCACGCAGCTGGTGCAACTGCGATAATCCCAAGCGCTCGGCATTTTCAATGACCATCAACGAGGCATTGGGCACATCGACCCCAACCTCAATCACGGTAGTGGCGACCAGTAAATCTAGCTCACCTTCTTTAAAGGCTTTCATCACGGCCTGTTTCTCTATGCCTTTCATCTTGCCATGCACGAGCCCAATGCGGATATCCAAGCGCTCAGCCAAATCGGCATAGGTGGCTTCCGCGGCTTGCGCATCCAATATACTCGACTCCTCTACCAAGGAACAGACCCAGTAAGCTTGTTTGCCCTGCGCGCAATTGGCCGCGATTCGGGCAATCACTTCATCGCGACGGTTTCTATCTATCGTTACGGTTTTAATAGGGGTGCGACCCGGCGGCAACTCATCAATGATAGAGGTGTCCATATCGCCATAGGCACTCATGGCTAAGGTGCGCGGAATGGGGGTCGCGGTCATAATTAGCTGATGCGGCGTACTGCCAGAGACGCCTTTGCTGGTCAGTGCCATCCGTTGCTCAACGCCAAAGCGATGCTGCTCATCGATGATGACCAAACCCAACTTGGCAAACTGGACTTTATCTTGGAATAACGCATGGGTACCGACCACGATTTGTACTTCATTATCGACGACCGCAGCTAAGGCTTCTCGCCGTTGTTTGGCGGTTTGCTTACCCGCGAGCCAGCCCACCCCTATCTCTAAGGGTTCAAACCAACTTTTAAAATTAATAAGATGCTGCTCGGCTAAGATTTCGGTCGGTGCCATGACGGCAACTTGCCAGCCGCTATCTAAAGCATAGCAAGCGGCCAGTGCGGCCACTAAGGTCTTGCCCGCGCCCACATCTCCTTGAACCAGTCGCAACATCGGTATCGAGGTCGCCATATCACTGGTGATTTCTTTGACCACCCGCTGCTGAGCGCCTGTCAAACTAAAGGGTAAATTGGCTAATAACTTAGCCGCTAATGGGCTGTCCTCATCGCACTTCGGGGCTTTATGCTGATGGAGTTGTTGACGACGGTACAGCATACTGAGCTGATGCGCCGTCAACTCTTCAATGATGAGACGCTGGCAAGCCGGATGACTGCGTTCTTTTAACTGCAGTAAACGTTGGGTTTGCTGACCGATATCAGTATGGATAGGCGGGGTATGGATAAGGGTTAAGGCTTCAAATAGGCTGAGACCATAAATAGCGGTTTGAATTTGTTTTTCTTGCTCAGACAGCGTCGTGGCTGGCTTATCGCGAGCAAAGGCATTGGCCAACGTCGCAAACATATCGGTTGCGTCTGTTAAGTCCGCATCTTGCATACTGCCTGGCGTTAGCGGCGCCGTTCTGAGCCCGCTGACAGACTGCCAATCGGCAGCGTTAAATACGGTCAACGGTAAGCCTTGCTGGCGAACCAGCTGCAATGCCAACTTAATAAGAGTGCGCAGTTTATTTTGGTGCAGTCCTTTAACTGCCGGATAAATGGGCTGCAGCCCGGTATTATCCACCGCCGCCCCTCTAGTGACGACACTATACTCAGGGTGCGCCATCTGTAAGCCGTAGCGCGTTAGCTTTACCTCACCAAACAGTCGCAGCCGCATACCTAATGCCATGGTTTGAATCAGGCTGCTATAGACTTTAAAAAAACGCAGTGAGACTCGTCCGGTCTCATCCTCTACAATCACCGTCATACCGCCACGATTATTATCCACATGCACGACCTCACCTTCAACCAAAGCAGATTGGCCATGCTCTAAATCGCGCATCGTGACGAGACGACTGCGATCTTCGTAATCGCGGGGCAAATGCAATAACAAATCAAAAATTCGCGCAATATGCAGTTGTGCTAACTGCCCCTCGACTTTGACACCCACCCCTGCCAGCGCACTTACCGGCAAATCGACGGCAGAGGGCGCATTAGCGGTAGCAGAATTAGCAGCAGTCTCAACAGAAGCAGTCATAAGGGCTCAACACTCATTAAAGTTGGTCGCAAAAGGTACAGCTCTATAGTGGCGCAAATGGGCGGTGGAGACAAGAAAACGGCGTTAAATTAATAATGCTGAGCGTAAAATAAGTTGAGGACTCAGGAAAACAGCAAAAACTTTCACTTATCCGAATATTAACGGATATATTATCCCGATGAACGGTAAGATATGCTACGCTTACGCAAATTTTACTAACACCCTACATTTTAGTACGATAAAATTAGTAATGGTAATGTCAGCTACCCTAATGCTGACTGTCTATAGACTAGCGAAAGATAACAGGCGAGTATTATGTTGAGATGGTGGTCCCGTAGCACTAGCTTTAACCTGAAGAGTACTTGGACGCGCGGCACTCGTGTGGCCAAGATGGGGTTGAGTGCCGGGGTTTTACTCATGACAACCTCGTGTACGACGACCTCGATTTACGACACCCCCATGCAGACGCTCAAACCGACTAAACCAGTTATCGCCTTAGTGTTAGGGGGTGGCGGTGCCAAAGGCTTTGCTCATGTTGGCGTCATCAAGGCGTTAGAGGCCCGCGGTATCAAGCCTGACTTAATCGTCGGCAGCAGTGTCGGCAGCTTTGTCGGTAGCCTTTACGCCAGTGGCATGACTGCCAATCACCTTGAGCATCTAGCGTTAACGACGACAGACAATGAATTGACAGACTTCACCCTAGCTTATCAAGGCATTATTGAAGGGGTGAAACTCAAAGACTTTGTGAACGCCCAAGTCGGTCAGCGTCCTATTGAAGCGCTGCCTATCCGTTTTGCAGCAGTCGCTACCGAAAAGCATACGGGCAAACAAGCCGTCTTTACCAGTGGCAATACCGGCTTGATAGTCCAAGCCTCATGCAGCGTGCCTAACGTGTTTATTGCCCCGCGCATTCCCGAGCAAGTCGGTAAAAAATACGTCGATGGTGGCGTAAGCAGTCTAGTGCCGGTCGATGCGGCGCGCGCCCTCGGTGCCGATGTGGTGATTGCGGTTGATATTACTGATGCCACCTCCACCAGTAAGGCAGACGGTCAACGTAATATCTGGTCGATGATGGAGCAGAGCTACGTCGCGATGCAAAATACTGCTAAAGACGGCACTGCTAAAGGCAAATATAGCCAAGGCGGTCTGCCGGTCAGCCAAGGGGAAGTCAATCGCGCCGATGTCATCATCCGGCCTAAAGTCGCCCATATTAGCTCAGTAGATACGTCACGGCGTGCCGAGACCATTACCGCTGGTGAAAAGGCGGCCAATGAAAAACTTGCCGCTATTGCCGAAGCCATTGCTAAAGCGGCTATTAATCCTGATATTAAATAAATGGCAGCTTGATGGCACAGTAGCTAGCAAAAACCACTTCTATTCCTAATTGGCGTAACGTAAAAAGGCTCCTAATCTATTGATTGGGAGCCTTTTTTCTACTTAATCATTTCACTATTTTAGCAAAACCTATTTCACCTTAGCGCGGTATTTCACTACAGTGGTCTCGTTTAGGCCTAGACCTTCGATATCCCAACGCACGCCTTTATAGAATTTCAAAGGAATTTCTTGACGAGTACCGTCGATGACCCCTTGTAGCGGCATGCGGGCAAACGTCTTGCCATCCACACTGCCTAAAGGAAATTCTGGAGAAACCACACGTAGCAATTCTACTTGCTCAGGCACCCCTACTGTCACCGTCATTTTACGGACGCGGTCTTTATTGGTATTGGTAAAATAGGCGTGATATTCCAAGACGTTGCCAGACTGCAAACGCGTATTGGCATTAACAGGAGCTAAAGTCTCTTGGCCATTGGCATCCACACTGACCAAAGCCGCAGTAATTTTACTGGTAACTGCAGCCGCGTTACCCGTGGCAGCTTGGGTATTTTGCTGAGCGATGGCCGCCGTTTCAGCTGAGCTTGGATTATTCAATTCCGATTCAGGGGTAGGTAGCATCGCAGAGGCTTGGGTGATTAGCGCGGCACTAAGTAGCGTACCAGTAAAGGCCGCCGCTAAACGACGCTTGCTAAATACAGTAGAGGTAGCATTGGCAGAGTGTTGTGGTGTCATCATGATGTTATTAATTCCTTTAAATGTCTTAGAGTTGAATCACTGTAGCAAATCTTGGATAGACTGTCCTTGTTTTTATGCAGACAGTATCTTTAGGCTCATTATAGAAGGTTTATCAGGGATATTAACAGTGTATTCTTAGCATAGCAAAAACCACTTAGCTGTATATAAGCCGCGTGTTTAGGTTATGTGTCAGACGCAGTTAGTGACGCTAATAAACGCTTACTGCTCTTTAGTGTCTATAGTGTGCTGAGTAGTGACCTACTAGCCCATAAAGCGCCGTAAAACGGCTCAGCAAAAGTAGGATTGATTCATAGCAACCTTAATAAAAAGATAGCCCAGACTGAGGAATTTTGCTATGGTAATTCACACTTATACCCACTTTTTATTGCGCCTAAAGACTGGGTAGAATATCTCCTTACTTTTTTATCCTCTCGTTATTTTGGAGCGGCACGCCTGCAACAGCACTATCATTTCGTGCTCAGCTCGCTAAAAATTGCTAACCCGCTTGAGCCTACTGCTCAAAGAAAATAGAATTTAGCGCCGCTCTAATAAAATAACTGCCACTTACTTTTTTGACTTTGATGATGACGACTAGCGCCATGCCACAGATTAACCCAGAATATATCCAATGGTTCCGTAATTCTGCCCCCTACATCAACACTCACCGAGGCAAAACCTTCGTGATTATGTTTGGCGGGGAAGCGGTCAACCATCCGACTTTTAGCACGTTGATTCATGATTTTGCTTTGCTTCACAGCTTAGGTATTAAGCTGGTGCTGGTGCATGGTGCGCGACCACAAATCGAGCGCAACGTAGAGCAAGCCAATATCAGCTCTCCATTATGTGATGGGGTGCGCGTAACGCCACGCGAGGCTATGCCGCACATCTTAGAGGCTGTAGGGGCCATTCGTTTGCAGATAGAGGCCCAGTTGTCTATGGGTCTGGCCAACTCCCCTATGTATGGCTCACGCATTGATGCAGTATCGGGCAACTTCGTGACCGCCCGTCCTTACGGCGTCCGTGATGGGGTAGATTACCAAATGACCGGTGAAGTGCGCTCCATCGATGTCGATGCCATCAAAAATAACTTAGCCCATAATCACATGGTGATCCTAGGCTCGATGGGGTATTCCGCCACGGGCGAAGTCTTTAACTTACTTGCTGAAGATGTCGCTTTGAAAGCTGCGGTAGCGTTGAATGCCGATAAGCTGATTTTCTTAGGCGAGCAGTCCGGTATTAGCGATGGCGAGCGCTTATTGCATGAAATGATTCCAAATGAAGTCGATCGTTTCTTACGCGACCGCGATACCAATCTTGAGATTAATTACTTCTTATACTGTGCCAGCTTAGCTTGCCGTCAAGGGGTTCATCGCACCCATATTATCTCATATGCTAAAGATGGCGCTTTATTAGAAGAACTGTTCACCCGCGATGGCTCAGGCACCTTGATTAGTCATGACCCGTATGAAGAGATTCGTCGCGCAGATATTGATGATGTCGTGGGTCTAGTAGAGTTAATCAAGCCGTTAGAAGAGCAAGGCATCTTAGTCAAAAGGACTCGGGAGCGTCTTGAGCAAGAGATTGAAAACTATAGTGTAATCGAGCGTGATGGTATGATTTTAGGCTGTGCTGCCCTCTACCCGCTTGACGATGCTTCCGCTGAAGTTGCTTGCGTCGCTGTACACCCTGAATATCGCAATGGTAGCCGCGGGGCCGACCTGCTAGCTTTCTTAGAGCAGCAAGCCCGCAGTCACAGCCTCTATAAACTATTTGTCTTAACCACTCGCACGGCGCATTGGTTTGTTGAGCAAGGCTTTGTTGAAGTTTCCGCAGACGAATTACCATCGGCTCGTCGTGAGGTCTATCATAATGGCCGTAACTCTAAAGTCTTCCAAAAATTGCTGTAGTTAGGCACGCTAGTTAGCCTTTTCTGACTCACAGCAAAAAGCCCCCGATATTGAATATTGGGGGCTTTTTTATGGTCTAGCGTGCTAAAAAGAGATCGTTTGCTAAAAACTGATGTTTCTAGCCCTTATGCCGCTTATTTAACTTCTTTTAGCTCAACCGTGAATAGCAAAGTGCTGTTTGGATCGATGCCTTGGTTGCCCGTCTCGCCATAAGCTAACTCTGAAGGGATAACGAATTCGTACTTACCGCCTTCTTTCATCAACTGTAGACCTTCAGTCCAGCCAGCGATGACTTGGTTCAATGGGAACTCAACGGGCTCGCCACGCTCATAAGAGCTGTCGAATACTGTACCGTCGATCAACTTACCTTCGTAATCTACTTTCACCACGTCAGTAGCTTTTGGTGATTTACCAGTACCTTCAGTGATCACTTTATACTGTAGGCCTGACTCAGTGGTTTTAAAACCTGCTTTTTTAGCATTGGCTGCTAAATATTCAGCGCCCTTTTTCTTATTGTCTTCTGCTTTGCCTTGCATTTCAGTGACCATTTCTTTTTCTTTCTTCTGCTGATACTCAGTCAAAATTTTGATCATTTGCTCTTCGGTCAAAGCAGCATCTTTACCTTCATAGCCGTCACGGAAGCCTAGCTCAAAAGTGTCTAAGTCTAAATCGCCGACCATGTCTTTATTGCTGTCAGCCATCATGTAACCGATGCTATAGCCTACTTTTTCTATCTCTGGGCTTTGCTCGGTGATCGTGACCGATTGGGCCGCTTTATTGCTGTTATTGGCACTACAACCCGTCACTAACAAAACTGCGCTAGTTAAGGCACTTAATACAAGGGTAGTATTTGCTTTCATAAAGATCTCATCTTATTTCAATAGAAGTTTAACGGGTGGTCTGACTTATAAAGTGGTCAACAGCTTTTAGCAGTGGCGAGCCACGCTTATTCGTCTATAACCACGCCTTTATATGTGCGCAATCATAGCAAATCTACACTCAGCAAGCTACGTTTTGCCAAAATCGCTTGCATTAATGTTATATTTTTGTTATCAGCGCCTACCTATACAGCGGGGTTTTATCTGTTATATGGGGCGTATGTCGTATTCTAACTTCCATATTAGCCTGATGTTAGTTAGAGTAAAGGAGTTTTGTAAATACCTAACTTTTCTTTATGGTAACATTGGAGTTAATAGTAAGGTTGTTTAACCAAACTAATAAGCTATTCCATAGTTTTGCAGGCTTTCACCTAACAAAATTTCATGTTATTCACTTTCATGTTTTTTGCACTAAAGACAACAACAAGCTCATAACAACATGGACCTGTAGTCACCCATTTTTTGGCCTGCAGTTGTCCTATGACTTTATCTCACTAGGAGAACAACATGGATCACATGTTTGTATCATTTAATAACTACCTTGGTGGCCCTATCGGCTCCATCATTGGCGCGATTTTGATTTTCGTTCTAGGATGGTTGGTAGCTCTAGGTATTGCAGCCTTAGTCCGTAACGTACTGGCTCGCATTAATCTAAATCAACGTATGAATACTTCGACGGGTAAGACTTATGACCTCGAGGGTATCATCTCCAAAATTATCTTCTGGTTTATTTTCATCATTGCTATTTCAGCAGCGCTAAACCAGCTAAACCTTAACTCTATTTCAGCTCCTTTTGCTAATATGGTCGGTCAAGTTTTAGGTTTCATCCCTAACCTCATTGGCGCTATCGCTGTGGGTATTATCGGTTGGGTTATCGCGACTATCGCGCGTACGGCCCTCAATGCTGCGTTGTCTAAGACGAGCATGGATGAGCGTTTAAGCGCTGAAGCGGGCATGAAGCCAATGAGTACCACGATCGCCGATATGGTGTACTGGTTCATTTTGCTGGTTGTCCTTACTATGGTCCTCGGCCAACTTGAGCTTGACGGCTTATTTGCGCCATTGACGAATATGGTTAATAAGATTTTTGACTTCCTCCCTAACCTAATCTTAGCTGGTGTGGTCTTCTTTGTCGGTTACATCATCGCCAAAGTCGTTCGCGGCATCGTGGTCAACTTAGTTTCTACTTTTAATGTGCAAGAATTGGCATCTAAAGCCGGTCTAAGCAACCAAAACAGCATCCCTAACATCGCTGGTTCTTTAGCGTTTTTAGTGGTTATCATCCCAACGATTTTAGCGGCTTTAGAAGCCCTAAAAGTTGAAGCTATTGTGCGCCCTGCGACCAATATGCTAAATAAAATCATGGAAGCTCTGCCAAACATCTTTATGGCAGTTGCGATTCTAGTGGTGACTTACTTCGTAGTTCGTATGGTTGCAAACATCGTAAAAGGCTTGCTTGAGAATACTCAAATAAACCAATTACCTGAGAAAGTTGGCCTAGCACAAACTATGGGTTCAACGCGCATCTCTGACTTAGTCGGTCATGCTATCTTATTCTTTGCTATGTTGTTTGCTGCTATCGCTGCCGCTGACTTACTGAACTTTGAAGCCATTAGTGCGCTTATCTTGATGTTCATCGACTTCGGTGCCAGCATCATCCTTGGTGCAGTTATCCTATTCATCGGTTTCTGGTTAGCCAACCTTATCGCCGGTATCGTTGAGCGTTCTGAGCAGGGTTCTCCATTCCTAGCCAACATCGTTCGCGTCCTTATCATGGGCCTAGTATTAGCTATGGGTCTAAAAGCGATGGGTATTGCTGACTCTATCGTGAACCTAGCCTTCGGTCTAACTTTGGGTGCTGTGGCTGTTGCCTTTGCCCTATCGTTTGGTCTTGGTGGTCAAGAAGCGGCTGCCCGTCTATTGCGTAAGCTACAAGACAAGGTCGATGAAGAGCGTACTGGTTTGAAAGTTGAAACGACTCGTCACACTAAAATGACGACGGATACTTCGGCTACTCAAAACGCTACTACTGATACCACTGCTCCAGCAGCAACGGTAGAGACTGACGTAAATACTTTAGATATCGGTGTTCCAACGTCGCCAAGCGCACTGGACAATGATAATTTAAAATAAGTTCAAACGTTTGCTAGGCTCGCTGTAACTCTGAGTTATAGCCCGTCTTACTAAAATAAAAGAGACAGCTACGGCTGTCTTTTTTTATGCGTAAGTAATCAGCGACTGCCCATAGCGATGGTCATACCGTGCTTTTTCTAGGTAAATTCCATGAGGCCAGAGACTGTTAGCCGCCACCTTATAGCGATGTTACTAAGCCCATAATGTCAAAGACGGGCTATTTGCTCTACAATGGATTGTATAACCCTTAGAAATATATAGGCTAAGACGCAAACTGCGCATAAAACTTATAAAAACCATTCATTAAGCAATAATTCGCAAAAATAAGGAAAGCACTATGATGAAACGCTTCAAGGAAAAGACCGTTATTATCACTGGGGCAGGCTCTGGTATTGGCCGCGCAACGGCTATTCGATTTGCCAAAGAAGGGGCGCGTCTCGTGCTAGTAGGACGCACTACTGAGACTTTAGAAGAGACCGTCAAACAGTTTCCTCAAGATCCCACTTGGATTCATTCAGAAAACTATCAAATTATTACCTGTGATATCAGCCAACAACACCAAGTGCGCGCCATGATAGACCACGTACTCAAAAAGTTTGAGCATATCGACGTGTTGGTGAATAATGCCGGTAAAGCTGTACAGGGTAAGATTACTGAGCTGAGCGCTGAAGACTGGCAAAGCGCTATAGATGTGAATCTCAATGGGACTTTTTATGTGTGCCAAGCTGCGATGCCAGCGTTAATAAAGTCCAAAGGTAATATTATCAATGTGTCCTCTGTGTCGGGTATGGGCGGGGACTGGAATATGGCCGCGTATAATGCCGCCAAAGCTGGGGTTACGAATCTAACCCGTACGCTAGCGATGGATCATGGCCGTGATGGCGTGCGTGTCAATGCGGTGAGTCCAAGCGTAACTAAAACCAACATGACGACTAAGATACAAGACAATGAAGAAAAAATTGAGAAATTTTTAGCCCGTTGTCCCTTAGGCCGTTTGGCGACCCCAGAGGATATCGCTGCCGCTATCACTTTCTTAGCGAGTGAAGATGCCGCTATGATTACGGGCGTTGATCTACCAGTCGATGGTGGTGTTAGTGCCTCGAATGGTCAGCCGCAGTTTTAACGCTAAAAATTAGTATAAATAATTTATTATCAATCATTTAGTATTAGTCATAAAAAAACCCTTAGCTTATTGAATTAGGCTAAGGGTTTTTTTGCGCTATAAGTTAGATTTAGGCTAATGACAGCTTAAGTCATCACTTATTCACATCTTTTAGCGGTTGAGATAAGCGCTCAGGGTGTTTAGGGACCACCCCTTTATACTGCTCAAGTATCTTAGACATGTCCTTCTTGATATCGCCTGTGGGTAATACGGGCTGCATAAAACGCACTTCTTTGGTTTTATAGTCCATAGCTACCGGTACGATAGGAACTCCAGCTCCTGCAGCAATGTAATAGAACCCGGTCTTCCACTCTTTGGTATAAGCGCGCGTTCCTTCAGGAGATAGCCCTAGTAATAAAGGCTTTTCCGACTTAAAACGATCGATGCTGGTTTGTAATACCGAACCCTTTTTACCCCGATCGATAGGAATAATACCTGCCCACCGTAAAAATGGGGATAAAACGGGCACTTTAAACAGGCTTTCTTTGCCCATTATTTTAATATCTAAATCTAACGCTAATATCGAGGGAATAGCAAACAGTCCATCAATATTTGAGGTATGGGGCAAAGCTAAGAATACTGCTTTAGGCACATTCGGAATATCGCCAACGACCTTCCAACCCAGTACCTTTAGTACCGCTTTCGCGATTGGTGGTGCAATGATACCGCCCCGTCTAGGGACTTTATCGCCTAACTTTTTACGGGTCAAAGGACTGCGAGTAAACTTTGGATATTGAGGGTCAGTCATATAAGTCTCTATGCTAATTAGGCCCAGTTAAATTACAGTAAACAACTGTTATCATACCACAATATCAGCCAAGTCCCCTTTAGACTCTAACCACGACTTACGATCCGAAGAGCGTTTTTTGGCAAGCAGCATATCCATGACGCTATTGGTTAAGTGCATATCATCCATATCCAATTGCACCAAACGGCGGGTATCAGGGTTCAAAGTAGTATCCCGCAGCTGCTCAGCGCTCATTTCACCCAAGCCTTTAAAGCGGGTAATCTGCGGTTTCTTATTACCCGGTACTGCGCTCAAAATCTGTGTCAATTCGCTCTCATCCAACGCATAATGCACCTCTTTGCCCACATCAATACGGTACAAAGGCGGCATAGCGACAAACAAATGACCAGCATCTACTAAGGCTGGGAAATGCTTGACGAATAAAGCACAAATTAACGTGGCAATATGCAACCCATCCGAGTCCGCATCGGCTAGGATACAGACCTTATCGTAGCGCAGTTCAGACAAGTCATCCGATGCCGGGTCTACCCCAATAGCAATGGCAATGTCATGAATCTCTTGGCTCGCCAATACCGTATCAGGCGATACTTCCCAAGTGTTTAGGATCTTACCTTTTAACGGTAAAATCGCTTGGAAATGGCGGTCACGTGCTTGTTTGGCACTGCCCCCTGCCGAGTCCCCTTCTACCAAGAATAACTCCGCACCATCGCGTAAATTACCACGACAATCCGCTAATTTACCTGGCAAAGCCGGCCCTTGCGTAATCTTCTTACGCGCTACTTTTTTGGCTGATTTAAGACGAGTGCCTGCTTTAGAAATGGCCAATTCGGCAATCTGTGCGCCCAAATCAGCATGTTGGTTGAGCCATAAGCTAAAGGCATCCTTTGCTTGGGCTTGTACGGCTGCTGCTGCCTCACGACTTGATAAGCGCTCTTTCGTCTGACCAGAGAACTGCGGCTCAGAAAACTTCAACGATAGAATATAGTTGACGCCATCCCAAATGTCTTCACCGGTCAACTTCACATTACGTGGCAATAAGTTATGAATATCACAAAACTCACGCAGTGCTTCTAAAATACCAGTACGCAGACCATTAACGTGGGTACCGCCCTGTGCAGTGGGGATTAGGTTCACGTAACTCTCTTGAATCGGAGTACCGCCCTCAGGTAACCACGATAGCGCAAAGGTCACCCCTGCTCGCTCGCCTTGCTTGGCTTCATAACTAAAATAAAACGGCTCTGGTGGCAGCGTCTCAAGACCATCTAATTGTTCATCAAGGTACTCAACCACGCCATCGGCAAACTGCCAAACGACTTTATCGTTATTAATATCATCAATAAACTCAATTCTTAAACCTGCTGATAACACGGCCTTGGCTTTAAGGTTATGCTTGAGCTGTTTGACACTAAATTTCGGCGAATCAAAGAAAGAGCCATCCACCCAAAAGCGTACCTTAGTACCACGCTTACGTTTATTAGGGCTCACCGACTCGGTAAGTTCTGTCACCGGAGCGCCGTTTTCGAAAGCCATATCATATTGCGTACTATCGCGCCAAACCGAGACCTCTACGCGTTTTGACAGCGCATTGACGACCGAAATACCCACACCGTGCAAACCACCAGACACCTGATAGTTGCTGGTAGAAAATTTACCCCCAGCATGCAAGCGGGTAAATATCAGCTCGATACCCGATTGGTTAAATTCAGGATGAATATCTGTCGGCATACCACGGCCATCATCTTCTACCGATAGCGAGCCGTCTTCATACAGCTGTACTTTAATGGTTTTGGCATAGCCGGCTAACGCTTCATCTACCGAGTTGTCTATGACCTCTTGCGCCAAATGGTTGGGACGCGTGGTATCCGTATACATACCAGGACGGCGACGGACCGGCTCCAGTCCCTCTAAGACTTCAAGTGATTGGGCGTTATATTGATTCACGGTGGTATCCTTTGCCTTGCGGGCAGCTGAGATGCTTAACTAAAGTTTTCTATGAGCTTATTATAACGAATATTGCCTAAGATATCGGGGTCAAATCAACAGTCACGACAGTTAATGTCGTTAGTAATGAACTTGCAACCGCAACAGGTTAAGCCAGTAAACTCAAGGCTTTTGGTAATAATATCGGTAATAGCTCAGCAAAGTCAGTCATCCGATGATCCCCTCCTTCCTGCAGCACCACTTTTGCTCCCTTCTGCCGATAAAAATCCGTGGCAATCTCTGGGTTTAATAGCTCATCACCGGCTTTAATCCAAGCCAGTACCTTTTTAGGGTGACTAACCGCTGTTAAGCAATGCTCAGCAAACCACGCTAAATGAGCCGGCGTTATCTGCCAACCGCCGGTAGACTGATAAATAACCGTATCCGCATCAACAGTCTCAGGCTGGCCTTGCAAAAACCGCTGCAGACTAATATGCGGTTGTGTACTAGGATTTAACAACACCGCAGGGCAACCCATATGATTACTGACTAGGGTGGTAAAATACCCACCCAATGAACTGCCCATTAATAAAGTGGAACTTGTTTGCTCTTTTTTCCCTACTAACTCGCACAATAACTTAAAGACTTGTGAAGGGGGCACATTTAAATCAGGACATACTACTTCAATATCAGGATGATGCGCTGCACAGTAGGTTTCTAACATGAGACCTTTCATAGAGTTAGCAGAGCTGTCTAATCCATGAATATAAATGATTTTCATATCTTTCTCTTCATATCAGTTAATGAAAAACCACTTTTTAATAAAGCTGTGTTTATTCCGTGTTGCCTAAAGATTATCACGCTTTAATCCATGATAATATTAACAAAATAGGAAGGCCTTATTCTAACTGTGCTAGATACTGCTTTCGCTTTATAATTAATACACCCTTTTAAATTTATTCGTAGACATAGAGTCGTCATGCAAAACCAAATTGAGCTCTTTGCCGTTGAAAACCCTTGCGTTGGCGTCTGCCGAAGCAATAAGAAAGGGTATTGCTTCGGCTGTCTACGCAGCCGCCCTGAGCGGCAAATGTGGTTTCAGATGACTAATGAACAGCGCCGCGAAGTATTACGGCTGATAGTGGGTCGTCGGCAACGTATTGAGCAGATGCGTAGGCGCAAACAGGAGCAGCTGGGCTTTGATTTTGGGGAAGATGAGGTTGGTGATTTGTTTTAGAGACAGCCCCTGCCTTTTTTAAAGGAAGGCTGGGATGGATTGCAATTAAACAATAAAAAGCCCCCGGTGCGTGAGCAAAGGGGGCTTTTTAATTTAGAACTATAGATACTGAACTGCAGGCAAAGAAAAGCCCCTTAACAATTAAGTTAAGGGGCTAATCAAGGTATAGGGAGCTGACGATGACCTACTCTCACATGGGCGAACCACACTACCATTGGCGCTAAGACGTTTCACTTCTG
>NZ_JBVGQI010000014.1:0-44360 GCF_058189395.1 Psychrobacter sp. CoH-33_TS_01
TAAAACACCAAATGCCTTATCAGCCTCAAGTAGCCCATATCACCACTTGATTCTGATTTAACAAGATGGTATCTACAGAAACCTTATTACAGGCGCTAATCACTTAAAAGTCTTTGCTGTTTGTCGAGGGACGAGGCACGGTCATAGTCATTAAGGATAGACTGCCCATGCCTCGCATATTTCTCAAGGTTTAAAAAGCTGCGATGTTAAGGCTAGCAAATCCCTCTAAATCTCCCTTTACAAAAGGGAGACTTCAAAGACTAAGAAATCCATCCCCAACCCTTCCTTTGATAAAGGAAGGGGGCTTTAAAGCAAGGGAGACTTCAAAGCAAACCTCTACAGCGACTGCTTAAAGCTTACAAGCGCCACCAGCACAGCCATCATCTTCCATATCTGCTTGCGCATCGTTAGCACCATCACGAGTGTTGTGATAGTACAGAGTCTTCACGCCCAGTTTATAAGCAGTCAATAAGTCTTTCAGCAAGACTTTCATTGGCACCCGTGAGCCTTCAAAGCGGCTTGGGTCATAGTTAGTATTGGCCGAGATACTCTGATCGATGAACTTCTGCATGATAGCAACCAGCTTCAAGTAACCGTCATTATTCGGCATTTGCCACAGCAGCTCGTACTGACCTTTTAAGTTTTCGATATCGGGCACGACTTGCTTAAGGATACCGTCTTTTGACGCTTTGATAGACACTAGCCCGCGTGGCGGCTCAATGCCGTTGGTCGCGTTTGCGATCTGGCTAGAGGTCTCAGAAGGCATCAAGGCTGACAGGGTAGAGTTGCGCAGACCATGAGTAGTGATCTCAGTACGTAGCGTTTCCCAATCAAGATGCAATGGCTCAGCGCAAACTTTGTCCAAGTCGGCTTTATACGTATCAATCGGCAAGATACCTTGCGAGTAGGTAGTATCGCCGAATGCTGGGCAAGCGCCTTTCTCTTTCGCCAATTTGTTTGACGCTTTTAAGAGATAGAACTGCAAGGCTTCAAAAGTCTTATGCGTTAAGCCAAGAGCGGCTTCTTCAGAATACTTCGTGCCATTTTTGGCTAGGTAATAAGCATAGTTGATTACGCCGACGCCTAGGGTGCGGCGCTTCATGCTGCCATTTTCAGCGGCTTTGACTGGATAGTCTTGGTAGTCGAGTAGGGCATCTAGCGCACGCACGATTAGCTCGGCAGGCTCTTCGATGTCGCTCACGTCTTCCACTTTACCTAGGTTGACAGCAGATAGCGTACAAAGGGCGATTTCGCCTTTTTCGTCATTGATGTTATCAAGAGGACTGGTCGGTAGCGCGATTTCCATGCATAGGTTGGATTGGCGAATCGGCGCAACCTTAGAGTCGAATGGACTATGCGTGTTGCAATGGTCAACGTTTTGGATATAGATACGACCGGTACTGGCGCGCTCTTGCATCATCATGCTGAACAGTTCGGTCGCTGGGATATGGCGCTTGCGAATGTTGCTGTCTTTCTCATACATTTCGTACAGACGCTCAAACTCGTCTTGGTCTTCAAAGAACGCGTCATAGAGACCAGGCACATCAGACGGTGAGAATAGGCAGATATCTTGGCCTTTGATCAGACGGGTATACAGCAGTTTATTCAGCTGCACGCCATAGTCCATTTGACGGACACGGTTGTCTTCAACGCCGCGGTTATTCTTAAGGACCAATAACGACTCAACTTCGAGGTGCCACAATGGGTAGAATAAAGTCGCTGCACCACCACGGACGCCGCCTTGTGAGCAGCACTTAACGGCAGTTTGGAACAGCTTATAGAAAGGAATACAGCCGGTATGCTGGGCTTCGCCGCCACGGATAGGGCTGCCTAGCGCACGGATACGTCCGGCGTTAATACCAATACCGGCACGCTGAGACACGTAACGCACGATGGCGCTAGTGGTCGCGTTGATAGAGTCTAGGTTATCACCACATTCGATTAAGACGCACGAGCTAAACTGACGCGATGGGGTGCGCACGCCCGACATAATAGGCGTAGGTAGGGAGATTTTGAATTCAGAGGTGGCATCGTAGAAGCGTTTGACATAGTCGAGGCGCTCAGACTTATCATAGCTAGCAAATAAGCACATGCCGACCAGCATATAAAGGAACTGCGGGCTCTCGTAAACGGTTTTAGTAACGCGGTCTTGTACGAGATATTTACCAGCCATTTGCTCGACAGCAGCGTAGGCCAGGTTCATATCGCGCCAGTGGTCGATATAGTCATCTAACTCTTCAAACTCTTCACGGCTGTAATCGGCCAAGATATGTTCGTCATATTTGCCAGCAGCAGTTAGCTTACTGACTTGGTCAAATAGGTGCGGAGGGGTAAATTGATTGTAAGCAATCTTACGCAAATGGAAGATAGCTAAGCGCGCAGCTAAATATTGATAGTCTGGCGTGTCTTCAGAGATGAGGTCGGCAGCAGCTTTGATGATAGTCTCGTGGATGTCACGAGTACGGATGCCTTCATAAAACTGAATGTGTGACTTAAGCTCGACTTGCGATACTGAGACATTGTCTAACCCATCTGCCGCCCAAGCGATAACTTTGTGAATTTTATCTAAATCGATTGGCTCTAGGCGGCCGTCACGTTTGGTAACTTGGATTTTATCAATATGGGTCATGGTAGTCCTCAGTAGCTGTCAAAATATATTGAGTAAACTTGTGGCTAGGGCATGGACCGGCAGCAATTAAGGCAGGTCATGAGCACGCTGAGCCGCTAAACAAGCTTACCAACACACTCTCGGCAGATAGTAGCGTAGTGGTAGTGGTGGTTTTAACGTTAACTATAAAAAGCAAAACAAAGGTCAAAACGAAAAATTATTAATAATACAAATCACTTGTCCGATATCTAGCACTCAGCGCTGGCATTATCTCTATTTAGCGAGTCGATAACGATGTTGCAAGGCCACCAATGGGTACCGCAATGCGCTAATAAGTCGCCAACCCTAAAGCATAAAATTTGCGCAATAGGAAGCCCAGAACCAATAGCATGATTTTTGCCTTGGACACAAGATATAGGGGATGTTTGATTTGGTAGACACAATATAGCGGTAAAATACTTGAAAAGCTAGATTGATTTTCAATTCTATTTATGTTTGCTAGGGTCACTTTTAGAGGGTAAAAGTGGGTAGCGCAGAGCTGATGGGGACTGGGTAAAAGTCAATAGGAGACAAAAAAAATATTAAATTAATATCTGGGCAGTATTCTATCAGCTTAGGCCTAAAAAGCATAAAAGAACTGCTCAAAATGACAGAGCAGTTCTCCTAATTGCCAAGCATCAAAAAAAGAGAGTAGGCGAATTTTTAAAGAAAGTTATACCACCATACGCACTGTTTTGGCAGCATCAAGTGCCGCATACAGCTCGTTGACTTGTTCAAGAGCCGTTAGATGCACGTTGACACGGGCAGAGTGAAAGCGGCCGGTCTTTGACGGAACCAATTGAATCGAGGCCAAATCAAACTCAGGGAACTGGCTACCCAAAATCAGCTTTAATTCATTAAGCAAAGTCTCTTGTTGGCCTTCGTGACCGATGATGCTCATCGGGTAGTCCATCGGGAACTCCCAAAGCTCAGGGTTCTGAATATCTGTCTTTTTGCCTTTGATGGGTTGGTCTTCGTTGGTCAAAGTACCAAAGTTTACTTCTTTGTCGGTATTGTTGTTATTGCTCATAAAAATCCTTAGTAGGTTGAGATATGTTTGGTTGCTTAGCGTTGTCTGCACCAGTAGGTAGCCAATATATAAATAGTCATACAGCCACAAAAAAGCTGAGACTAGCTCAGCTTCTTAGGTTTAGCCTTTATATCACTATAAGGTCGCGATTAGTCATTTTCAAGGAATGAGCGTAGGTGCTCAGAGCGTGATGGATGACGTAATTTACGCAGGGCTTTCGCTTCAATCTGACGAATACGCTCACGGGTCACGTCAAACTGCTTACCCACTTCTTCCAAAGTATGGTCGGTCGGCATATCGATACCAAAGCGCATTTTTAGGACACGGGCTTCACGCTCGGTTAGATTGCCCAAGACATCTTTGGTCGCTTCACGCAAGCCGGCAGCCGTCGCATCTTCAACCGGACTAGAGATCGTCTGGTCTTCGATGAAATCGCCCAAGTGTGAATCTTCATCATCACCGATTGGGGTCTCCATAGAGATAGGCTCTTTAGCAATCTTAAGCACCTTACGGACTTTGACCTCGTCCATCTCTAAACGTTCGCCTAATTCCTCAGGCGTTGGCTCACGGCCCATCTCTTGTAATAACTGACGCGAGACGCGGTTTATTTTGTTAATAGTCTCAATCATATGCACAGGGATACGAATAGTACGCGCCTGATCCGCGATAGAGCGGGTGATGGCCTGACGAATCCACCAAGTCGCATAAGTTGAGAACTTATAACCACGACGGTATTCAAACTTGTCTACCGCTTTCATCAAGCCGATGTTACCTTCTTGAATCAAATCTAGGAACTGTAGACCACGGTTGGTGTACTTTTTCGCAATAGAGATAACCAGACGTAGGTTCGCTTCTACCATTTCTTTTTTCGCACGACGGGCTTTGGCTTCACCGATAGCCATACGACGGGCGACGTCTTTCATATCGCGGATTTCCATGTCGAGCTGTTGCTCGTAATCACGGATTTTACGTTGTAATAGAATGACGTCATCGACGACTTTTTCGAGATGGTCCGCAAAGCCAGGCTTGCCTTTTAGGCGTTCGGTCAACCAATCGACGTTGGTCTCATTGCTTGGGAAAGTCTTACGGAATTCGGTACGTGGCATACGACCACGGCGAATTACCAAGCGCATAATTTGACGCTCTTGCTTACGCACATCATCGTAGACATCATGCATGATGGCCATAACTTGGTCAGACAGACGGTTATTTAGCTTCAGCATCATAAAGCGCTCAGCCAACTGGGCATAAGCCTCATCGGCTTGCGGGCTGCCACGACCAAAGTCTAATAAAGCTTGCTTGGCCGTATTAAATAAGCCTTCAATCTCTTCTAGACGTGCACGTACTTCTTCAGGATCGATACCCGTCGTTTCTTCTGCTTCGTCATCTTCGCCTTCGACGTCTACATCATCGTCGTCTTCATCATCATCGTCTTTTTCTTTGCTGTTTTTAGCTTTGGCTTTGATGACTGGGGCTTCTTCTTTTTCTTCCACGACCGCAGGCGTGCTCATATCTTCTGGGTCTAAAAACCCAGTGATGACGTCAGACAATTTCTTATCGCCATCTAAGACTTTTTGATACTCATCTAAGACGAACTGTACCGTACCTGGCCAGTAAGACATGGCATGCTGCACATCACGGATACCTTCTTCGATACGCTTAGCGATAGCAATCTCGCCTTCACGCGTCAATAGGTCAACGGTACCCATCTCACGCATATACATACGCACAGGGTCAGTGGTGCGACCCGGCTCAGTCTCAACCGCTGCCAATACGGCTGCCGCTTCATCGGCTGCCATATCATCATCGCTTGAGTCATCATTCATCAAGATATCATCAGCATCGGGCGCTGACTCAAATATTTTGATGCCTACATCGGTGAGCATCTGGACGATATCTTCGATCTGATCACTTTCGGTGATAGAGTCCGGTAGCTGATCATTGACCTCAGCATAGGTCAGGTAGCCTTGTTCTTTACCCATCTGGATGAGGGTCGCTAGCTGAGAGGTAGACTTGGAAACTGACTTATCGCTCATAAATACTCGCTTTGGTGAAGTCGGACACTAGACAATAAGGCACCGCGTTAAGAGCTATCAGCACAGCGATAAGACCCGCTGCGCGGCGTAACAAATAAGCTCAATAGGCTAGGGTGCGCCATTGCATAATGTGAGATTATGGGTTTATAAACTTGCTAATCATAGTCAAACGATAGTAGACAGCGGTCAAGCGTCAGAGAGTTGGGATTGCTTTATGCTGGCGTATCGCATGGATAGCCTAGCAGGAAGATAGCAATAAGGGGTCAGCTCTGACCGGCAGCTCAAATCGAAAAAATCAAACAATAACGCAAAAATTATCCAACTGATTATTTTAACATATTCTCTCAGCCCGAGCGCCTATAAAATCTAAATAGCGTGGCATTAGCGCTGAAAAAAATAATCTGTGTGCTAAAAAATAATCTGTGTGCTACGGAAGCCACGGATTAACAAATTCTGATATATATAAATTCACATATATAAAGACTCTTAGGTCTTATATATACGGTTACTGACTGTATGGGGGCTACGGGTTAATTTTTAAAGGCGCCGCTTAGACAATCTTAAAGATATAAGCGGGTTAGCCCAATAAAAATAGACTATATGCGCGATTAACCTATAGCCGCTGGCCTAACTGGGTCGTTCTGGCGCTGCGGGAATAGGCGCGTTTAATAAGGCAGCCTGCTCAGCCTCGCGGCGTTTATTCCAGTCTGAAAGCGTGTTCCAACGTCTGATTAGAATCTCTTTAACGAAGAAGTTTTTAGCTTGGCGGTGCTGCTGTTTAAGGGTGCGATAGAGCAATTGAATCATCAGCTCTTCAAACAGAAACTCAAGATCGAGGACCCCACGAGCGACCATATTGCGATAGAACTGCTGCCACTGCGCGGCGAGTAAGCTTTGCAAGTCTGCCGGCAGGTTGGCCAAGATAAAATGGCTGGCAGCATTGGTATCGTTCGGCAAATAAGGCAATAGCTTTTCTATCGTCGCTACCAACGTAGCTAAGTGGTCATCGTTAATGTCATTCCAAGAGGGCAGCGCAGGGACTTGCAGGCCGCTTTGCTCAATACGGTCAATCAGCTTGTCAGGAATCTGTAATTCGGCGACCCCAGATTTTTGCCATAAGCGCTGTAAGGGGCGATGGTCTAGGATAGTCGGTTGATACAGCAAGGACAGGTACAAGTTCATATTGAGCGTGAGCGTGCTATCAAAGTTTAATAACGCATCGTGCGCCGCTTTATTTTGTTCGCGTCGACCGCCCAGTTTTTGGTAGATATCGTTATTTAATAGCGAGCGGAAACTGCTGCCTTTGGGCAATTGATTGGTCAGCGCCCGCACCTGTGACATGAGCTTGGCTTTACCTTCGGCTAGGCTTAGGTCATGGCGCTCGCTCAAATAGGCAAACACATATTGCGACAGCGGCATAGCGTCACGGATTTGCTGGCGCATGGCATCGGCACTATTGGCTTTGATATAAGTATCGGGGTCATGTCCGCCCGGAAGGGTCAAAAAGCGCAGTTCTTTATCATCGCTCAGGATGGTCATGCTTAGCTCTAAGGTACGCCAAGCGGCTTTTTGCCCGGCACTATCGCCATCAAAGCATAACGTTAATATAGGGTTCATCGTCAGCAAGCGCGAGATTTGTGCTTCGTTAATGGCTGTGCCCATCGAAGCGACTGCGCCATAGATGCCCGCTTGATAGAGGGCGATAACGTCCATATAACCTTCGACGACCAGCCAATCATTGGCCCGCTGCTGGCGAGCTTCATAGTAGCCATAAAGCACATGCTGTTTATGAAAGACCGGTGAGTCGGAAGAGTTGATATATTTAGGTTTGACCGTGTCATCCAAGGCTCGGCCACCAAAGCCAATAGTACGGCCTTGATTGTCTCGAATAGGGAAGATGACCCGGTCGCGCAGTAGATTATAATCGCGCCCCGAATCAGAGCGGCGTACCAACCCTAAAGCCTTTAGCCCTTCGACATCGCGTGGGAATTGCTCTTCTAAATGCTGCCAGCCTGAGGGAGCGTAACCTAGCCCAAAAGTGTCTAAAGTTTGCTGGGTTAGCCCGCGCGAAGAAAAGTAATTTTTAGCCGCATTATTGTTGGCAAGGCAGCGTTGATAGTATTGCTGAATTTGCGTAAGCAGCTCGTATAAATCGCCTTCTTGCTTGGCCGCTGGCAGGTTATAGCCCCCTGTGGACTCGCCACCGAAGCTTGGCGGTGCAAAGCTCTGCTCATCGTATCCTTGACCACTGAAGCCTTGCCCGTCAAAACTTGGCCCACCAAAGCTCTGCCAATCGTCATAGGGAGGATTGTCGTCATCTGGAATATAGTAATCAGCAGGATAGTCGTCATAGCCATCGTTTATAGGCAAATTGGCTGACGCAGCCTCATTATTGCCCACAAAGTTATTGTTATTTTGTGCAGGCGAGTTGGCCTGTTGAGAGCTATTAGTAGGTTGGTTATTGGCAGTGTTATTAGTTGCTGGCGGGTTAGATGACGAATTAGCGGTTGGCTTAGTCTGTTGATTAGCAGACGGCTGACGGTTTTGTCCCCGTTGCTGCGAGGCAGGAGCACGCGCAGGTACGGAAGAACGCTGATATTTCACCGCCCGTTGTTCTTCTTGTGGGACTTCGATACCGGTCTGTTGTGACAGCTCTTTGACGGCTTCTAAAAAGGTTAGGTTTTCATACTCACGCAAAAAATTAATGGCATTGCCACCCACACTGCAACCAAAGCAGTGGTAAATGTTCTTTTGGGGATTGACGTAAAAGGAGGGCGATTTCTCACCATGAAACGGACAGCAGCCTTTATATTCTCTACCGGCGCGCTTGAGCGTGGTATGGCGGCCAATAATAGCGACCAAGTCGGCTTGAGAATTGAGTTGGTCGAGAATATGACTGGGAATGCTCATAAATCAACCATTTTTAGAGGCCAAAGGAAAAGACTTTAAAAATAACAGCCCTTAACACTAACAGGCATAAAGTCAAAAGGTTTGAATATAACAATTATTTTTAGCTATAGCGCAACAAACCTACCCTGAGACAGAGTAGGTTTGCATAATATTTTATATTATATAGAGTGCATTGTGACAAATAAAATCCGGTATAGGGTTTTTATTAGACTCACTGGCTATTATAAATCAACTAGTATAAATCAACTGGTTTATCTGTTTTTTACTAAGCAAGTTTTTTACTGAGCAGGTTTTTTTACTAAGTAGGTTGCTTACTGAGCAGGCACCATGCGTGTATCGGCACTGGCTTCTTTAGCCGCAGCGCTAGCGCTACCTTGACCAGAGACTTGATTGGTCGCGCTTGGCGGTAATCCTAGGCCGACATTGACGCCACGACCCGCATTATTCATAGGACCAGTAGCGGCAGCTGCGTCTGCAGAGGTTTGCGTGGTAGCAGGCAATTGCAGTTGAGCCGCATTACGGATGACCTGAGTCTTGGTCGCACCATTGTACTGAGTCGGGGTGTAGCTCTCAACGTTTTTACCATTACGGCCAAGTTTACCAAAAGTAATCTTGTTAATTAAGGAGCGATCACGTTTGGCATCTAAACGAACGCTGCCATTAGCCGCTAGCTTATCAGGGTAGTTAAGCTGTAATAGCGTCTTGTATTCATTAGCCAAATCCGTCAGGCCTAGTTTTTCGTTGCTATAGGCTAAGATCGCTAATGCTTCTGGCGTAGACTCACTGAGAGGATAATATTGGAATACCCATTTAGCACGGTTCGCCGCTGCGACATAGGCTTCACGTTCGATATACCAGTTGGCCGCTTTGATTTCACTTTCAGCAAACTGGTTATAGATAAAAGTCATACGCTGCGCGGCATCAGGAGCGTAAGGGCTGTTAGGATACTTGGCTAGTAGCTCTTGGAAGTTTGCAAAGGCTAAACGATAATAAGAGGTATCACGCTCGGCCTGATTGAGCGGAATCAACTTTAAGCCTTCTGATGAGCCTTCCATATTGGCCACGCCGCGCACATAGTGAGCATAGCTAACTTGCGGGTTAGAAGGGTAGAGACTAATAAATTGGTCGGCACTGGCCGCCGCATTTTCAAACTCACCAATATCATACTGGACATACATAAGTTCCAATAGCGCTTGCTCTGCATAGCGACCAGTAGGATAGAAGGTACGCAGATTGGTGAGGTTTTCAATAGCCGAAAGACTGCGGCCTTTTTCGAGTTGGCTAATGGCCGTTTGGTAGTACTCTTGCTCAGATTTCTCTGCAGTTTCAACCGTGTCTTTACTTTTATTAGTCAGGTTTTTAAAGGTTTGGCAGCCCGTCAAGCTCAAGCTTGCGGCCATCAAAGTAACGGCTGATAGAGATACTAATTTATTGCCAACAGGACGCATACATCTACTCCAACGCAACACAACGAAATCGAATGAATAAGGAAAACAGCTTAGCGCTGCTGATAAAATAATAACGATAAAAACAATAGAGATAACTATAACGATAGTCTAAATTATAACCTGACTTATGGGCGGTCTGCTGATAAAACCACAAACTGTTCAGCTATATATGCTGCGCAATGCTCAATCGTAACGACAGCAAAATCAGACTAAGCAGGGCCAAGTGAGCGTATAATAACGCCTACAGCCAATCTGCCTAACTCTATAACTTGCCCCTACAATAAGTCTTAAGCGCGGAGTATAACCGCGACTATAAGGCTAAATTATTACGTCGCATAGTGTAGCATGACCGTAACAGAGCCGCGAAGGCATTATGATAAAAGACACAGTAATGATAATAAATTGACACCCACGTGTGAGTTTAACATAGGGAGCAAGTAGGGGTCATGGTACACTAGCCCTATTTTATATCTCCATTTTACCGACAGGTATGACCAACTGAGCAACGATTTATGAGCCCACGTCCGACCAATGATGATGCGAACACTGCAATGAACCCCCTTGATGCCGCCAACACGCCTGCTGCTAATCAGCAAGAGAGCGAGCTTTTAGCCGATAGCCCTATAGACAATGAAGCGTTAGCTGCCGATTTTGACGAAACTGAATTCGACGAATCGGATTTAGACGATGATGGCGATCTTTTAGACGATGATGAGCTTGAAGATGATGCGGATGACGCTGTGGAGACGCCAACAGGTACCCGTGAAGTGCATGCTGAGCATGTGGTAACGGTAGAGCAGGCCGGCCTGCGTATCGACAAACTAGCCGCGCAGATGTTTACAGAATTTTCGCGGGCGCAATTACAAAGTTGGATTAATGACGGCAAGCTGCTGGTCGATGGCGCCGCGCAAAAGTCTAAATATCGGGTTAAAATCGGTCAAGCTTTAACGCTAGCCGCTACCCTAGAGCAGCATAGCGAAGACTTACCAGAAGATATCGACCTAGATATCGTTTATGAAGATGATGACGTCATTGTCGTGAATAAGCCAGTAGGTATGGTCGTGCATCCTGGCGCGGGTAACTGGACCGGCACTTTGGTGAATGCGTTATTGTTCCATTTCCCAGAGCAGCAGCATTTGCCAAGAGCGGGTCTGGTACATCGTATCGATAAAGATACCTCGGGTCTATTGCTAGTGGCCAAAACCAAATCCGCGCAGTTGGATCTCACCGACCAACTTAAAGATAAAACAGTCTATCGTCACTATCAATGTGTGGTTGCGGGAGGGGAGGAAAACCTCAAGCGCTTCCGCCATATTAATGAGCCTATCGGCCGCCATCGCAGCATGCGCACTAAGATGATGGTGACGGATACCGGTCGTGAAGCAGTGACGCATCTGATTAAAATCACTGGGCTAAATGAGAGCTATAGTCTAGTCGATGTGCAGCTAGAGACCGGTCGTACTCACCAAATCCGGGTGCACTTAAGTCACATTGGTCATCCCTTAGTCGGCGATAGAGTCTATGGTGGTCGTCGCCAATTGCGGGCCGGTATCACTGAAAAGCAACGCCGTGCAGTTATGAATTTCCCAAGACAAGCCTTGCACGCTTATACCCTTGGGTTTGTGCATCCTGTGACCGGAGAAGATCTCGAGGTAAGCGCCCCTATGCCCGCGGATATGATGCGGCTGGTGGAGCAGCTTAGCGATTTGGAAGAGTAGGTCGGCTAATGGTTGCTTGGGGTCGATGCTGTACGGTGCTGCAGAAGATAATTAAGGGGTAACTTGTTATGAACAGTCTTAATAAAGATAGTGTTATCCTTGACTTGCTCTCTATTGCGCAGGTCCTAGCGCAGGATGATGGGATGTTGGTATTGCAGACCCATACCGCTTTTGATCCGGGCATCGAAACGGCGCAAGTCCAGACGTCAACAGCAGCGCCACAGTCTAATCTCCCTAGCTACGGTGGCTTTAACCTTGGCCTGCATGTCGGTGATAATCCGGAGCAGGTACATCAGCACCGCAGTCAGTTATTGGCCGCTATCAATCAGTATCTTACTGAGCAGGGTAAAGCGCCTTTACAAGCGCTCCATTGGCTAAACCAAGTGCATGGTAATACGGTCATTCCTGTCGATGTTGAGAGGCCACAGATGCGGGCGAGAGACGCTGATGCCATGGTCAGCAAAGCGGTGCAATGCGGTCTTGCGATTATGACCGCAGACTGTGTACCGATTGTGCTGTATCAGCCAAGCTCAGGGCAGATAGCCGCTATTCATGCTGGTTGGCAAGGGTTGGCGAATGGTGTGATTGCTGAGACTGCCAAGACTTTTGCCAATAGACCTACTGAGCTTAGCCCTGCGGATACCGATACTAATACTAATACCTATACTGGCAATGAAATATGGGCTTGGATAGGGGCTTGTATTAGTCCTGCCAATTACGAGGTGGGCGGGGAAGTCGTCGATAAGTTAATGGCGGGTTGTGCTCATCGGCAAGGGCTGACGGCGGCAGAAACTTCAAGTTTAAGAGCGTCTATTTGCAAAGCGGTGGATAAGGCGGACCATACCGCTGAACTGGCCGATAAATACTGGTTGGATTTGCCTAAGTTGGCACGCCTACAGCTTGAGGCGCAAGGCATTCGCATGAAGGATGATAATGACATCCCTTGTAGTTATGCCGATCCGCATTATTATTCTTATCGGCAGCAGACCCACGAGCATCGTCCTGCGACTGGGCGCATGGCCCTTGTGATTGTGCGTTTATAACCCCATAACTGGCTCATGTTTTTAGAGTGGTTCGCTATTCACGCCACTATTACTACGATTTAAATATTTTTTAGAGACCAAGACGGTATGACTGATCCACAAAAATCCACCTCCATCGCCATTGTTTATCATAGTAATTACGGGCATACCCGGCGGGTCGCCCTTGCTATTGCTGAGGGTGCGCAAGCGGTACTAGGCGAAACCCAAGCTCGTGCGATTGATATCCATGAGGTCGATTGGGATTTTGTGGATGCAGCCGATATGATTGTCTTTGGTAGTGCCGTCTATATGGGCAGCGCGCCTGCTGAATTTAAGGCGTTTATGGATGAGACCTCCAAACGTTGGTATAACCGCGAATGGGAAGGTAAGTGGGCGGCAGGTTTTGCCAACTCTGGTGGATTGAGCGGCGATAAGCTGTTGGTGCTGCAGCAAATCTGTTTATTTGCTATGCAGCATGGCATGCACTGGACAGGTATGCCATTGATGCCTACGGGTCATACTGAAACCGATATGAATCGCTTGTCTAGCTTTTTAGGGTTGATGACCCAGTCGATGGATGCGCCGCCTGAAGAGACCCCTTGCCAAGGTGATATTGATACCGCTATTTGGTTTGGGAAGCATCTGGCCAAGACGATGTTGCAATATAGCTAGTGGTTGGCGAAGATAACGACTTAATAAACACTGTCCTATATAAGCACTGAGTGATCTGAAATCAGTAGCCACTAAAAAGCCACGCTATCATAAGCGTGGCTTTTTGCTGTCTGTCTGTCTATTTCGGTACGGTACGGTACGGTTTACCTTATAGAAATTATCTTATAGAAAATTATTTAGAAGGTTATTGCGCAGTTACTGCATAATTAGTGGTGACCGGGATAGGATGGTCCACCAGTTGAATAGCTTGGCAACCGCTCAAAAGGGTTATACCTGACATTAATGAGAGCAGCGCAACTACGTTAACCAATCGATTTATCACAGCATTTAACCTTTTTTATCGCACAGTAGAGAGCCCGATATTTAAGCACAGCTTGGCAGGCTCGCCAATCTTTAGTTGGTGTTGATAAAGTAACGATGGCTTGCGCTAAACGTACCCGTTGCCATAGGATTAACTAGAGCACAGCGCGCTGCTAACGCTTGGCTATTCTAGTGGGCGTGCTGTCACCAGCAATGATGCTAGTGGCACTTAAAGCAATGGCCTTAATAATCGCAGTCATATTCGGAATATCCAAGGTCGCTATCTCATCATCAACCGTATGATAATACGGCTCATTATCCATTTTTGAGGTCGAGATAGTATGTGCAGGTACGCCTTGAGCCGCTAAAGTAGCGTTATCAGAGCGATAGAACAAGTCTTTATCTAAATAAGGGTCAGGATGGAATTGGAAGTTAGAGCCTTGTAAATTTTCCTGCAATATCGCACCAAAGTCCGATTTATCAAAACCAGTAAGGTAGGCAGAATTTTTGCCCCATTTACTGGTCGTACCAATCATCTCGATATTGAACATGGCAACGACTTTATCAGGGTCGATAAGCTTAGAGAAAGCTTGTGAGCCAAAGCCTCCCACTTCTTCACCAGAGAAAGCCACAAAGACGATACTGCGCTCATTGTCATTGTGTTTCTGATAATATTTCGCCAGTTGAATTAAAGCTGTGACCCCTGACGCATCATCGTTTGCGCCATTATATATTTTATCCTTATACTTATCCTTACCAGCACCTTCAGCGCTATCCTCAACCCCCAAATGATCGTAATGAGCAGAAAAGATTACTAATTCTTCTGGACGACTTTTGCCTTTTATAAAGCCAATCACATTACTGGCGGGGATAATAGCCTCAGCACCGTCAATCTCATAATTTTGCTCATAGCCTTTTAAATCAGCAAAGGGTTGTAGCTCTGCGGCTTGAAATTGCTCTGCAATATATTGCGCTGCTTTCTGTGCGCCTAGCGTGCCATCTTGGCGACCTTGCATATCATCTGCGGCTAAGGTGGTCAATATTTGCTGCGTCGATTCAGTCGTGATAGCTTGCGCAAAAGTCTGCTCGGCGGGCTGAGTATTGAGATTTGTGGTACAGCCTGCCAACAATAAGGCGAGGGTTAGGCAATAAGGGCGTGGGTTGGATAGCATAAGGGTAGCGAGGCTCTGTTAATTAGAAAAGGTTAATTATATAGTGAATGACACATTCATAAAAGCGATTGTAGCACCGTTTATTCCTAGCAGCGGCAAAAATATTCTTAGCACTTAGTGAAGAAATAATACCGTGGGTAATATGTAAATAATTAATTTAAATAAGTTACTTTAACCGCTCAAACGGCAAATTATGTTTACAACAAAAATTAATTGGCGTAACGTTTATCAGGTAGCGATTAAGCTTTATAACAAGCGCTCCTACAAGGATGGGCCTCTTTAAAATGGATTTTGAATCGACGTCAGTTTGACGCAATCCGTTCACTATTTTACTTAGATATTTCTTAGAAAATTAGAAATCATTGAGCTATTTAGTCATAACTGAGCGCAGGCTTGGCTCATTCTATAGCTCTCTTCGTAAGATAGCATTCATTTCCAATGGCTAAAAATCATTGCTTCCGTGGTTACTACTCTAATTAGCTGTGTTGATTTCACAGTACCTTTTTAACTGCCCTTATTTAATCGGGCGGGGTAGGCTCAGCTTAAATAAAGTGCACCATCACCTCTTTTTTATGTTTTATATGCGTGGTTATTGTCGCCACGAGTTTATGCCAGCCAGCCAAGCTCTTAGAGCCTATGCGCCCGCTAGATGAGGAAATTATGAAGCCGACTTCCGCAAAACTGTCCTTATTACCTAATATAGCTATAGCGCCCACTCCGCCCCTGCGTAAGGCTCTGCATGTTCTGGTGTCCGCGCTGCTATTAGGGGCTGTCTCTGTACCCGCAATGGCTGCGACCCCTGCCATTATTGAGAAGGCGGAACCTATTCCTGCGGTTAGCCCAGCCAATAGTGACTTGGTCAATCGCGGTGCTTATATCGCTCGAGCGGCAGACTGTATGGCCTGCCATAGGGAGGACTATGCGGGTGGGGTAGGTATTGAGACGCCTATGGGCAAGGTATATGCCACCAATATTACTCCGTCTGTCCGTTATGGTATCGGCAACTATACCGAGCAAGACCTCAAAAATGCCTTAAAAAAAGGCCGCGCCCCCGATCATCAGCTCTATCCGGCTATGCCATATCCTTCCTACAGCGGCATGACGGATGAGGATATTCACGCCTTATTTGCCTATCTACAAACCGTGCCTGCGGTGGATGAAGCGTCCCCTCATAAAACCGAATTGCCCTTTCCTTTTAATATTCGCACGCTCATGAAATTCTGGAACGTGATCAACGTCCCTGCTTGGGAAGCACGCACGGACTTAGATGCGACCCAACAGCGCGGCGAATATCTGGTTAATAATCTTGAGCACTGCGCGACTTGCCATACCCCGCGTGATAGCACTATGGGCTATAACAAAAGCTTGTATATGGCAGGGGCACAGTTGGGCAATTGGCATGCGCCCAATATTACCCCTGATGAGAAGAGTGGTATAGGGTCATGGAGTGAGACTGATATCGCTACCTATCTGCGTACCGGTCACTTAGAGAATCGTGCCTTTGCAGGCGGTCCTATGGGTGAGGCGGTGGCTCATAGTACCCGCTATCTCACAACAGAAGACTTACGGGCGATTGCCTCGTATTTAAAAGTTATCCCAGCTGTGCAAACAGAAGACACGCTACAGCCCCTCAATACCGCCAATCTTCCAAAAAAAGTGAATGATGAGATTACCTTTAACCTTATCGATCAGATGAAGCATATCGAGCAAGCTAAGCTCCAAGCTGGGTCGGCTGCGGGTGGTACGGTCGCTGCCACTTCCGAGGCGCTATATTTGGCTAAATGTGCCAGCTGTCATGGTGTTGATGGTTATGGTCAGCCCGAAGCTCGTTATGCACCTATCGTCGGTATAAGCACGCTACGCCGTGACCAACCTAACGCCGTGGTGAATGTCATCGCTCATGGGATCGAAGGGGCTACCAATACCAGTCCGCAGATGCCAGGCTTTAAAGACGAGCTCAGCGCTGAGCAGATTGCAGGCCTCGCTAATTATGTGCGGGTCACTTTTGGCGGTATGAGCGGCAGCCAGGTCACAGCGGAGCAAGTCGATAATATTATGACCGCGCCTGCGGATGTGCCTTTCCTGATTAAAAATGCTGGCTGGCTAGCATGGTTGGGCATTATAGCTGTGGTACTGCTGCTAGGACTGCTCATTTGGTGCTTGCTGCGCCGAATGGGTGATGCTAGATAGGGCCAGCGGGGCACAAAAAAGATTGTGAAGATCGTTAGTCAGTATGTGAAGACCGTTATTAAGTATAGAACGGATTATAAAACCAAGAGTAATAACCGGTCGGACAGCAAGCGATAATAAGGATAAGAATATGAACACTATGTTTCAATCACCGACCCGCCGCCAGCTGCTGAGCATGATAGGCAAGACTGCGGGGGCGACCGCTATGTATCAGGCCATGACTACCTTAGGCTTTGCCTCAGAGTCCAGCTTTAAAGAAGAGATGGCACTGACAGGGGCACCACCGGGCGCTAGTATCATTATCTTAGGAGCAGGGCTGGCAGGACTAACGGCCGCTTATGAGCTCCGTAAGGCGGGCTATCAAGTTAAAGTACTCGAGTTTCAAAATCGGGGTGGCGGGCGCAGTTGGACTTTAAATAGTGGCGATAAGTTTACTGAGCTCAGCGGCGAAGAGGTCTCATGCGATTTTGTCGAGGGCAATTATCTAAACCCAGGCCCTTGGCGTCTGCCCAGCCATCACTATGCTGTGCTGCACTATTGCAAGAAGTTTGGCGTCAAGCTAGAGCCCTTTATCCAGACCAATGATCGCGCCTATTTGCACCGCACTGGGCATTTTAAAGGCGTGCCGCAGCGGTTGGGCGATGTCAAAGTCGATATTCGCGGCTATGTGTCTGAGCTATTATCCAAGTCAGTCAACGTAGGCGGCTTAGATCGCTCAGTGACTAAAGAGGATAAAGAGAAGTTGCTAGAGAATCTCAAAGACTGGGGGGCGCTCAATAAAGACTACCGCTATGTGCAAAGTCAACGGGTCAGTAACTACCGCGGCTATGGCGTCTACGCTGGGGGTGGGCAAATGCCAGGCGCCGTCTCCTCACAGCCCATTCCCTTTAGTGCTTTAGTACAGTCTGGCGTCTGGGCGGATATCTCGGATAATTTTAATGTGGTCAACCACCACCCGACCATGTTTCAGCCGGTAGGGGGTATGGGTAAAATTGGCGATGCTTTCACCCGTGAATGCCAAGAAATGATTACGCTCAATGCACGTGTGACCCGTATCCACCAAGATGCTAGCGGAGTCACCGTGGATTACGTCGATAGTAATGGCGCTGACAGTGCCCCTAAGACCGCCCGTGCCGATTGGTGTATTTGTACCATCCCTCTCACTGTATTGAGCCAAATTCCTATCAACGTCTCTACGGCAATGAGTCAGGCTATCGCTGCTGTACCGTATGATACCTCTTTTAAAGTGGGGCTCGAATTCAACCGACGCTTTTGGGAAGAGGACGAGTGGATTTATGGCGGCGTATCCTACACCGATATGCCCATCACGCAAATCTCTTATCCGTCGCAAGATATGTTTAGTGATAAGCCGGGTGTGTTGCTAGGGGGTTATGGCTTTGGTCCTACTTCCTATAAATGGAGCACCATGACCTCTAAAGAGCGCGTGGCTGCAGCTGTGGCTTATGGCAAGCATATCCACCCCCAGTATAAAAAAGAGTTTCGTACAGGCACCTCGGTCGCTTGGCACCGTATCCCCTGGACGCTAGGGTGTTACGGCATTTGGAGTGACTCTAGTCGTGAGCAATACTACGATACGCTATGCAGTATTGATAATCGTATTGCCTTAGCGGGCGAGCATTGCTCCCACATTCCTGCTTGGCAGGAGGGCGCGATATTGTCGGGCTTAGACACGGCCAATCGGCTACATAAAAGAGCGAAGTTGGCGGTATAGCCAGCAGCCATAGTTTATGAAATAAAGAGGCTTATATGACTTATTCTACTTATCGCTTTGGCAGTCGGACTTTTATTCCTAACAAGTTGGCGCTCGCTATCCTATGTGCCGCCGCTGTACTTGTGGGACTGCCGGGGTGCTCGTCTCATGAGCAAGACCAAGTAATTCTAGCGGATGGTGGCAACACTATGGATGGCAATAATGCGCCTACAGCCTTTGGCGTCAATGCAGAAGCGTTTGATGTGCAGGGCAGTCGCAATAGTGGCGCTTGGGGCAGCGTCTATATGAATAAAGCTGAATTGAAGGGGACGCAAAGAGACATCGTAGATTATGACTCAATCCCTGCTTTCGCTGATGACCCTGAGTTGAAGACGTGGCAGGTGAAATTTGGTAGCGAAAATGCCTTTGATGGTACCGATGGGGCTAAGCTTTATCATGACTCTTGTGCGGGCTGTCATATGCATAAAGGGGAGGGCGCTATTGGCGCTGGGTACTATCCCCCCTTGGCCAATAATACGAAAATGGAGTCGAAGTATTATATTATCGATATCTTAATTAATGGCTTCCGTGGCATGCCCTCTTTTCATTCGATGATGAATGAAGAGCAGATGGCAGCCGTGACGCAGTATGTGGTCACGGAGTTAAATGGCTATAAGGACACGGTAACGGCTGCTGATGTGGCGCAGCTCCGCCATGATGATCCGCCGGGTGGCGACCCTTCTGATCATTAAAACTGGTCGTATTTACCTTGGCTAAAAAAGGCGCCGTATATAAATAGCGGCGTTTTTTTTGCAGTAATTTTTAATATAAAGGCTGTCTTACCGATACTAATAAGGCATTGGTATTACTCAACCAAAGTATTAACAGTAGCAGCAGTCGCTTCCCCCCAGTAATGATACCCCACAATACTGACGCCCTGCGTAAATCCTTGCTCACCCAATACCGTAAACCCTGCTTGGGTTAGTAACTTTTCAATATCTCTATCCAAATGACAGCCGCCGGCTAGTGGCTTCCAAACGGGAGTAATGGCTTGCTGTATTTTACCCACTAGCTTGGGCTGTGGGGCTAAGCCATGCTCCGCATAGTATAACTTGCCAGCAGGTTTGAGCACTCTGCGGATTTCGCTTAAGGCTTGGCTAGGGTTGGGGATAGAGCATAAGGTAAAAGTCATCACGACACTATCTACACTATTATCTGCAAGCGGTAAGGTTTCTGCAGACAACGGCTGCGACACCAACTCAATACCTACGGCAGCAAAGCGCTGTCGGGTCAATGGCTGTAGATGAGGGTCGACTCCTATGACTCGTTTCACATTTTGTGGGTTATAAAACTTGGCATTCAGGCCGCTACCCACGCCAATCTCTAGCACCACGCCACTGGCTTTGGGAACGACCAAAGCTCTTTGCTGGCTAACGCTCTCTAAACCGCAAGCCTTATCGATTAAGATTGGCAAGACTTTATTATCATAGAGACTTTTTAGGGTAGTTAGGCCGAAAGCCGATTTTGCAGTCATGATAGTTCCTAAGTGGGGTCTCTACGGGATGAAGGCTGGCGTTAGTTTGTTATCCAGTAATTTTTTAATAAATAATTTTTATTCAGTATAGCAACTATCATACTAAGCTACTGTCCCATAAAAAAAGCGCCTTATATAAATAAAGGCGCCATTTTGTGATAATCATTGCATTAAAAATATAGATTTAATTCACTTTGGCGTAGCCGACCAAACCGGAGAGCGCACGGTACCAGCAACTGATTTATACAAGGTATCGCCACCGCTAAGTGATTTGATGGTCAGCACAGCTTTGCCACCTTGCTTGGTCGAGTACACCACGCGCTTACCATTGGGAGAGAAACTTGGCGCTTCATCGATGCCGGTGCTGCCGAGATTGGTCACGATAGCCCCTGAGGTATTCATAATCGCCGCTGAGCTGCCACTTAAGAAAGCAATCTGTGTACCATCCGCATTGTACTGGGGACGCACGGCATAACCGCCTTTAGACACCTTAGTCACTTTACCAGTAGCAAAGTCATAACGGTTAATCTGCGGTTTGTTATTGCCACCTGGGTCCGAGACATAGAGGAAAGACTTGCCATCAGGAGAGTAATTGGGCGTTACGTCAGCGTAGGGCGAGCCAATGATTTTCTGTGCGGCGCCGCCTGAAGTGCTAATACGGTAAATGTCTGCCGTCCCCTCATGACTGCCTGAGAATAAGATACTGCCGCCATCTGGAGAGAACGAGGGGCTCATATTGCTGCCCTTCAGGCCAGCGGTGAGGACTTGCGGACGTGAGTTGGCAGTAGTGACGTTTTGTATGTAAATCATCGGATAGCTGTTCGGCATATGCACGGTATAAGCGATACGGTTGCCATCGGGGGACCAAGCTGGTGAAAAGATAGCGCCTTTAATAGGGGGGCTAATCGGCATGACGTTTTCGCCGTCCGCATCCATCACCATCAATTGCGAAGTCTTATCTTTGACACTGCCTGACTCTTGAATATAGGCAATACGGCCTGAAAAGTCGCCCGGTGTACCGGTGATGAGTTCATAAATCTTATCTGCGATAACATGGCCGGCATAACGTAGGCTGGCTCGGTCGTTATTGGCCGTTAGCGTTTGCTCACCGCCTAGACTGCGCCCTGTTTTGACATCAATCACTTCAAAAGTGGTGACGACTTTGCCTTTATTAGACTGGGTGCTGCCTACCGCTAAGTAAGGGATGCCGGTCTTTTGCCAGACGGGTAAGGTACCGGTTAGCTCGCGGCTGCTATGCGGCTGTTGCGGTAAGTTCTGACTGGTGGCGCGCAGTTCGGTTTGGCTTAAGTTATTGAGGACGACAGGCGAGATGGCGGTATCGCCCGCAAACGGCACAAAGGCTACTTGGCTTTGTTGTTTCGGCGCCACATAAGTGAATTCTAATTCAAGCGGGTCTTCTGCTTGGGCTATTACTGGCATCAACGTCATGCTGCCCAAGACGACTAAGCCGAAAGAGGCAATATCTTTCGCCATATTATGGGGAGTTTTTTTCATAGAGAATTACCGTTTATTAATATAGTTTTCTAATGGGGAGTATGCAGAATGTTGCTTACTGATTTTGCTTACTATAGCAGATAAATTATTAGATTTCGTCAAAGGCATGTAGTTGAGCAATAGTATTATTGTGCGGGATAAGGGGATAAGTTAGGCCGTCATAATAGCTCCTATGACCCTCAGCAAGGAGGCATTACCATTAGCATCAACGGGCTGTTAATGCTAACTGGCTATTCCTATTAACAGGCTATGAATGCTAATTGGCTATGAATGCTAACTGCCCTTAATCTTCACCCGAATCGAAGCAAAAGCTTTCGGATTGCTGGTATCGATAGGTAGAGGGCTGGCCGCAAAAGCAGCACTCTCAGCCGCCGCATTGACCTCAGGGCTAGAGCCACTGGCGCTGGCGGATAACACATTACCGTTGGCATCCAAACGCAGCGATAAATTGGTAAAGTCACTTTCACTACCATAAGGGGGAGTAAAGTGGCTTTGAATTTTATTCACAATATCGTTTTTATAGGAGCTTACAGAGCGGCCACTACTGCCGGCACTATTACTACTGCTATTAGAGTTGCTAGTAGGACTGCCTTGACTGCTGACCTTGGCTTGACCATCCGCGAGATCAATAGAGATACGATCTGAGTCTTTGGACTTATTGCCCGTCTTCGCCTCGGGGCGTTTTGGGCGTTGCACGGTCGGTTGACTGGCTTCGATACGCTTTAGTTGATTGACCCTTTCTTGTCGGATTTGCTCGCTCTGGCGGGCTTGGTCTTGAATAGCTTGCTCATCATTTTGCCAAGCTTGGTCTATCTGTGCGGCCAATTCTGCCATTTTGCGTTCGTATTCGGCTTCAGCCTCTTGCACTTGCTGTTGGTATTCCCGCGTGACCATAATACCGTCTTCAGTCGGCATATCGGAAGGGGCATCAGAACGGACAAAGACAGGCACGCGTCTAGAGCCACTACTGCTAGCTGATGCACTACTGCTACTTTGACTGCTAAAGCTCTCGCTGCTCTCCATCGGTGCAAACTCAGAGTCACCTGCGCCAGAGGCTCCCATCTCCGCCATAGCGGCACGGTTGGCTAAAATCTGACCTTGCATCTCTGCCAACTGCTCAGGAGAGACCATAGTGGCCTCAATACCTGGCGGAGTCTCTAGGGTAGGTGCTTGATGGGTATAGAGAATAAAGCCAATCAGCAGTCCATGCGCCAAGACACTCAATAGTGTCGGCAGCGTGATGCCATCCCCTTCAGGCGGGGTAGGAACAAAGACGGAGGGGCCTTGAATCATGTAACGCTTACCTTTCCCATAGTCATTAGCGTTAGGGCAATAGACCCTGCATATGACTATAATTGATTGACAACGATGGATTGACAATGATTAATGAACAGCGAGGTTAGCACTTCGCCATTTACTTTACTGTGGCAGTCTCGCTAGTTTGTTATTGACCAGCTTGAACTATTTTAAACCCTATGACCTTGATTGAAAACTGGATTACAAGCCAGGCTCTGGTAAAGGTTTACCCGTTAATAAGCCTACTTTTTTAATCCCTGCTTGCTGCAAACTGGCCATCAATTCCATAATCGAGCCATACTGATTGTTTTGGTCGGCATTAATCATGACTTGCAGCCCTTCAGTGCCCGAGTCTTGGCTTTGCAGGCGCGAGAGGGTGTCGATGAGTTCAGGCTGGGTGATAGGCTGGTCGATATTATTCTCATAGCTGATAAAAATCTCGCCATTGTCTTTTAGCGATACGATCACCGGCAACTGACTGCTGCTACTGATGGTATTGGTCTGTTCTTTTGGCAAGTCCACATCTACACCTGTGGTCAGCATAGGGGTCGTAATCATAAAGATAACCAGCAACACCAACATGACATCGATATAAGGGACGACGTTCATCTCCGCATTGAGTGCTTTTCTTTCACGGCGATAAGGGCTGGTCTTCATAGCGAGCTTACCTGCGCAGGTTGCTCTTGTGGGACAGCTTGGGCCACAGGAGCGGGCGTGGCTGCGGTCTCACGTAGTAGCATCCCCGTCATCTCTTCGCAAAATAGCGCGCGTGAGTCATAGATACTGTTGGCTTTGGCGGTAAAGTGGTTATAAGCCAACACGGCTGGAATAGCGGCAAATAGACCCATAGCTGTAGCAATCAAGGCCTCTGCAATACCAGGGGCTACGGCAGCTAGGCTCGCTTGTTCGGTCTGCGACAATCCCAAAAAGGCATTCATGATGCCCCACACCGTACCGAATAGACCCACATAAGGCGCTACCGAGCCGATGCTGGCGAGGGTAGGCAGGCCTTTTTCTAGCAAGTGCTGTTGACGACCCAGACCGACGCGTAATTTACGCTCGACGCCATCGATAATATCGGGCTTAGGTTGACGCTTTTTATGCATCTTCAAGTATTCTGAAAAGCCCACATAGAATATTTGCTCAAGCCCTTGACGGTCTGGCGAGTTCTGGACGCCTTGGTACAATTTTGCCAAGTCCTCTCCGGACCAAAACCAAGACTCAAATTGTTGGTCAAAGTTTTTGGCCGTACCTAGCCGCGCACTTAAGCGAAAGATCATCACCCAGCACAGCAGTGAGGCCAGTAATAATAGCCCCATAACGATCTGTACCAACAAACTAGCTTGGGTAATCAGCTCAATGATATTTAACGATTCAGGCATGCAAAAGCTCACTTTTGAGAGGGGTTGGGTAAAGCAATAATCAGGATAAAGGATAAACCAAATAGCAACCGGCTAGTGTACTGCTAAATAAAGACAGCGTCATCTATAAATATGCATAGACTCAGATTATGCCGACTATTATGTCGCGTATTGTACTACCATGCCTAATAAAAGCGGTAGCAGTTAATTGGCCTATATTTTGCAGATAGCTTGTATATATAGATAGTTTGTAGATAGCTGGCATACAAATGGCTTATAGGATTAAGGTGGCTATGATATTTAATCTAACCAGTCATAGTGCGTACAAGCGGGCAAAATGTTTGTATAATGGCGCGCTTTTATATCCTTAAGACAGAAATCAGTAAGTAAGTTGAGACCGATAGTATAACGTATAGGTTTACAGTATTTTTAGACCCAGCAGTGGCTGAAAGGCGCACAATTTATTTATCTCAATTATTCCAACGTTATGTTACTATTTGTTACCCATCCTTAATACACTGGCTGCGAAACCATCCTTGCAGTTGTATTGTTTGACTAATTTAATAAAAGCTAGGCGTCACTTATGAATGCAATTGAACGTTATTTTGGGATTAATGGCAGCAATACCACCGTTAAAACCGAGGTGATGGCAGGGATTACGACCTTCCTGACCATGGCATATATCATTTTTGTTAACCCGAATGTCTTGGCAGAAGCCGGCATGGATAAAGGGGCGGTCTTCGTTGCGACCTGTCTAGCAGCAGCGGTTGGCTGTTTTATCATGGGTATATTTGCGAAGCTACCCGTGGCGTTAGCACCAGGAATGGGGCTGAACGCCTTTTTTACTTATGGCGTCGTCCTAGGTATGGGCTACACTTGGCAGACGGCTCTTGGCGCGGTCTTCTTATCAGGGTGTGTCTTCATCCTATTGAGTCTCTTTAAGATTCGCGAATGGATCATTGATGCTATTCCGGGTACTTTGAAAAAGAGTATCGTCGCAGGTATCGGGGCTTTCCTAGGGTTTATTGCCTTACAAAGTGCAGGTATTATTGTTGCTCGTGAGTCCACCTTGGTCATGCTAGGGGATATGACGTCTTTTGGCCCGGCTATGGCCGCTTTAGGCTTCTTCATCATCGCAGCCTTAGCGCATAAACGTGTGCCTGGTGCGGTGATTCTCGGTATTTTGATTATTGCCATCATCAGCTTAATATTTGGTCAAACGCAGTTCGGCGGTATTATGTCGATGCCACCGAGCATTGCGCCAACGATTATGCAATTGGATATCGCAGGTGCCTTTAACGTAGGTATGATTGCGGTTATCTTTGCTTTCTTATTTGTTGATTTATTCGATACTACAGGCAGCCTGGTGGGGATTACCACCAAAGCGGGCTTGATTGGTGCAGATGGCAGAATCCCTAATATGGGCCGAGCTTTACTGGCGGATTCTACAGCCACAGTGGCTGGGGCTATGCTAGGCACTTCCTCAACGACCAGTTATATTGAGAGTGTCTCAGGGGTAGCCTCTGGTGGTCGTACGGGTCTAATGGCGGTGACGGTTGGGGTAATGTTCTTACTCAGCTTATTCTTTGCCCCATTGGCCGGTATGATTCCTGCCTATGCGACTGCTGGTGCTATCTTTTACGTGGCCGTCTTAATGATGTTCTCACTAAAAGAAATCGATTGGGAAGACATTACCGAAGCCGCTCCTGCAGCTGTGGTGTTATTGTTTACCCCGCTAACTTACTCAATTGCAGATGGTATTGCTCTTGGGTTTATTACTTATACGGTCATCAAAGCGGCCACGGGTAAATTTAATGAAATCAGTATCGCGGTTTGGGTATTAAGCGCGGTATTATTGGCTAAAATTATTTTCTTATAAGCTTTGCCAAAAGCCCTGTTAGTATGCTAGGAAGCCCTCTGTCACTGTGGTTGATAGGGGGCTTTTTTATTCGCTACAAGTATTGCTATTAGGGGGGTGTAGCCTAGGTGTGAAAAAAATTTAAATATTTTTTAGCGACTATGCATATAACGTATAGTTTGACTAGAATTTTCGTGATACTATGCGGTCAGTTAAGCGCATCACCTCAACTGGACGAGGTAGCAGTACCCAGTCCTTAGAGCCGAAGAGGTTTTTCTGACAGTGAAATAATACCTTAGCGTTAATTCGCTAATTACATTACCTGTTAAGTCTGTACTGGTAGCTGTTCTCACCTATACCGACTTAATCTGCGTTATGTTCCCCCGTATTCACTATCACCATGAAGAAGGCGTTAATGCCGCTTACGTTGATCTACTGTATGAGACGGCTATTTTTAGCCCCTTTGCGCGTGCCATAGGCTCAGTGAGCCAACTGCCCCGTATCTGGCTGACATTGGCACATTCATCTTGATTGACTATGTTGTTTAATTGCCTTTTTATCTATCGTTATTGCTCAAATCGACAGTGCTCTGTTAATACTCTTGTTCCCATTGCTTTCGCAAATACTTGGGTGAGTGTATCTATTATGAAAAACTTTGTTTGAGTATAAAGACTTCTAAAAGGGCAACTAAATATAACCTTATGTTATTTATTGACTAAGCATGGAGTCGGTATGCCCCCAATCGAGCAATTCACCCCCAAAAACCCAATATTATTTTCGCCAGTAGAGTTATTAAACCCTGCCTATATTGAGCAGAGTCCTGCGACTTTGTTATCCCGTGTCTCCCCGTTATATAGCGTGGATGAAGCTACTTGGCTCAGCCAATTATTGCCGCTGGCCAAGCCTACAGATGCGGAAAAACAGGCGATCTCTGACCAGACCGCAAAGCTGGTCAGCCATGTCCGCCAAAATGACAAAGCCGTCAAAATGGTCGACTCGCTATTACTAGAATATAGCTTGGATACCCAAGAAGGTATCTTGCTGATGAGTCTGGCCGAAGCGCTGATTCGTGTGCCAGATAATGCGACAGCTGATGCGCTGATCCAAGACAAGATGAGCGTCGCCGATTGGAAAAAACACTTAAAAGACAACAACGGTTTCATCGTCAATGCTTCCACTTGGGGCTTGATGATGACCGGCCGTGTGGTCAGTATTGATAAGAGCACGACCGCCAGTGGCTTTTTAGACCGCATGACCAAAAAAATGGGTGAGCCAGTCATCCGTGCGGCCATGCAAAAAGCCATGCGTATCATGGGCCATCAGTTCGTGTTAGGCGAAACTATCGAAGACGCCAACCGCAATAGCCAACCGTACCGCAAAAAAGGCTATACCTATTCCTTTGATATGCTAGGTGAAGCGGCGATTACCAATAAAGATGCCGAAAAATACTTTGCTGACTACCTGCATGCGATTAAAGCCACGGCCAGTATCAAAGTCAACGAAGGTATGCCGAAGCCGTCAGTCTCTATCAAGCTGTCTGCCTTGCATCCGCGCTATGAAGCCACTCAAGAAGCACAAGTTTTAGGGTTGCTGCGTCAGCGTTGCTTGCTGCTCATTGAAGCTGCTCGCGAAGTGAATGTGGATCTGAGTATCGATGCAGAAGAAGCCGATCGCCTAGAGATTTCACTAAAACTTTTTGAATCGCTATACCGTGATCCGCTCACTGCTGGTTGGGATGGCTTGGGCTTAGTCGTGCAGGGTTACTCTAAGCGCGCTATTGCTATTTTTGCTTGGTTGGCTAGCCTATCTAGAGAAGTGGGTGACCGTATCCCTCTACGTTTGGTCAAAGGCGCTTATTGGGATACAGAGATTAAACTGGCACAGCAAAAAGGGCTGTCTGGCTATCCGGTATGGACCCGTAAAGAAGGCACCGATTGTGCTTATCTTGCCTGCGCTAGATTCCTATTAAGTGAGCATCTACGCGGTCTGATTTGGCCACAGTTTGCTACCCATAACGCGCATACTTTAGCTTCGGTTATGACCATGAGCACGCACAGAGACTTTGAGTTTCAGCGCTTGCATGGTATGGGCGATGCGTTGTATGACCATATCTTGCAGACCTATCAAATCCCAGTACGTATCTATGCTCCAGTAGGCGCGCATAAAGACTTGCTCCCATATTTGGTGCGTCGTTTGTTAGAGAATGGTGCCAACAGCTCGTTTGTCCATCAGCTATTAGACAAATCTTATCCTATTGAAAAGCTAACCATACATCCGTATGACAAGCTAACGGCCAATGCGACCTTGCATAACCCGCAAATCCCACTACCATTAAATGTTTATGGCGACCGTCAGGCGAGTTTTGGTCCCAACATCTATGTAGAGTCACAATGGATTCCGTTTAAAGCGGCTATTGATAGCTACTTGACGAACACTTGGACGGCGGCTTCTGTCATTGATGGTGCTACCGATACCAATACGCAAAACAGTCAAGAAGTGCGGGCGCCATGGAATCATAATGTGCTCGTTGGGCAAGCCCATTACGCTGATGCAGAACAGGCGCGTCAAGCGGTGACTGCGGCCATCGCTGGACAAGAAAACTGGCAACAAGTACCGGCCACTGAGCGTGCTAGTATCCTACGCCGTATTGCCGATCTGTTTGAAGAAAACTATGCAGAATTCATGGCGTTATGTCAGTTAGAAGCTGGCAAGACCATGCAAGACAGCATCGATGAGATTCGTGAAGCCGTTGATTTTTGTCGCTTCTATGCCGATGAAGCCGAGCGTTTAGAGGCTGATGTTAATACCTTTACTGATCTAAATGGTCAAACGGTCTCTCAGCGACTTAAAGCGCGCGGTACCTTTGTCTGTATTAGCCCTTGGAACTTCCCATTAGCGATTTATACCGGTCAGGTGGTCGCCGCATTAGCTGCCGGTAACACGGTCGTGGCTAAGCCTGCTGAGCAGACCAGTCTGATTGCTTACTTTGCCGCCCAGCTTATGTACCAAGCGGGTGTGCCTCACAGTGCCTTGCAGTTGGTAATCGGTGGTGGTGAAGTCGGTGGCGCATTGACGGCAGCAGACCATATCTCTGGCGTTATCTTTACCGGTTCGACCCAGACTGCGCAGCGTATTAACCAAAGCTTAAATGCGGAGCGAGCTACGGCCAGCACCTCAGCAGAATTGCCTATTCTCATCGCTGAAACCGGTGGTCAGAATGCCATGATCGTTGACTCAACCGCCTTGCCAGAGCAAGTGGTTCAAGACGCAGTATTATCTGCCTTTGGCTCTGCAGGCCAGCGCTGTTCAGCTTGCCGTATCTTATGCGTACAAGACGATATTGCAGATGGCATTATCGAATTGTTACAAGGGCATATGGCCGAGCTGGTGGTGGGCAATCCGTTAGCCATCACTACCGATGTGGGTCCGGTCATTGATCAGGATGCCAAAGAGGGCCTAGAGCGTCATATCGCCCGTATGGAAGCAGAACCTACTGCGACTATTATTGCGCAAACCGCACTGGGCGCAGAAGCGGCTAGCGAGCAGGCGTCAGCGACTTATGTCTTACCTACCGCTATTGAAGTGCAGAGTATCGATGTGATTGCGGGTGAGCATTTCGGCCCTATCTTGCACGTATTACGCTATAAAGCTGGTGAAATGGATAACTTAATCGATGCCATCAATGCGACGGGCTTTGGCTTAACTTTAGGTATTCATACCCGTATCGAGCGTATGGCTGAGCATATCGAACGCCGTGCGATGGTGGGTAATACCTATATCAACCGTAACCAGATCGGTGCAGTAGTCGATGTCCAGCCTTTTGGTGGTTGTGGCCTGTCAGGTACGGGTCCTAAAGCGGGTGGTCCTCATTATGTGGCACGCCTAATGCGTTGGGAAGAGGCGTAGATAGTCTACAGACCCTTAACTCTATTATTGCTAATTTAATAGGAGCCTTATTATGGCGACCGAATTCAAAAAAAATCATGCAAAAATCTGTGAAGAATGGCGTTTACTGAGTGCCACTGATCGTACGGCATTTTTGCAAGCGGCTAGCCCGCGTTTAGCACTACTTACGGGTAACGCTAATAAAGCTAAGCGCTTATTCGCCCATCTGCTTGAGCAAGCGCCTAAGCTAGATGCCGTAATGGCTATGAATGGCGCGACCGGCGAGTCCAACGACTTATACCTAGACGCTCGTGGCAAGACTATGGTCATCGGGACAGAAAATGCCAAAACTTTGCCGGTATTAGGGCAGATGGTAGCAGCGCTGTTGGCCGGTAATGAGGTGATTTTACATTATCCTAGTCAGCCTGAAATCTGCGTAGAAGTGGTGGATATCTTGTACAATGCCGGTATTAAAGAAGATGTGATTAGCATTGCTAATGACTCGCAGACCACTATTTTGCTGCACATGGATCGTCTAGCTCAAGTCGCTGCTGTGGGGACCCCTGCAGAGATGCAAGAGCTAGCGTCTGAGCTGGCTAAAACCGATGGTATCCTGACGCAAATGATTGCGGTCACTGACGTTAGTGGCTGCCGTGAGATGTTGACACCGGACTACCTCTATCGCTTTGTCACTGAGCGCGTGAAGACGATTAATACTACAGCTATCGGTGGTAACGCCAGCTTGCTAGAGTTGGTTTAATCGTAAAGCCTTTCACGGCGTAGTTTAGAGCTAGTTACTGTACGCTCACCTAGGTTTTACTGAGGCGCACATCAGTGTGCTTTACTGGGCTGAGTGTATAGTGTTTAAATAAGGCAATGGTTGTTGGCTGCATTCGCGGCGGCACCATTGCCTTTTTTTATGCCAAATTTTTCGTGCTATTGTCGTTAATTAAGGACACACCCTAGTGACTCTATAGCCAATATTGAATGAATTGACTATATTAGTCTGGCCATAGTGGCACTAACATACTCAGGGACGCCCAAACATGCTACGACGGCTCAGCTCCATACTCTTAGGTCTATTACTCAGTATTGTGGTGATAGCTGCGCTAGCGTTCGCGCTGTTGCGTGCACCCGACCGTAGTGTGGCTGACCTGTCGCAGTGGCAATTGCCTGGCAGTGAGTTCATAGACATAGCAGGCACCCAAGCCCATGTGGTGCAATCTGGATTATGCCAACAGCTCAAAAATAACAAGACTACTAAACATGTAGGTCCAGTTGGTATTGAGCCGCCTGTCGTAGTGTTATTGCACGGTACCTCCGCCAGTCTCCACACTTGGAATGGGTGGGCGGAGCAGCTGGATAAGGATTATTGTGTTATCCGTATGGATTTGCCTGGTTTTGGCTTGACGGGACCTTTTGCAGATAAGGCTAAGAGCTACCATAGCAATCATTACGCGGATTTCGTCATGCAGGTATTGGATCAGCTGCACGTTACTCGTGCCAGCTTCGTAGGTAATTCACTAGGCGGCAAAGTGGCTTGGCTCAGCGCCGTCAATTATCCTGAGCGGGTCGATAAGCTGATTTTAATCGATGCTGCGGGGTATCCGGCCACCCCCAAACACGTACCGATTGGCTTTAAACTGGCGAAATATCCTAAGCTTGACCCGCTCATTAAACGAGTATTACCACGCTCGGTCGTAAAGAAAAGTTTGCTTAGCGTCTACGCCGATGATACTAAGGTCACCGATGAGCTGGTCAACCGCTATTATGAGCTGACTCTACGCGCAGGTAACCGAGGTGCGTTAGGCCGGCGGATGCGTGAGTTTGATAGTCCAGGACAGCAAGCACGTATCAAAGATATCGCCGCACCAACTTTAATCCTCTGGGGCGGGCAAGATGATCTCATCCCACCGGAGAATGGCGAGCTTTTTCATCAAGATATTAAAGGCAGTCAGCTGGTGATGTTTCCGGACTTAGGGCATGTGCCGCAAGAAGAGGATGCTATAGCCACAGCGGCAGTTGCCAAAGCATTTTTAGACGGTGAGTCAATTAGTGCCGGCGCGTCAGGTAGTAAATGACACGCAGTTATTAAGCAATACACGATGATTAAGTGACACAATAGTTCTTAACTATTTTATTGGATTAGTTTTATTGAGTTAATGATTCAATACGGCCGTATCGGGTCGTATTTTTTTGCTTCATAATTTCCCTTAGCGCCTCAATCTAGCTGGGCTATTGCGCCTATCTAGTTATGTGGCTATTCATATAGACATTACTCTGTCTTAAGGCTTAGTAACGTTTTTTGACGGACTTCACCCGCTATAACCGTTAGAATTTCTGAATAATATAAATTTGTTATTAATAAAAATTAGCACAGTAGTCATGGAGGCAGTATGCCCACACTTTTTATGGTTCAGCTCGGTGGTCGACCCAAAGGCCGTTTGATTGAGCAGCACGATATGTTCTTTGGCATAGCTGATGACTTAGTTGAGCTTATTCCTGCTATCAATGAGCATTGGCCAGAAGTGAGCAATAAATGGCATGTGGACTCTTATCGTGCCGTGACCCGTGTGGATGGCTATCGTATTGATTGGCTGGCTACAGCAGAGTCAAGTGATCCTCATGAAAGCACAGTAGATGACGCCACAGACTTAAAGCTGTTTTTTATTAATTTGGGCGGTTATCTGCCCGGCGATTTTGAAGAATACCACCATAAGCTGCTTATCGTGGCGCCGACCCAAGCCGAGGCTGTTAAACAAGCCAAGCAAAGTGCTTTCTATAAAAAATACAGCTTTAAAGATAAAGATACGCCGTTTGATGCTGCCTCACATATAGATGATAAGCATCAAGTGGATATCGATGAGATTTATAACGTCAATGAGTTGCTGCCCACAGGAGCCTTGCAAATCACCGCGGATACGACAGGCATAGAGTCGAGAGAAGATAAGGTCTATATCGGATATTTAAGCATTAAGAATTTAAGGAAGTTGTCATAATATGGCTCTTAATATGTATTATAAAAACGGCCTGATTCGCAGAACGCGCTGCCAAATCCCAGATGATTTAGTGTCCACTCTTTATCAGGTGCATGATAATGCTAAGTTTCCGCAACTGACTTGGTTGATTGATAATCTTTATGAGCAGCCGCAGATTCAACCGGATATTGCTCAGGTCTTGGCCGATGAGATGGTCGCGTTTGAGCGGTTAATACTGTCGCTACATTTGCCTTTTCCTATGCTGCAACTGCAAAAGTTACAGACTTTCTTTAACACCGCGGCTGAGAAACAACAGGTGATTATCACCAGTAGCGAGTAGACAGCTCAAATTAAGTGAGCATAGTTAAGGCAACAGAGTCAAAGCGGCATTTAGGCCGTTTTCATTTTAGTAAAAAGTACTCAAGTAAATACTCAAGTAATAGTATAAATAAGTAATAAAAAATCCAGTTAATTTAATGAATTTGAAGAAGAAAACCTTTTATGAGCCATTTATTTACTCCCAAAATCATCTTTTTTGATATAGACGATACCCTAAGCCGTGATGGCATTATTGCCCCGCATAACCAAGCGACTTTAGAAGCGCTAGCAGACACTGATATCAAACTGGTGATAGCCACAGGTCGCGCCAAGCCCATGCTGCCAGACGATATTCTGGACCTGCATGATAGAGGGGTGCTCGACGCTATTATTTGTATGAATGGTCAGTATAGCTTTTGCAAGCATTACCACGAGGATGACGATGCAGAGGTAAGCCCGCAACGTAGCGACGAGGCTGTGATTCAGCATTATCCTTTGACGCTAGCGCAAGCCGAGCAAATCGTACAAATCTGTCAGCAGGAGCAGGTCGTCTATAAACTTGATTCTACAGACTATATTGCTTGGTCAGTGGCGCATGAGCGCATCAAAGCTATGATGGTAGAGCGTAGCTATTTTATTGTCGATCCTGATTTCTACAAGACCAATGCTACCTATCAGTGTTCGGTGATTTTCAAAACTGAAACCGATAAAATGCAACATATCGACTTTACTAAATACGGCTTAAAGCTGGTGCATTGGCATAATATGGGCGCTGATATTATTCCAGTGGATGCCTCCAAGGCGCGGGCGGTACAAGATGTCTGTGATTACTATGGGATAGCAGTTGCCGATGCCATGGCCTTTGGCGATGGTATGAACGATTTAGAAATGTTTGATTTGGTCGGTTGTGGTGTGGCGATGGGCGATGGTCAACCGGCATTGATTGAGCGGGCTGATTTGGTCACAGGCTCTATCGAGGAGTTTGGTATTCAGGCGGTGCTGGATAAATTTTTGGTGGTTTAACCTATTGTTCCCATAGTGCTAATTCATCGTCATCTAATGGTAGAAAAAATTCTGGGTTCAGTTCTTTATCTATATACTTGCCGGCCTAACCATTATCTATCATAGCCAGATAAAGGGGTTTGCCTTGATTCTGTCGCCATTCACCCTCATATTCTACCCACCTATAAAATTAAAATAGCCTAAGCCAATGCCTGATTCTGCTCCGGAAACCTTACCAAATATGCCAAATGATACCGCCGCTGAGGCAACTACAATCGATGCAAACAGTGATGCAACAATTAATTCGACAACAAGCTCGAATGCTACTGATAAAACCACGACTGCTGCCCAAGATATGGGTTTACCAGCAGAAGGTTCATCGGTGGTAGCGTCCACAGCTGAATATGATAATTCAATAGTCAATCCCTCTAACGCTATCACTATGCCCAATTACCAGCAGTTGGCTGACTTGCCCGTATTGGCGAAAGACAGACATTTCTTAACCCGCCTAGAACGTGACCTAAAGCGTGAGGCAAACCGCAAGCCGGCTCATAAAAAAGGTGAACAGAGTAAAGACCATAATAAACAAAAAACGCTCGCCGACAAACAAGCCCAATACGACAAGGCAAAACAACGCTCGCAGCAAGCGGTGCAAGAGCGTATTGATAGTATCCCAGAGAATTTAGCAGCAAAACTTAACCACGACCTACCGGTGAGTCAACGTGCCGAAGATTTGGTACAGGCTATCTTAGACCATCAGGTCATTATTGTAGCGGGTGAGACCGGGTCGGGTAAGACAACGCAGTTGCCTAAGCTGGCTATGCTGGCGGGTCGCGGGATTACCGGTCAGATCGGCCATACGCAGCCTCGACGTCTGGCTGCTCGAAGTGTCGCTAACCGTATTGCTGAAGAGTTAGGTGAGCCGCTAGGGGAGACGGTCAGCTTTAAGATTCGCTTTAATGAGCAAGGCACTGCAAAATCAGTCGTTAAATTGATGACGGATGGTATCTTACTAGCTGAATTAGGTCACGATCGCTTCCTCACCAAATACGACACTATCATTATCGATGAAGCGCATGAGCGTAGTCTTAATATTGACTTTATCATGGGCTATCTGAAGAATTTACTGCCCAAGCGTCCTGACCTAAAAGTAATTATTACTTCGGCGACGCTCGATACTCAGCGCTTTAGCGAATACTTTTCGCATTATGATGCTCGGACCAAACGGACTATTAATGCGCCAGTTATTGATGTGGAAGGGCGCAGTTATCCGGTGGAAGTCCGCTATCGTCCGTTGACTGATGAGCCGGTCACCAGCTCAGATGATGATAGCTATGATGACTTCGAAGACAATCTACCGCGTGCTGTCGTAGCCGCTGTCGAAGAGTGCTTTGAAGATGCCAATAGTAAAGGTCATCCTTCACAAGCTGATATCCTTATCTTTGCCGCTACTGAAGCGGAGATCCGTGAGCTCCAAGAAGTATTGGTAAGACATGGCCCGCGCCATACTGAAGTCTTGCCATTGTTTGCCCGGCAAACTTATGCAGAGCAGCAGCGTATTTTCTCGCCATCCGGTCGAGGTCGCCGCATCGTTATCGCGACCAACGTGGCAGAGACTGCTTTGACCGTACCTGGTATCCGCTACGTCATCGATTTAGGGTTTGCGCGTATCTCTCGCTACTCGTATCGCTCACGCGTCCAACGCTTACCCATTGAAGCGATTTCCCAAGCCGCAGCAAATCAGCGTAAAGGCCGTTGTGGTCGTGTGGCGCCCGGTGTCTGTATTCGCTTGTATTCTGAGGAAGACTTTACCAGCCGTCCTGAATTTACCGAGCCTGAGATTCTACGTACCAACCTAGCGTCCGTCATCCTACAAATGGCAAGCTTGCGTCTAGGCAGTGTCGATGACTTTGACTTTATTGAGCCGCCAGACAGCCGCTTGATTAAAGATGGTCGTAAGTTGCTCGATGAATTGGGTGCTATTACTGCGAAAAATAGCGACAGTCAAAAACCAATTAGCAAACAGACCCTGAATGAGATCAAGCTGACGCGCACCGGTCAAAAGATGGCGCGGATGCCGATTGACCCAAGGCTGGCACGCATGTTAGTCGCCGGTAGTGACTTTGATTGTATGCGCGAGATGCTGATTATCGTGGCGGCATTAGCGGTACAAGACCCACGTGAACGCCCAGCAGAAAAACGTGCTCAAGCGGATCAAAGACATGCGGTATTCCGTCAAGAGGACTCGGATTTCTTATTCTACTTAAGTTTGTGGAAGAGCGTCTTTGAGACGGATAAAGATGGCAATAAATTATCCAGCAGCCAGCGTAAGCAATTCGCCAAAAAGAACTATTTGAGCTTTCCGCGACTGCGAGAATGGCAAAAAACCTATCGCCAACTCGAGCAGATGGTCACGGAATTAAAACTCACGGACACGCCAGCTAAAACTAACGCTAAAAGCAATGCTAAAAACAACAACAGCTCAGCGGCGGAATTGATACTCATCGATAGTGTGGATGAGGAACAACGCGCAGTCAGGTATGCCAATCTGCACCGTGCGCTACTTACAGGGCTGCTATCTGTTATTGCTCATAAAACGGAAAACCGTGGTGAGTATCTGGCCGCTCGTCAGCAAAAAGCTAAGATATTCCCAGCCAGTACGGTGTTTAAACAAGTGCCACCGTGGGTCATGGCGTTTGAAATCGTCGAGACCTCGCAAGTATTTATGCGTACAGTCGCGAAAATTGAGCCGGAGTGGATTATCTCGGCGGCAGGCGATTTGGTTAAATACCATTACTTTGAGCCGCATTGGTCGAAGAAGTCGGGCCGCGTGAAAGCCTATGCGCAGATTAGCGTGTTCGGCCTTATCGTTATAGCCAAGCAATTGACCAACTACGAGCAGGTAAACCTTGAGGAAGCCCGCGAAATCTTCATTCGCGATGGTCTGGTTACGGGTAACTTCGGTCGCCAAGCGCCTTTCTTACAGCACAATATGGATAAGATTGCCCAGGTTGAGCGCATCGAGGACAAATTACGCCGTCGTGATTTGCTAGTAGATGAAGAAGCGCTATATCAGTTTTACGATCATAAGATTCCTGAGCATATCGCTAGCCGTAAGGCCTTTGAAGACTGGCGCGCGGAAGTGGAGACGACGGACAGTAAGTTTCTGTTCTTCACTGACGAGGATGTCCTTAACGAAGCCGCACCGACTACTGGTGAATTTCCAGAAGTCTGGCAGTTGGGAGATTTAAAATTACCCTTAAAATACGTCTTTGATCCAGCGAGTGAAGACGATGGTGTGACCATTCGCGTACCATTAGCCGCTTTGCCGCAGTTGGATGCCGTAGAGTTACTTTGGGGCGTACCAGGTTGGCGCTATGAGTTGGTGCTACAGCTATTGCGCTCACTGCCGAAAGATATCCGTCGTCAAATTGTCCCGATTCCCGATACGGCGGACAGTTTATTCGATGAGTTAGAGTATCAGCAGCAGAATAGCCAACAAGTCGGTCTGCTCAAGCAGTTGTGCCAAGCCTTGCAGCGCCGCGGTATTGTGGGATTAACGCCAAAAGACTTTAATCCGTCGAGTATCGATCGCTACCTGCAACCGCAAATCTGTGTGGTCGATGATAAAAACCGTCTGATTGAAAAAGGTCGCGACTTAGAGACCTTGCAGATTCGCCATGCTAGCGAGACCAGCCAAGCCTTGATGAGCGAAGCCGATATGCACGGCATGCATACGAGCTTCCCTGAGCACTTTAGATTTAGCAAAAACCGTCATAGTGCGGGCGTGGTGATGAAGCAGTTTGCTGCCTTAGTCGCTGATGAGGCGGGTGAAGCGGTCTCTATTCATCAATTTACCGATGTGAATGCTGCCCTTAAAGCGCATCGTAAAGGGGTGCTAACGCTAATCAAGTCGCAATTGGGTGCCAAGCAAAAGCAGCTGACTAATCAAGTGGATAATGCCTTTAAGTTGGCTTTTGCACCACTCGGCAATATGGACAAGTTAAAAACTATCCTTGTCGATGCGACCTTAGATGCAGCGCTTGAAACCCATGCCACACGTTTTGACCATCAAGATATACTGCCAGACAATGCGGATAAACTGACCGAAATCTTGGCGGATAAGCTGCCGATGAGTGAGGCGGATTATGCGCAGACCGCTAAGTCGGTATTAGATAACTTCTTACTTGAAGGTCAGACCATTATTAAGCTGCTGAAAAACGTCTATACTCGTTGGCAACGTATCCGTCAGCGCTTATTGATGTTAGACCGTGAAATATTTGGGGAGTCTATTGACGATATTGAAGATCAGTTAGAAGACCTACACTTGTCTGATTTCGTCTATCGCATGGACTTTGAGCATTGGCAGCAGTATCCGCGCTATTTAGAGGCATTGGAGATTCGTATTGATCGCCTTGAGCACAATCTAGATAACGACTTGGATGCGGTCTATGAGTTGGACGTGCATATGGAGCGCCTTGCTGGCCGTGCCGCTGACGAAAAAATCAGTGAGTACCGTTGGTTGGTCGAAGAGTATCGCATTCAATTGTTTGCGCAACCGATGAAGACCCGAAGTGCGGTCTCGCCAAAACGCTTAAATAAAGTATGGGAAAAATTAACCTAAACTTTATGACTAGCTAGTGGCAGCTAACAATTAACAGATGAACGGACGAATATCGTGCAATTAAAATTGTGCGATATTTTTTTGCCGTTCGTTTTTATTAATCTACCTTCTATCATCAAACTGTCATATTTACCCTTTACCCTGACGCCTAATTATAACGGCTGCGGCTCAGCATCACTGCTAGCACGGTCAGCCTGCTTGACATGGACTTTGAACAGTGTTGATTGTCTACCTAGCGATAGGTGACCCAGTAGCTCCTAAATAGGGTCAAAACACATGAGACAGATCAGTCCCACGAGTATTGCCAAGCGCTTTGGCAGTATTACCACCCGTATGCTAGTAATCTTAGCGTTGGCCTTTATGTTGATTACGTTGATGGTGAATTGGGTCATTGAGACCTATGCCAAACCGCGTGTCGTTGCCATGACCTCAGAGTCTATCGAAGGCATTGGTAACGAAGTTATCAACAGTATTATGGCGAATATTAGTCGCGTAGATGGTATAGCCAAGGCCACCAGCGCTATCAGCGGTGGCCTGCCAAAAGACCAAGCTATTTATCAAGATACCTTAGGGAACTTGATGAATCAAACGGACAAGAATATCGTGGGCGGCGGGGTGTGGTTTGATCCAAATATGTATCAATCTGGTCAAGAGCGTCAGTCCTTTGTCTGGGCGCGAGATAACTCAGGGGTGATGCAGCGCACGGAGCGCTATAACGCCAAAGAGACCGTGTTTAACCCTTACTATCGTGACTCGTGGTATATCCCTGCGCTCTATGCACGCCATGACCACTGTGTTTGGAGCCGCGCCTATATTGACCCAGCCACCAAATCTCCTATGATGACCTGTGCGAAAGCGCTGTATAACAGTCGCAATCAGGCGTTTGATGGGGTCATCTCCTTCAACCTTATCTTAGATAATCTCGATGCCGCTATGCAAGTGTGGCGAAAGAAAGTAGGGGGTTATGTCTTTTTGATCGACTTGGACAACCGCTTTTTAACTTTTCCTGATAAGTCCTTAATCACTTATGAGTCGCGTGCCAATCCACAAGGCGAGATGCTAAGTGTCGAGGCGTTCGCCAAAGCACAGCCCGGTTTTGCCCCTATCGCTGAACACTTAATGGCCATCAATGATGACTTGTTGGATAAAGCCATTGCGACCGATGAGAGTCGCTATAACTTCGCAGCCAATAGCATTGTCAGTACTACCAATGCGGGTCAAATTAGCCCGCAAGAATCTAAATTGCTTTCAGCACTATTGCTGCTCAATGGCAAGCAATCGATGAACTTTGTTGAAAGTCATTTGGTAGATACTGTGGCCGTCCCTAACGACCTTATTTTGAAACAGCCGTCTACCGCCTTTATCTTCCGCATGCCCTTCACTTATTGGAAGATGGTCATCGTTAAGCCAGACAGCGCGCTAACGAGTGTGGCAAATGGTTTGTCTAACCAACTACTGCGCTACATGCTATTCGGCTTTATCCCTATCCTACTCATGACGGCTTGGGCTTTCCGTAACTACTTTACTCGACCGCTACGCCATATGGCAGAAGCTGTAGCAGATATGGGTGCCTTGATTGAACGCAAGCAATATCAACAGTTAGGCGCACATAAACTACCGACATCCAATGTGAGTGAAATCCAAATTATCAGTGAGCAGACCAATCAGTTGATTGACCGTGTCGTGGAAAACGAAGGAGCGCTTGCCGAGATTAATGTGTTGCTAGAGAAAAAGGTCGTGGAGAGAACGCAAGCCTTACAACAAGCTATGGATGAGCTCAAAGCCTCACAAGTCCAGCTGGTTCGTTCCGAAAAAATGGCAACGCTAGGACAAATGGTGGCTGGCGTGGCGCATGAGGTGAACACGCCGTTAGGTTATGTTCGCAGTAACATGGAGTTGGTCGGGGAAAATCTATCGCGCTTTGATGAGCTGACTCAGCATACTGAGCAATTATTAACCGTGCTAAAAGATGCAGACGCTAGCCAAGAAGAGCGAGATGCTGCTATTACTGCTACCTTGCAATGCTGTGCGGAAATCAAAGAAGACGAGGTCAGCGAAGATTTAGCAGGCTTGGTCAATGATGGTCTATTCGGGGTCGACCAAATCGCTGAACTGGTGCTTAGCCTGCGTGACTTCTCCCGAATCGATGAGTCAAAGATTAAAGATATCGATATTAATGACTGTATCAATAGCTCGCTGGTCATGGCGCGTAATAATCTAAAGACTTTGGATGTGATTACAGAATTAGGTGACTTACCGCCGGTGCAATGCAACCCCTCGCAGATTAACCAAGTACTGCTTAACCTGTTTAATAATGCTGCCCAAGCTATCCCTAGCGATAGAAAAGGTCAGCTCACAATCGTTTCAGCGCTTGCAGATGAGCATACCGTGACTATCAGTGTGACCGACAATGGCAAAGGTATGGCTGAGGAAGTATTGGCACGTATGTTTGAGCCGTTTTTCACGACCAAAAAAGCAGGCGAGGGTACGGGTCTAGGGTTAGCGATTTCTACAGAAATTATGGAACAACATGGGGGCAAACTAGAAGCACAGTCTAGCATCGGTGAAGGCACAAGGTTTGTGATGACGCTACCAGTTGCTCAGACGTCTTCTCAGGCACAGCAAGCCCCTAAGGCGCTATTTGAAGCTTAGCGATAACCAGCCGCGTTATTAATGCTAACTCTAAATTAGCTTTGGTTAACGTGGTCATCTCTTTACTCTACTTAAATCAAAAAGGTCTACCCATGTCAAAACCTAAAATTGCTTTTATTGATGATGAAGAACGTATCTTACGCAGCTTAAAAATGCACTTTCGTCAGAGCCATGATGTCTTTATCACGACGGACCCTGCTGTGTTAATTGACTATGTCCAGAATAATGACGTATTGGTGGTCATCAGCGACCAGCGTATGCCTGATAAGCAGGGCACTGAAGTGTTGCGCGAGGTCAGAGAGGTTTCACCCAATACAATTCGTATTCTGCTGACTGGTTATGCAGACTTGAACGCCGTGGTGGACTCAGTGAACGAAGGTGAGATCTATCGCTATATCACTAAACCCTGGCAAAATGATGAGCTCAAAAAAGTAGTCAATAAAGCCACGGAAATCGCGCTACAAACTAAAGATATTGATCATGAAATAGACGAAGCGGTTAGTATGAGTCGCAACCGACATATTCTAATATTAGACGATGATAAAGAGGTCTTTAAGCAGATGAAGGAGCATTTCTCACCGGGCTACAAGGTGAGTTGGGCGAGCAATTTAGAGCAAGCGGCTGAACTGCTGCAGCGTGAGAGGTTTGGCGTTGCTATTGCTGATGTGAGCTTAGGGGGTGAGGATATTGCTCCGGTCGTCTATGCCCTAAAAAACATCCAACCCGACCTTATGATGCTGATGCTGACCGAATTTAAAGACGCGCATCTGATCATTGATTTGATTAATAAGGGACAGATTTATCGCTGTCTGCCACGTCCGACCAACCTCGCCATTATGAGCATTAGCCTAGAGCGCGCTTATCGTGAACACGAAAAAATGGTGCAGCAGCCGATATTGGCGGCCAGACATCATGTGGAAGAGGCGCCGGAGGTTGCAGGTTTAGACTTTTCGAGCAAACTTAAAAGCTTCTTTGCTAAGTTAAAATTTGGTCGGTGGAGTAGGGCTTAGGGTGGTTTTTAATTGTTGGGGTGAAATTTTTTCCTTGGGTGGAAACCCACTGACTTAAGAGGTTTTTATTAATAATTAAGAGAACCCCCTCCTGGCCTCCCCCTAACAACAGGGGGAGGAATGTTCTTTTTTAAAACTGGATTGTATTTTCATTGGTTTAGGCGGTGCGCTAGGTCTATACGGTACAAACCCAGAGGTTTAAAAGAGTGTTGTGTAGGCTGGCGCTTTAGCCCAGCATTGGTGGAGAATAATTTCAACTTTTCCGTGGGTGTTACCTACGTTACGGACTAGGAGATACATAAGGATGGCGCTATGAGGTTTATAAACCTAATGATCTAAAAGATACTCCTCTAAGGCATCATTAATCATATCTTGGTAGTTGCCACCTGTCTCTTTGGCTTTATCTTGGAATCTAGCAATAATACTAGGACTCACAAGGCTTTCATTGGTAGTAGGGTCATTTGACAATATGCTGCCACGAATGGCTCCAGACCATCCTGTCGCTTCCGGTATATCAGACAAATCAATATCCTTGTCTGGAAGCGTAGCCAGTCTTTGTAAGTTTGCTTCTTGCTCAGCGGTCAAAGACGGAAGTTCATTAGATTTATATCTAACCATGTTCATAACATCTCCTTTCAGCTTTCGTAGCACGTCGTGCTGATATGATTCGGATGATTTCACCACCCTCCACCTCTCTTTGAGTATGAGCGACTAGCAATAAAGTAACCCCATTCACTTCACCAATAGCTTGCCACCTCTCTTCACCATTCTCAAATCTATCTTGGCGGCGCAAACAAAAAGGGATCAAAGAATACGCGAGCCGCTTCTTCGAATGATAAGCGATGTTTAAGGCGGTTACTAACATTTTTCTGTTCATCCCACTCAAATTCAATCATTAGAGAGTGTCTCTTGAAAATAATTGTAGGTTTGTAGAGGTTACTAAAATTAATTGTCAGTTTATAGCTATATCTGAATTCATATTAGGTTGCTTTAAGTATAGCGGCCATTGTTACGTTCTTCCATTCCTGTGTTAACCCCCTCCTGACCTCCCTCTAACAACAGGGGGAGGGACATTATTTTGCAAAACTGGATTGTATTTTCGTTGGCTTAAACAACGGGGTAGGTCTATATGATGAAAATTCACAGACTTAAAAAGTGCTATGTAGGCTGGCGCTTTAGCCCAGCATTGACGGAGGATAACTTCAACTTTTCCGTGGGTGTTACCCACGCTACGGATTCTGGAAAATCTAGAATATTAATCATGAATTCTCGTAGGATTGCTACAAAATACATAGGATGGCGTTAGTTCTAAAAACTCTCGTAGAGAAGTTTTTTAAATGTAACCCACCGTTGTTATCAATCTTAATTGCTCGGTTACGCTTCGCTAACCTCACCCTTGTATCTTGATTGATGATAAATCTCATGAGTTCTTGGTACAATTTATCATCGAATCACGAGCATTGTGAGCGTG
>NZ_JBVGQI010000015.1:0-597 GCF_058189395.1 Psychrobacter sp. CoH-33_TS_01
GGTTACTGGTACCACCACTGATGTGGCGCCAGGGGCCACCGTGAGCGTGACCTTGACCGATGCGCAAGGCAACACCGTCACTGACACAGCAATCGTAAATGCTGATGGCAGCTATGACACGGGTGTAATTGACACCTCAGGCTTAGTTGATGGGGAAATCACAGCGACGGTTACCGCCACTGACAACAACGGTGAAGTGGTTGACGTCACGGCCTCTGAAGAGATGGATGCCACTGCAGGCGCCTTAACGGTTGCCACTGACATCACTGATGCAAGCGCGGATGTGAGCGGTACTAGTGTGGATGTCAAAGCAGGTAATAGCGTCAACATCACCTTCACGGATGCAGATGGTAAAACAGTTACGACCAGCGCAATTGTTGCTGCTGATGGTAGCTATGAAGTGACAGGCGTTGATCTTTCAGAGTTACGTGATGGCACAATCACCACCACGGTAACGGCCACGGACAACAACGGTCAGCCATTAACCGCCAATGATAGCGACAGCAAAGATGTGCTTGAAGGCGCCTTAACGGTTGCCACTGACATCACTGATGCAAGCGCGGATGTGAGCGGTACTAGTGTGGATGTCAAAGCAGG
>NZ_JBVGQI010000015.1:693-36069 GCF_058189395.1 Psychrobacter sp. CoH-33_TS_01
AACGGCCACGGACAACAACGGTCAGCCATTAACCGCCAATGATAGCGACAGCAAAGATGTGCTTGAAGGCGCCTTAACGGCTGATGCAGTAATTGATAATGCAGCGAACAATGCGATTGTCAGCGGCACCAGCACCGATGTGAAAGCGGGTACGGTTGTGAACGTAACCTTAACCGATAGCGCTGGTAACAAAGTGACAGGCATAGCGACTGTTGCAGCGGATGGCACTTACACCACGACTGCCATCGACACCTCAGGCTTGCTTGATGGCACGATCATCACTACGGTGACCGCCATGGACAACAACGGCGAGACCTTAACAGCCACTGATAGCGATGTAATGCAAACCACACCGCCAACGGCTCAACTGCCAGAAGACTCAGTAAATGACACTGGCATATCAGCGAGTGACAACATCACTAGCAACAAAGCCCCAACCCTTACCGGAACAGGGGATGTAGGTGACACCATCACTGTTGTGATTGGAGGTCAGACACTAACCACCAAAGTAGCGACTGATGGCACATGGTCAGTAACGCCGGCAGCATTGGAGGATGGGAAGTACACACCAACCGTCACAGCGACAGATGCTGCAGGCAACATTGCTACTGCTAATGGTGAAGAATTTACGATTGACACCAGCATTACTGCGCCAACCGCTCAATTGCCTGCGGATGCAGCTAATGACACGGGCGTATCAGCGAGTGATAACATCACTAGCAACAAAACCCCAACCCTTACCGGAACGGGAGATGCTGGTGACACGATTACTGTTGTGATTGGCAGTCAGACCCTAACCACGACTGTTGCGGCCAATGGCACTTGGTCAGTAACGCCAGCAGCATTAGCGGATGGTAAGTACACACCAACCATCACAGCGAAAGATGCTGCGGGTAATACCATCTCTGGTACTGCTGAGACCTTTACAGTTGACACCAGCATTACAGCACCAACCGCTCAATTGCCTTCGGATGCAGCCAATGACACTGGCGTATCAGCAAGTGACAACATTACTAGCAACAAAACCCCAACCCTCACCGGAACGGGTGACGCAGGCGATAGCATTAAAGTCGTGATTGGAGGTCAGACGTTAACCACCACGGTAGCAGCTGATGGCACATGGTCAGTAACGCCAGCAGCATTAGCGGATGGTAAGTACACACCAACCGTCACAGCGACAGATGCTGCGGGTAATAGTAAAGCGGGAACTGCCGAGACCTTTACGGTTGACACTAGTATTACTGCCCCAACGGTTCAGCTACCTGCGGATGCGGCCAATGACACGGGCGTATCAGCTACTGACAACCTCACTAACAACAAAACCCCAACCCTTACCGGAATGGGTGACGCAGGCGATAGCATTAAAGTTGTGATAGGAGGCCAGACGTTAACCACTACTGTCGCAGCTGATGGTACATGGTCAGTAACGCCAGCAGAATTGGCCGATGGCGTGTATACGCCAACAGTCACAGCTACTGATGCTGCGGGCAACATTGCTACTGCTAACGGTGAAAGCTTTACGGTAGAGACCATAGCCCCAACCTTAGTGATCACTACAGACGTTCAAGGTATTCTGAATTCGGGTGCTGAGGCTAAGATAACTTTTACTTTCTCAGAGCCAGTTCCAGGCTTTAAGGCAGCAGATATAGCTGTCGTGGGCGGGAATCTTGGAGCATTGAGCACTAATGATGGAGGTAAAACTTGGACTGCTAAATTTACCAATGATTCTGACCCTACTACCAAACCAAGTATCACGGTAAATGATAATAAATACACAGATATTGCTGGTAACAATGGTACAGGTGCAACGATTAACTGGGTGCCACCAGTCATAAAAGCATTTGAAGTGGTGGATGATTTCAGTGTCCCTGGCTCAAATAATAATGCTGATTCTGCATTTGGGATAAATAGTGGCAATTATGATAAGCCCGGTGCTTCTTATAAGTATCAAGGCGTAGTGGTCAATGAGAGTGCGACAAGTGATACTCAAGGCTTGACCAATGATCGCACACCGACGCTTAATGTTACCTTGAATGAAACTTTGAACCCCGCAGCCGGTGAAAAGCTTGTGGTCCTGCGCTATATTAAAGATCCTATCAAAGGGTGGGTAGTTCAAGAAGATGTAACATCAAAATTAACTACCACTGATGGCTTAACTTATAGCCTGACTGATAAGGAGTTACCGGAAACTTACGGCCAAGAGTATCGTTACCAGATGCAGATAAAGTCGAAAGATAGTGCAGGCCAGTCGATTGTGGTGTCACAGCAGCAAGCTGCCTTTACCTTAGATACCAAAGCTGATGTTTTACAAAACCTCAACTATACGGGTACTGTCCTGTCAGGAACCAATATGGAGCAAGGTACGGTATTTGTTGATAACATGTCGATAGATCCGGTTACTGGCAAGCTTAAAGGTAATGGTATTTTGGATGCTGGCGAACGAAGTGATAAAGTTGGCGCTAATGGCTCTTGGTCTATTGACTTCAAAAATGCTGACAGAATACCGGCAGATAGCGACACTTGGAATGATGCAATTGGTAAGCCTTTCCTTAACGTCTACGATGAGTTTGTGGCGCTTGATTTTGTTGATAAAGCTGGTAATTCAATAGCTCGAGATCAGCGTTTATATATATTTAACTTAGATGACAATAAGGGGGACAAACAAGTCGCTTCGCTAGATCGTGATGATCGTCCAAGAGATGCTCAGATTACTATGACTACGGCCAATCCAAACGGAAACGCTTGGATCGATTCGGATGGTGATGGTGTATTGAACTATGCACTTGTGTGGGATCATCAGACAGTAACTGGTGCAAGTGGATTGGTTAATGAATCAAAAGAGCTTGCCGGAGGCACCGATCAGCTAGTAGTGGTAGTGGGCGATGTTGGCTCACAAGGTAAGGACGCAAGAGACTTGTTTGATATCTATACGGGTAGCGGCAACGATTCATTCAACATTCAAAACGGTAATATGCAGATCAATACCCGGATCAATTTAGGCAGTGGTAATGATGTGTTTACTCTGGATGGTACGATGGATGGTGGCTCTGGTACTAATAGATATGATAACTATAGTCTCAGACTCGATACTGGTACAGGAAATGACACCGCTATCATTGGTAGAGGGAACGTCGGTACCAATAGAAAAAATTACGTAACTGATGGAGTAGTAATTTCCATGGGTCTTGGTGATGACAAGCTGATCTTTGAAAATGGTAATTTAATTGATACTATCATCACTATGGATCAAGCGGTCACCAACTTAGGCAGTAATAGCAATAAGGCGCCAACTGTAAAAGCAGATGGTCCTAATGATGGTAATGACTTCCTTCATATCAAAGGTAATATTGATTATGACACCTTTATTTATATGGGCGGTGGTAATGACATTGCCAAAATCGGTTCAATGAAGAATACTGGTTTCTTAATACCTGAAACTCGATCTGGGAAGGTCTATATGGGTGCTGGTGATGATTTAGTAGAGTACTCGGGTGATGATATCGACGGTATTATTGATGGCGGTGCTGGATTCGATATTATTCGCTATGATTCAGGAAGTAAGCAAACATTGTATTCCGATGATATTATCAACATGGAGCTTATCGATATGATCGGCGACTCACTTAATACTGATACTTTCGTTATTCAGGAACAAGCTGATATTAGAAAGAATGGTGCTCTTAATGAAACTTCTAACAAGACCCAGCTATTCATTGATGGTGATAAAGGGGATAATATCACTCAAGCAGGTACTAACAATAAGCTCACTAAAACCGATCTATTTGCCGATAGTGATGGCGACTTAGTTAGCAGTATAGGCAATGGCACCTTTAAGCTTGATACTGGGCGCACTATTAAGGCAGTTGATGCAGGATCGCAAGATACCAAATTTGTCTATCTAGACTCAGAAGGTAACAAGACTGCGGAAAACTATGAAGGTAATATCTATCGAGTATTTGATGCCACTGGCAGCGCTGGCTATCAATGGCTTATTGATACCGATATTACTGTGGAAGGATTTAATTACCAGCCAATACCAATAATCTAAGTTAATATTAACGATGTATAACAAAAAAACGCTCCCAAAGTAGGGGGCGTTTTTTTATGGCAATTAAAATCGTATTAGCCGGTTACCGAAGCCAAACGCCCCACCATCTCAGTCAAAAATACCTCAACAGGCTTACTCATATTAGGTCGATAAGCCCAATAGTGCTGCACCTCATAGCTCAGCTCATCCAATAATAAAATCCGCATAAGACCCGCTTGTTCATAGCGTTTTGCCAAATCATAAGGCAGATAGCCAATATGGTGACCAGACAAAATAATCCGAGCAGTGGCTTCCATATGATAAGTCGTTGCAGTTAACGACTTAGGCTGGATATGGTTGCGATTATGCACCACTGAATAGCCGCGCTTAATCCAAGCATACTCCTGCTCCAATATCTCAAAGGTGAGCTCACCGGTATGATTGAATAACTTGTGTTCGCTACCACAGCAGACGACTTGTCGCTCGGTGAAGGCTGTTTGAAACTTTAGCGAGGGTGGGAAGCTACTAAAATAACCCACGCCAATATCACACTCATTATTTAGGAGGATTTCCAGCATGTCCTCAGGGCTTTGCACATCGATAGAAAAGTGAATGAGGGGATTTTCGCTATAGCTCTTTGCCAGACATAATCGCAACGCCTCATAAAAAAACTCGGGTAATTGATCCGATAACCCAAGCCGAATATGGCCACCACGCACCGAGTCTAGCTGGCGGATATAGTGCAACTGATGTTGGAAGTTGGCGACCGACTCTTGAAAGCCAAGGCAGGCTTCATAAACGGCGATACCATCATCGGTAAGATTAAAGCCCCCGCGACCACGATGACACAGCACCATGCCCAACATATCCTCTAGGTGAGAGAGATGACCACTAATGACGGAGGCTGACAAGTTCAGTCTATCTTCGGCAGCCGTAACCCCCTGACATTCAACAATGGCTATAAAGCTATTTATAGTTTTAATATCTATTTTAGTTAATTGATTTAGCATGTTTCTTATCCTCTCTTTTTCCAATTATTTATACATATATTCATCTAATCAGTTAGTTCTATTCGCCTATTAATAAGGTTATCTAAAAAATTACCCTAGAATTTTCTAGCGATTCATCCCTGCTTTACTTTGTAGTTATCTATGGTTTGACACCTTTACTACGAATTTTCAGAAGTTTACTTCCGAATATTAGCATGGCTTGCGCAGTAATATTTAGGTAAGGTTAATGTATGCAACAAGATTGTTCATTTTGATATCGGTAATAAGGAAATAACCCATGAAATTTAATCAACCTTTAAGTGGCAATGAAATGCCAAGATTTGGCGGCTTTGCCTCAATGATGCGCTTGCCTACCCAAGCGGATGCGCAAGGGCTAGATGCTGCCTTCGTTGGCGTACCAATGGATATCGGCGCGTCCAACCGCAGTGGCGCAAGATTAGGGCCTAGACAGATTCGCGATGAGTCGCGCATGATTCGTCCTTATAACGTCGCCACCCGTGCCGCTCCGTTTGAATCTTTGCAAGTAGCAGACATTGGCGATGTGCCTATCAATACTTTCAACCTATTGAAAAGTGTCGATATCATTGAAAAATTTTATTCTGAAAAAATTCTAAGTCACGGTGCTATTCCGTTAACGCTAGGTGGCGATCACACGATTGCGCTGCCCATTTTGCGTGCCTTGGCCAAAAAACACGGCCCAGTAGGTATGGTGCATATCGACGCTCATGCCGATATCAATGATGAGATGTTTGGTGAGCAAATCGCCCATGGCACCCCATTCCGTCGCGCCGTCGAAGAAAACTTATTAGACGGCAACCGCGTGGTACAGATTGGTTTACGTGGCACTGGTTATAGTGCTGAAGAGTTTGATTGGTCAACCCAACAAGGTTTCCGAGTCGTGCCAGCTGAAGAGTGTTGGTATAAATCACTCGCACCTTTAATGGCAGAAGTCAGAGAAAAGGTAGGCCCTGGTCCCGTTTATTTAAGCTTTGATATCGATGGTATTGATCCTGCTTTTGCCCCAGGTACAGGCACTGCTGAGATTGGCGGGCTGACCTCAACGCAAGGTATTGAAATTATTCGTGGTATGCGTGGTTTAGACGTCGTCGGCTGTGACTTGGTTGAAGTGTCGCCTCCTTATGATCCTTTTGGTAATACCTCAGTACTAGCCGCTAACTTACTGTTTGAAATGCTGTGCATCTTGCCAGGCGTACGCTATGACGAGAAGGTCAAAGCTATCTACTAATAGTTGGTTGGTTAAGCGCTGATGAATAATACTTAGTTAATACAAGCCCGCTCACTAGGGTCGATTCATTTAGCGTCTGTTTATTACGCGTCGACCTAACAGCGTTGATTGAATAACCTCAGTGTAAAAATAATAATTTAGAATTAATTCCCTACTTTTGGTTTTTGAAGTTTTATGGAGTGCTAAGCCGGATAGCTAAACACTAGCAGCGGTTTAGCCTCACTTTAAAAGCCGTCTATTTTCAAGGATGATTTATGGCGACGTCAGCCCAACCTATCCAGGCTCAAGCTTCTCTAACTTGTGGTGAGCTGCTAGTCCAGTGGCTAGAGTACTATGGGGTAGACACCGTGTTTGGTATCCCTGGAGTGCATACGGTCGAGCTCTATCGCGGTTTGCCCAATACCAATATCCGTCATATTACGCCACGCCATGAGCAAGGGGCGGGCTTTATGGCGGATGGCTATTACCGCGCTTCAGGCAAGATAGCAGTCTGTTTTATCATTACCGGTCCTGGGATGACTAATATCTTGACCGCTATGGCACAAGCAGCGGCTGATTCCATTCCTATGTTAGTGATTTCTAGCGTAAATAAAGTAGCGGATACAGGCAGTGGGGAAGGGCACTTACACGAGTTGCATGATCAACAAGGCTTAGTCAGTAAAGTCGCGCTATCCAGCAAAACTGTTTGGCAACCCGAAGCTTTACCCAAAGTCATTGCCGAAGCCTTCGCGTTATTTAAAGGGGCGCGCCCAGGTCCGGTGCATATTCAGCTGCCTATCGATGTCATTACTGCGGATGCTAGCCATGTCGCGCGTCCACCCATAAACGCCGCCTCTTCTACAACATCGCTAGCGGCCATGCCCTCTCCTAATCCGGCGCAACTCGATGCCGCTATTGACCACTTAATGACCGCCAAAAACCCAGTACTCCTTTACGGTGGCGGTTGCGTAGCGGTCGATAGTGATGCCCAGCGTTTGGCTGAATTACTCGATGCGCCAACCTTTTTGACCATCAATGCCAAAGGCTTATTACCGCCTGCGCACCCATTAAGCTTGGGCAGCAATCAATCCCTACCTGCCGGCCGTCAGCTTATTGCCAATGCCGATGTGGTGCTAGCTATTGGTACAGAGTTGGGCGAGACTGATTACGATATCGTTTTTGATGGCGGCTTTAAAATTAACGGCACCCTTATCCGTGTCGATTGCGATACCCCACAACTGCAGCGCCCCTTTAGAGCGGATGTCGCTATTTTGGGCGATGCGCAAATGGCGATTTCTAGCTTATGCGAGCGTCTAACTCAGCGAGCAGCAAACCAGCAACCGTTAGATCATCAAGCAGCCCAATGCGTCAGTCAAGTCAAAGAACAACTCATCACCGATATGCCCGCCAGCTTTGCTGGAGCCAATGCCCTCCTTAAGTGCATCCGCGATAATGTCGCCGATGTGGTTATCGTAGGCGACTCTACCCAGCCGGTTTACTGTGGCAACCATGGCTTTGAAGCCCTAACAACGCGCAAATGGTTTAACTCTTCGACCGGATTTGGCACATTAGGCTACGGTCTACCCGCAGCTATTGGCGCAAAAGTTGCAACGGACTATCCCGTAATCAGTTTAATGGGCGATGGTGGTATTCAATTTACTATCGCGGAACTGATTTGTGCCGCTGAGCTGGAGTTACCGTTAATCATATTGTTGTGGAATAACCAAGGCTACGGGGAGATCCGCCGTTATATGCAAGAGCGTGGCTTACCTGAGATTGGCGTCAATATTAAAACGCCAAACTTTGAAGCGCTGTCCGCAGGATTTGGCGCAGGCTATCGTCGTATTACTTCAGAGCAGCAGTTATTGTCGGCATTAGCGGAGGATGTAAATGGCCGCCAACCTGTCATCTATGAAGTGGATGAAGCCGATGACTTTTTAGAAGAGATGGGGCAATCGTTTCAGTATTTTAGCTAAGCAAATACAGGGGAGGTAATAGCTAATGAATCATTCTAATACCTCATCTAATTTGCTTAATGAGTTGCAAAAAGTGGTTGGCACAGCGCAAGTACTAACGACACCCAGCCAGCAACAGGCTTATATCAATGGCATCGTGAGTAGTGCAGTACCGTCCAACGTTATCGCCGTAGTGATTCCCAAGGCCTTATTGGCCTTATGGCAAGTGCTGACCCTATGTGCGCAAGCCGACGTAATTATCATTGCGCAAGCGGCGAATACCGGGCTGACCGGGGGTTCGACGCCCTATGGTGATTATGACCGCGCCGTGATAGTGATCTCAATGCAGCAATTGGCAGGCGTGCATCTCATCGATGAGGGGCGTGAGGTGATAGCCTTACCGGCAGCGACCTTGCAGCAGTTGGAAACCATGCTTGCCCCTTTACAACGTGAACCGCACTCGGTATTGGGCTCAAGTTGTGTAGGCGCCTCGGTGATTGGCGGTATTTGTAATAATTCGGGCGGTATGTTGGTGCAGCGCGGTCCCGCTTATACCGAAATGGCATTATTTGCCCAACGTACAGCTAGCGGTAGTTTTGAGCTGATCAATAATCTGGGTATAGACCTTGGGGATACCCCGGAAGAGATATTAAGCCGTTTGCAACAGGGGATGTTTGGTCCCGAGCAGATCGAGACTGGCGGCGATAGGGCAGCTGCTAATACGCAATACCAAGATAAGGTGCGTGATTGTGCAGCGGATACCCCGGCGCGTTTTAATAACGATGTCAGTGGTCTGTTTGAAGCTTCAGGGTCCGCGGGCAGGTTGATAGTGTTTGCCGTACGGGTTGCGACTTTTCCGAAAGTGCAACAAGAGCAAACGTTTTATTTATCGAGCAATGATGCGGAAGCGCTTACCGCCCTACGTCGCAACTGGCTACAAAGTGAGTTACCGCTGCCTATCCTTGCCGAGTATATGCACCAAACGTATAACGAGATTACTTTGCAATACGGGCGTGATACTTGTTTTAGTATGCGCAAACTGCCCGCCGAGCGCATTGGCACTTTATATCGCTTGCAGTCGCGTATTGGCTATTATTTGCATAAATGGCGTTTGCCCGCCTCACTACCCGATCGCCTATTACAGTGCGCCTCTATGCTCATGCCAGCGGCGTTACCTAAGTATTTGGCTAAGCAAGCTATGGCGTATCGCTACCATTTAATCATCAAAGTAGCCGATGACAATATTGCCGCCGCCGCAACTTATTTACAGGCGCATGCTCAACAGTATCCTTGCCAGCTACATCATTGTACAGGGGGGGAGTCGGAGCAATTACTAGTGTTTCGCAGTGCGGGTACTGCAGCTATGTTTCGCTATCACAATTTGCATTCAGCAGAGTATGGCGCATTGATTTCTACCGATATTGCTTTACCTCGTAACGCCGTAGATTGGGACGAGCAATTGCCCCCAGCTTTACAACAGCAGGTTAAAAAGACGTTTTATTTGGGGCATTTCTTTTGTCATGTCATGCACCAAGATTATTTGCTAGCACCTACGGCAGATGAAGGTCAGGTCAAGGATGAGTTACTGGCCTTTTACGAGCAGCGTAAGGTGGAGTACCCCGCTGAGCACAATGTGGGACATGTTTACCCAGCAAAGCCCGCACTAAAAGAGTTTTATCAGCAGTTGGATCCGACCAATTCGCTCAATCCAGGGATAGGTCAGACCGCTAAATTGAAAAATTGGCGCTAATAGCGTTTCATGGAGGATACCAATGAGCAATTATCTAGACAAGTCGCAAGAGCCCTTGTTGGATGCGGAAGAAGGAGAGATACAAGCTCCTGAAGGGGCACAATGGCGCTCGTCATTATGGAAATTTATTTTATTTTCTGCCCTAGGTGTGGCTTTATTTATCATTCCTTTTCAATGGGATGGCAAAGTCACTATTTTACTGGGTGTATTGACCGATACCCTACAAGCCGCTTTAGGCGAGACCGTCTTTTATGTGTCGCTCGCTATGGTCACTGTCTCCTTTTTAGGGGCATTAGCGGTCAAATTATTAAAGCCCGATCTAAGCACTAAGCCCGGCCTAAAAAGTATGTTTGATGTCGAATGGCCGTGGCTCATCATCAGGCTGTTAGGTGCCGTATTTATCTGGATGATTTACTTACAGGTAGGCCCTGAGTTTATTATCAACCGCAATACCGGCGGGGTCATCTACCAAGACCTTATCCCTATTCTTATTCCATTATTTTTCTTTGCTATTTTGACCCTACCGTTCCTAACTGATTTCGGTCTGATGGAATATATGGGCACGCTCGTGCGCAAAGTGTTCGTCAAACTGTTTAAACTGCCAGGTCGTTCGGCGGTTGATGCGATGTCTTCTTGGTTTGGCGCAGCGTCTATCGGTTTGCTTGTCACCATGCAACAGTACGATAAAAGTTTCTACAACTTGCGCGAAGCTTCCGTTATTGCCACGACGTTTTCGGTCACTTCGATAGCCTTTACTTATGTGGTTGCCAAGACGATTGGGGTTGATAATAACTTTGTATTTTTCTACCTAACGATTGCGTTAACCGGGTTTGTCGCTGCGATTATTATGCCGCGTATCCCGCCTTTATCGTTAAAGCCAGAGACTTATCATTCGGGTAAGAGCATGCTTAATGAGCGTATTCCTAGCGAATATAGCACGCATCAATGGGCCCTAAACCGCGCTGTGACTCGCGCTTATTCTATGCCGAGTTTAAGTAAAGTTTTCAAAAACAGTTTCGTCAATTTATTCGATATTTACTTCGGTCTAATCCCTGTAGTCATCGCTATTGGTACCATCGGTCTAGGCTTATCCGAATATACCTCGGTATTTAACTGGCTATCAGCCCCGCTAGTACCCGTGCTTGAGTTGCTACAGATTCCAGAAGCAGCGGCGGCGGCACCGGCCATGCTGATGGGTTTTGCGGATATGTATCTACCGGCGTTGGTAGGTAAAGGTATCGAGAGTGAGATGACCCGCTTTATCGTTGGCGCGGCTTCCATCACTCAGATTGTCTATATGTCTGAAGTGGGTGCACTGCTATTAAAGTCGAATATCAAACTAAATATTCTAGAGCTGTTCATTATCTTTATTTTGCGTACCCTGATTAGCTTAGTCATCATTACTTCGGTAGCGCACCTACTTTATTAAAGCAATTATAAATAAAGTCCATATCAACCGTATTAGTCATATTCACAGTCACACCTTAACAGCCAAACAACACCTTAATTACGGTCCGCTTGATTCAAAATAGCTTTTGAGTCAAGAGGGTGTATGAGGGTAGTGGTTATCAATAGGGCACTAAATAGTGTAATAAAAACTGTGATAAATACGGTTTGCTAATTACTGATGCTGTTAATACGTATCTATATAAAGTCTTACTAACCCAACATTTTAGCCGTAAGAAGGGGATTTATGTCTGCTATATTATCAAACCATACTAAGTTGCTAACGCGTGAGCGCATCCAACAAGTCATGCAAGAAGAAGTGCGCTTAAATGCCGCCTTTATTGATGGCGAATGGCTCACTCTTGCCGGCGAAACCAATAACAATGAGAGCGCCGCAAATAATGCGCATAACTTATATGATCCTAGCAAGGGCGAAGTTATTGCTCAAACGCAACTTTGTACCGCTGCTCAAGTCGATCAAGCCGCTATTGCTGCTAATAAAGCGTTCGCTGCATGGTCACAAACCACAGGGGCAGAGCGAGCCGGTTATCTCAACGCTATCGCGGATAGTATGGAAGCGCAGTTTGCGAAGTTGGTAGAGCTGTCTGTCTTTAATAATGGCAAGCCTATTGCCGAGGCGGAGATTGATGTTGGCGATGCTATTGCCTGCTATCGCTATTACGCCGAGCTGACCGCCGCACAACCTACCCAAACTGTAGTGGCAACCGATGAGCCGGGTATTCGTTTGTATAAATACTTAGAGCCTGTCGGGGTCTGTGCCTTAATCGTTCCGTGGAATTTTCCTATGGTGACGACGGCGTGGAAGCTAGCCCCGGCATTAGCCGCAGGCTGTACCGTTCTATTAAAGCCGTCTGAGGTCACGCTAATCCCAGAGCTAATGCTAGGCAATATTCTTAGCGCTATCAATCTGCCCAAAGGCGTGGTCAATATTTTACCGGGCGCGGCTGAAGTGGGTGCGGCAATGACCAGCCATCCATTGATTGATAAGGTGTCTTTTACCGGCAGTAATGCGGTCGGCGAAAAGGTTATGGCGCAGGCTGCAACGAGTGCGAAAGATATCAGTCTGGAGTTGGGCGGTAAGTCGGCGATTATCGTGCGTGAGGATGCCGATATTAATGCTGCTTGCGAACTCATTATCGGCGGCATTTTTGCTAACGCCGGGCAGATTTGCTCAGCGACGTCGCGCTTGTTGGTGCATCAAGCTATTGCGCAACCTTTATATCAAGCTCTTAAAGCCATGACCGAACAGCTGGTTATTGGGGAAGGATTTGCTGGCGAGACCCAAATGGGCCCGCTAGTCAGTGCAGAGCAATTACGTCAAGTCCATAAATACTTTGCTATTGCGGCTGAAGAGCAGTTGAACTGTCTTACCGGTGGCATTAGCTCAGAGCTTCACAGTTTTAAAGAAGGTTATTTTGCAGCGCCGACTATTTATACCGATGTCCCAACTAATAGTCGTTTATGGCAAGAAGAAATCTTTGGCCCCGTATTGGTCACAGCGACCTTTGCCGATGATGCGCAAGCTATTCAATTGGCCAATGAGAGCAACTATGCGCTAGCAGCTACGGTAGTGAGTGCTGATGAAGCTCAAGCTCTAGCCGTAGCCTCTCGGGTGAGAGCCGGTCATATCTGGATTAATGAGCAACAAATCGTGTTACCGCAGGCGGGTTGGGGTGGCTTTAAACAAAGTGGGATTGGTCGCGAGCTAGGAGAAGATGGACTAGCGGCTTACCAAAAGAGCAAACATATCTTGCTGCCGAATTAAACTGACAAATACTGAATAATTGCCTTTATAAAAGTGACTGTCCTTAGACGATATTATTAAGTAGGTAACTTCAAGCATTTTTCTAAGGAATGTATTAATGGTGACGAGCATTAATAATAACTAGCATTGAGATTTAGATCTAAACCTAGGGCTTATCTTTAACAAGCCTTAGGTTTACGCTAATTCATTAACTATTTGGAATAAAGGCTTGGGCTTTTATATTAACTTTTAATTAAAGAGTAACCGTTAATCTAATAAGTTGACTTAATTCAAGCTAATGAATTGACTTAATAGTTTAATCCCCTACAATAATCCATGTTTCCCTAAAACTATATGGTAGTCAGTTGTTTTAGCACTGTGCTATAGTATTGATATGTAAATACATATAGTTTTATATTAATATTATAGCTAGTCGTAGTTGGGTAGCCATGATAATCATAGTATTGCAGATAGTTTTTGGATTAAATATATGGGTTTTAACGTGATGCTTCCTAAATCTTGGCAAGCGCTGCTAATGGGTACCTTGTTACTAGGCGCACTCTCAGGATGTACGGTAACCTCTGGTCTTAAAGCAGGAGAGTTGCCACCGGTAGGGGCTTTCGTTGCTGAAAATGGTATGCAGTTTAATATTCAGCCTTTAACTTTAGCTACCTTGCCAACTACTTATTCTCAGGCCGGAATTGGTATAACCAATCGTAGTCCATCAAATAGTATTAATCGTAATAATATAGCTGAGTTATTGCGGGCTTCTAGTCCTAATCAGGGCGAGTATCGTATTACTTCAAGTGATGTCCTTAGTATTACCCTAGTCAGTTATCCAGATATCAACTCTGCCTCTGGCGGTGCCTCAGGTTTTGTGGTGGATCAGCAAGGCTACATTCAGTTTCCCCTTATTGGGCGTATCCAAGCACGTGGGCTTAGTGTGCCTCAGTTCACTGCCAATCTACGCGCAAAGCTACAGCGCTATCTAAAGTATCCAGACCCTCAAGTTAATTTAATCAATTATCGTGGCAAAAAATTCTTTGTTGACGGCGCCGTACCAAAACCAGGTGAGTTTAATATTACCGATGCTCCAGTCTCATTAGTAGGTGCGATATCAATGGCAGGAGGTACGCTAGCGACGGGTGATTCCAATAGCATTGAACTCATACGCCAAGGCAAGCGTTATCAATTGGGATTACGTGATTTACAAAGTATTGGTGTGGCTCCTAACCAGATTTACCTTCAAGATGGCGACGCGATTCATATCAATAGCCGCGATCGCAATAAGGTCTATGTTTTAGGCGAGTTTGGTGATGTCAAGCCGCTAGAGATTCCTGAGCAAGGACTCAGCTTAGCCCATGTGTTAGGAGAGTCAAAAGGCTTGAATTCAAATACTGCAGATGCGGCCAAAATCTATGTGGTACGCGACCATCCCGGCTTAAATTATAGCGATATCTATTATGCCGATATGCAGTCATTAACTAGTTTGGCACTAGCCAATCGGTTTGAGATGCACGCTAATGATATGGTTTATGTCGATCCAACAGGCTTAACTCGCTGGTCAAGATTTCTTAATTCTATCTTACCTTCTACCTCCGCAATTGAAAGAATAGCTGGATTGTAGGAGAAGGATTATGGCCTTTGAAAATATTCTAGTCGTTTGTGTGGGCAATATTTGTCGTAGCCCAATGGCGAAGGCGCTGATACAAGCACAGTATCCTGATAAGCATATCGACTCCGCAGGGGTATCCGCAGTAGTGGGTCATCCTGCAGATGCTGCTGCTATCGAAGTCATGGCTGCGCAGAACATAGATATTACCGATCATATTGCCAAACAGATTGCCGCAGAGCATACGGTCAAAGCCGATCTTATCTTAACGATGTCTACCAGTCAGACGAAGTGGATTGAAGCTCAATGGCCTCATTGTAGAGGTAAGACCTTCAGACTAGGGCATTGGCTCGATCAAGATATCGCCGACCCTTACCGTCATCAACTCTCCGCGTTTGAAACCGCCTATCAAGACATCGTAGCTAGCCTAGAGCTTTGGCAAGACAAAATTAGTTAATTAGTGATTTATTTATGAGCAAAACTACTCCAGACTTGGTAAAAGCTGCGCCAGAGCAAGACAATGATGAAATTGACCTATTAGCTTTACTCATGGTAATGCTACGCGGTTGGAAGATGATTATTGCGTGTGCCTTATTAGGTCTATTACTTGGCGTGCTCTATAGCCGCTATGTGAATCCGACTTATAAGACCGATGCGCTACTGCAGATTGATGAAAAATCCAATGGTATTGCAGCTTTAGGTGCGAATATCTCTGAGCTAGTCGCGCCTGAAGTGAGCCCGGCACAGACTGAGCGTGAGCTGATTAAGTCGCGGATGGTACTAGAGCCTGTCGTCGATTTATTACATTTAGATATCCAGTTAGCTGATCCAAAAATAGGCGCGCTAGATAGATTGGCTAAAGGGCAGACAGCCACACAGATTAATACTAGTGAAGGTGTGGCTCTAGATACTAAAGATGGCACAGCTGAAGTCAATGTGTTTGAAGTACCGCAACCTTTTCTCAATAAGCCATTTATGCTCACTAAATCTGAGGCTGGCTTTACTCTTAGTGATGGGGTAAATGAGTTTAATGGACAGTTGGGTAAGCCAGTTAGTTTTAAGACACTAGAAGGCGTTATAGATATTACGGTAATGGCGCTGCCCAATAATGAGCATTCTATTAGTCTGACAAAACGCTCACTACAGTCTACGACAGATTCATTAAATGCGGCTTTATCGGTTGCTGAATTAGGTAAGCAAACGGGTATTATTCAGCTGACATTGACGGGTGGTAACCAAGAACAAGTTAGCCGAATTTTGTCACAAGTCATAATATCTTATGTCAATCAAAATCAAGCTCGAGGTTCGGAACAAACTACCACCACTCTTAAATTTATGGAAGCGCAAATTCCTAAGTTAAGACAGGAGTTAGAGAAGTCTGAAGCCGCGTTTAATAAGTTTCGCGAAAGCTATGGCACAATCGATGTCAGTAAAGAAGCAGAGTTATTATTGACTGAGAGCTCAGAGTTGGAAGTGCAGCTAAACGAACTCAATCTTAAGAAAGCTGAGCTAAGTACTTATTACACGGATGAGCATCCATTAGTGACCCAGATCACCGATCAGATTAAGGTCCTTTTGAAACGTAAACAAGAAATTAAAGAGGCTATTGCTAAAGCGCCTGAGATTCAGCGCGAGTTTTTGAAGTTATCAGAAGATATGGGTATTAATCGTGAGATTTATTTGACGATGCTCAAAAATTATGAGCAGCTAAAGATTGTGAAAGCAGGTGAAATAGGCTATGTGCGTATCGTTGATATGCCAATTAATACCTACAAAGCAATCGCGCCAAAGAAGCTACAGATTTGGATGTTGGCCTTATTGCTCGGTACTATGTTGGGTACCATGCTAGTCCTACTCAGAAACCTCCTGCGCAATACTGTCAAGGATCCCGATCGCTTGGAGAGTAAAACAGGCGTCCCAGTCATTGCGACCGTTCCTCATTCTAAGTCACTAGATCGTCTGACTAAAAATAAACGCTCAGGGTATCGTCTACTATCGCAAGTAGAGCATGATGGCCTAAGCTATGAAGCAATTAAAAGTCTAAGAACTTTCCTAATGTTTGGCATGCCAAGTGCTCAGCAAGATGAAGGCCGAGTGATTCTGATAACTGGAGAGAGTCCTGGTATCGGCAAGTCCTTTATTACAGCTAATCTAGCAGAAGTATTCTCACAACTCGATAAAAAGATATTGGTCATCGATGGGGATATGCGTTTAGGCCATCTTCATCAAATCTTTACGATTAATGAAGATAGCGGTCTTAACGAGTATCTTTCTAGCCCCAAGCAGCTACAAGCACTTCAACAAGAGCCAGTAACTATAGACGTCAATGATTTTATCCATTCGACCAGTATTGAGCATATCGATTTTATGCCACGTGGCCGTCAGCCTCGTAATCCCACATCGTTACTGGCTAGCGAGCGATTTGCTGCCATGATGACGCAATTAAGAAAGCAGTACGATTATATTTTTATTGACTCACCGCCTATTCTGGCTGCCTCTGATGCCATTATCACCTCACAGTATGCCGATAAAGTACTCATGGTCACTCGCTATAACCAATCTCTTGAAGGGCAAGTTAGCTACGCCGTTCAGCAAATGCGTAAGGCAAATATTGAAATCGACGGTATTGTACTGAATGATATGCGTCAGGGCATAACCGATAAGTATAGTTATCACTATAATTATACCTATGGCCATAATAGTAAATAGCATAGAGTTAATTCATATCTATTTTTTTGAACAATTCAAAATTTAATGAACATTAATCTATTTATTTTGACTATATATGAAAATTATTTGGATTATATGTAATAAATAGTCATTAAATGTCGACTAATAATGGGTAAATAAATTTTTATTACTATAACAATAATATATAATAAAGCTATGATTTTTAAGAGGTTCAGGATTATGGTTGTGAATACCAATATTAAAAATTTTTATTCAAATTGGCTTATCAAAGATTCTGTTGGATAAGATGCAGACTACTAAATCTTATCGCTTAACTGCACAGTTATTGGCTCTACCACGCAGTGTGAAACGTGCCATTTTACTGCTAGCTGACTATGGTATCTCAGTATTGTGCTTGTTTTTAGCGCTAGGCCTACGCTATGGCACCGTTGAAAGTCATATTAGTCTAATACTATTAATTGTATACGCCATAATACCGATTGTAGGGCTTTATCTCATTGGCTTCTATAAAGGGGTTACTCGCATATTCTTCGATACCGAGATGCGCCGAGTATTACAGTTATTTGTAGCTATTCTTATTGCTATCGCGGTTACCCTATATTTTGATTGGTTAGTAGGTATTCCTCGTTCCGTCCCAGGCTTGTATTTATTTCTATTATTTATTTGGTTATGGAACAGTCGCCTAACTATGCGTGAGCTATTGGCTCGTTGGCAAGGCAAACGTCGGTTACAGGGCAGCAGTGCCAATGCTTGTGACAAAATTATCATTTATGGGGCGGGCTCGGCAGGTAGAGAGCTATTCGAAGCATTAAGTCATACCATTCGTTACGACGTTGTTGCTTTCGTAGATGATGACTCTCGCTTAGTAGGGGGGCATCTATTAGATAAAAAAATATATTCTGCGGACTCGTTAGCGAATCTGGTAGCTAAATCTGATGTAGCACAAGTCTTTTTAGCCATCCCTTCTATTAGTCGCGCTCGTAAACGCCAAATCATTGAGGATCTTTCTGATATTTCAGTTGTGATTAAAGAGTTACCCAGTCTCACTGAGTTGGCAGATGGTAAGGTTACTGTCAATACTATGCGGCAAGTAGATATTTTAGATGTGTTAGATAGGCAGACTGTCGAGCCAGATGCTGAACTCTTAGCGAAAAATATAAATGGTAAAAGCGTATTAGTGACTGGTGCTGGTGGTTCTATAGGCAGTGAGCTATGTCGACAAATCGTCAAGAATAATCCGTACTGCTTAGTCTTATTTGAGCTGTCAGAGTATGCTCTATATGCTATTCATCAAGAGTTACTAGCTCAACAAGCTAACCGGCCCAATAATAGAAGCTTCGAAATTATAGCCGTCATTGGGAATGTTAATAACCAAAGTAAGCTAGAGACAATTTTTGCAAAATATCAGGTACAGACGGTTTATCATGCCGCTGCTTATAAACATGTTCCCATTGTTGAGCACAATCCTTTTGAAGGCGTCATTAATAATGCTAAAGGTACCTATCATTGCGCGCGCGCGGCTATTGAGGCCGAAGTAGAGACTTTTGTCTTAATCTCTACAGATAAGGCAGTACGTCCTACCAATATTATGGGTGCCTCTAAACGTTTAGCAGAATTAGTATGCCAAGCCCTAAGCAAAGAAGTTTGTCACTCTAATACTGATAAATGCACGCGAATCAGTATGGTGCGTTTTGGCAATGTCTTAGGCTCTTCAGGCTCAGTAGTACCACTATTTACAAGACAAATAGCTAGTGGTGGCCCAATTACAGTAACTCATCAGGACGTGACCCGTTATTTTATGACTATTCCTGAAGCTGCTAACTTGGTTATCCAAGCTGGAGCTATGGCGAAAGGTGGTGAGGTATTTGTCCTCGATATGGGCGACCCAGTCAAGATCGTTGATTTAGCACGGCGAATGGTGTACTTGAGCGGTTGTGATATTAAAGATGAGGATAATCCTGATGGCGATATCGAAATTGTGGTGACTGGATTAAGACCGGGTGAAAAGCTTTACGAAGAGCTGATTATTGGTGAAGACAATGTCGAGAATACGCAGCATCCACTAATCATGCAAGCTTTTGAGCATAGCTTTCCTTTAACCGATATTGAAAGCACTTTAAACGTACTAGCGGAAAAAGCCCAGCAAGATAATGTCAGTTGGTTAAAAGACCAATTTAAGAATTTTGTAGCAGGCTATCAACCAGAAGCCTTAGACCCAACTAAGCCAGTATCTTGCAACCTTATTGAAAGTGAGAATGCTGAAGCAGTATAGAGCTCGTTAGTTATAAAATTTTTAACACTAAGTTACTGCAAATTATATGTATTTAATGAGTCTATTATTATGATTTTATTGACAGGTGGTGCGGGTTACATTGGCTCTCATATGCTACTTGAGCTACTTAAAGCGAATTATGAAGTAGTGGTGTTGGATAACTTAAGCAATAGTAGTCTCGAGGCTATTAGAAGAGTAGAAAAACTAGCCAATAGCACTTGCACCTTCATTGAGGGAGATATAAGAGATGCTAACTGTTTAGAGAGCCTATTTACTAAATATAGCATCGATGCCGTGCTGCACTTCGCAGGTTTGAAGGCTGTGGGTGAAAGTACAGAAAATCCTTTACTATACTTTGATAATAATATTTCTGGTAGCCTGCAATTATTACAGTCAATGCAACTCTTTGGAATTACTAAGCTAGTGTTTAGCTCATCAGCCACAGTTTATGGTGAGCCTGAAAAACTGCCCATCACTGAAGACTGTCCTATGTCTATGCCAACCAATCCTTATGGGTATACTAAAATGGTGGTAGAGCAGATGCTAATGCAGTTGATTAAATCTAATCCAGCTTGGTCAGTAGCTGCTTTAAGGTATTTTAATCCAGTCGGCGCACATGAGAGTGGTTTGATTGGGGAAGACCCTAATGGCATTCCTAATAATTTGCTGCCCTTTATTGCACAAGTAGCAGTAGGCAAGCGAGATAAATTATCAATTTACGGTGATGACTATACCACTTATGATGGCACAGGGGTTCGTGATTATATCCATGTCATGGATCTGGTCAAAGGTCATCTTTGCGCTTTAGATTATATTGCTAGCAGTGCTGGCTATTTCGTTTGGAATTTAGGCTCCGGTAAAGGACACTCTGTCCTAGAGATGGTAACCGCTTTTGAGCAGGCAAGTGGTGAATCGGTGCCATACCAGATAGTAGAAAGAAGAAGTGGAGATATAGCCAGTTGCTATGCTGATTCTACTAAAGCTATGAGAGAGTTGGGGTGGTCTACAGAAAAAACTATTGAAGATATGATGCAAGATACTTGGCATTGGCAAAAAATGAATCCTAATGGTTATGCCGATTAGTTCCTACCACCCTTTAGTAAATTTTTGAAGGAAAGTCATGCTCGATATAAAGAATATAAAAATAGCAGTTATAGGCCTTGGTTATGTAGGTCTGCCATTAGCCGTTGAGTTTGGTAAGCAGCGTCCTGTCGTTGGCTTTGATATTAATAAGGGTCGTATAGCTCAGCTCTCAGCAGGTACCGACCATACTTTAGAAGTCAGTGATACAGAGCTGGCGGAAGCCTCTCAACTAAGCTTTACCTCAGACATGGCTGCTTTAACAGACTGCAACTTCTTTATCGTGACCGTACCCACGCCTATCGATGAGTATAAACAGCCTGATTTAACCCCTCTAATCAAAGCATCAACGGCGATTGCTAGTGTATTAAAACCAGGCGATATCGTTGTTTATGAGTCAACAGTCTATCCTGGTGCTACCGAAGAAGTATGTATCCCAGTGTTAGAGAAGGCTTCAGGATTGGTCTTTAACCAAGACTTCTATGCCGGTTACAGCCCAGAGCGTATCAACCCAGGCGATAAAGAACACCGTGTGACTAATATCTTAAAGGTGACCGCAGGCTCTACCCCTGAGATTGCTGACTTCGTTGATGACGTCTACAACTTAATCATCACGGCAGGGACTTACAAAGCCCAGTCTATTAAAGTCGCTGAAGCTGCCAAAGTTATTGAAAATACCCAAAGGGATGTCAATATTGCTCTCATTAACGAGCTGGCGGTCATCTTCAATAAGATGAATATCGATACCGAAGCGGTACTACAGGCTGCTGGTACTAAATGGAACTTCCTTCCGTTTCGCCCAGGCCTAGTCGGCGGTCATTGTATCGGTGTTGACCCTTACTATCTTACCCATAAAGCTCAAGCTATTGGCTATAACCCAGAGATTATATTAGCAGGCAGACGTCTGAATGACGGGATGGGCGAGTATGTTACGACCCAACTTGTTAAGACTATGATTAAAAAACGCATTCAAGTAGACAGTGCGAAGGTATTAATCCTAGGCTTAAGCTTTAAAGAAAACTGTCCAGATGTGCGCAATACCAAAGTCATCGATATCGTACATGAGCTGCAAGAATACAATATAGAAGTCGACGTGTATGACCCATGGGTAGACGCTACAGAAGCTGAGCGTGAGTATGGCATTACGCCAGTCAGTCAACCATTAGCTAATCATTATGACGGCATTATCCTAGCAGTCGCGCATAAAGAGTTTGCGGAAATGGGTGTAGATAAAATTAGAGCATTGGGTAAAAACAGTCACGTATTGTATGACTTAAAGTATCTATTTACCCGAGAGCAAACCGATATCCGTCTATAAGCAGTTTATAGCTTTAGATAAATAGCCTAAGTAATTGAGAGAAAGTTAATGACTCAGTATGAGCAAGTTCAGCAAACCTTAATAGAAGCCCCCAAAACTTGGCTAATCACAGGAGTAGCGGGTTTTATCGGCTCAAATCTATTAGAGACCTTATTAAAGCTCAATCAAAAGATCGTCGGTTTAGATAACTTTGCAACAGGCTATCAACATAACCTTGATGAGGTCCAGTCATTAGTTACTGCTGAACAGTGGGCTAGATTTAATTTTATCGAAGGCGATATTCGTAATTTAGAAGACTGTGCGACTGCATGTCAGAACGTCGATTATGTGTTACATCAGGCTGCACTAGGCTCTGTACCGCGTTCAATCAATGATCCAATTTTGACCAATAGCGCTAACATTACGGGCTATCTAAATATGTTAGTTGCAGCTCGTGATGCGAAGGTAGCTAGTTTTACTTATGCCGCCAGCAGCTCTACTTATGGCGATCATCCTGCACTGCCTAAAGTAGAAGATAATATTGGTAAACCGCTATCCCCCTATGCAGTAACTAAATACGTCAACGAGCTTTATGCCGATGTATTTGCTCGTACTTATGACTTTCACACTATTGGCCTGCGCTACTTTAATATCTTTGGCAAACGTCAAACCCCAGAAGGCGCCTATGCTGCAGTTATTCCTAAGTGGACAGCGGCCATGATTAAGGGCGATGAAGTGTTTATCAATGGCGATGGCGACACCAGTCGTGATTTCAACTTTATTGAAAATGCAGTACAAGCAAATATTCTCGCAGCCACCGTTAATAATGCAGAGGCTAAGAATCAAGTGTATAACGTCGCTGTAGGTGGTCGAACGACTTTGAATACCTTGTTTACCGCTTTAAAAGATAACCTAAGCGTCAATGGGGTGCAGTATAACCAAGAGCCGGTTTATCGTGACTTCAGAGCAGGGGACGTGCGTCATTCGCAGGCAGATATTAGCAAGATTCAGACATTACTAGGCTATGAGCCACAGTTTAATATTATTCAGGGTATTGAAAAAGCAATGCCTTGGTATACACAGTTTTTGAGATAGTTTAGTTATGTCAATCGAGGAAAACGCAGTTATATCAGAGCAGGTTGCTGGTGTAAGTAAAGATGACGTAGGTGGTCGCGCCCGAAAGGGTGTTAAGTGGACTGGATTACAGATTATTGCTCGTAACGTTTTAAGTTTAGGTACCACTGCAGTTTTAGCTCGACTACTGAGCCCAAGTGACTTTGGTCTGGTAGGTATGGTAGCAACACTCACAGCTTTGTTGATGGTCTTCTCTGATATGGGCTTGAGTTGGGCGACTATCCAACGACAGCAATTAAGTAAGATACAGGTAAGTAATTTATTTTGGATAAATACTGGAGTTGGTACTCTTTTATGGATTCTATGTTTATTAGGCTCCTCATTAGTTGCTAGCTTTTATGGTCAACCAGAGCTGGTAGCTGTTACGGCAGCATTAGGTGCAGGATTTGTGCTGAGTGGTCTTGCTGCACAGCCGATAGCATTACTAAATCGCACCATGAACTATAAAGCTATGGCTCAAATTGAGATAACTTCTATAGTTGTAGGAGCTATAGTAGCATTAATGGCCGCTTTTTCTGGTTTAGGTTACTGGGCTCTTGTAGTACAGAGTTTAAGTACAGGTATAGTAAGACTAGTACTAGCTATACCTATGAGTCGTATTCAGATATCGCTACCTAAAAGAGGTGTAGATACACTAAGTCTAGTCACTTTTGGGGGAATGCTAGCTTTAAATGGCTTACTTATATATTTTGCTAGAAATTTAGATAGTGTATTAATTGGAAAGTACTGGGGAGCAGAGGAATTAGGATTTTATAACCGAGCTTATTTTCTGATGCTTTTACCAAGTATGTTAGCGACAGGGGTTCTAAGTAGCCTTATGGTACCTTCACTTTCTGCCTTACAAGGTGATATAGAGCGATTTGGGAATGCTTATCGTAAAGCATTACGTATGGTCGCTTTTATAGGTTGTCCAATGGCGCTAGGCTTAGCACTTACAGCAGATGAAATGGTTAATCTAGTTTATGGAGATCAGTGGCGACCCGTAGTGCCTATATTGATTTGGTTAAGTATTGCTAGCGTTACCCAGCCGCTATATAACACAACTGGGTGGTTGTTTACGGCAGCAGGTAAAGCTAAATCATATTTATGGCTAACCGTTATTAGTGGCTTTGCATTATGTATAAGTTTTTATCTAGCATTGCCGTATGGTGCATTAGGTATCGCAAAAGTATATGGCGTAGTAATGGGAATTATCATTTTCTTTCCAGCATTGTGGTTAGCACATAAAGTAGCCGGATTATCATTTACGCATTCTTTAAGAGAGTTATTACCAATTTCTATTTGTTTGGGTGGTATGGTTTTTGCTGTTCTTATGACTGAAAATTTTCTTAAGCCCTTAGATATACAGTGGCAATTCTTATTAACTATAAAAATAATCTCTGGTGTAATAAGTTATGGAGTACTAGCTTATATAACTATGAGGAATAGCTTATTAAAAGAATTTTTTGGAATTTTTAAAAGGATATAGTAATTGTTAATTAATAATAAAAATAGATTAAATTATCTAGATTCTTTACGTGGTATTGCAGTCTTAATAGTTGTACTTTATCACTATTATTATAGATTCTCACAGGAAGGGTATTATAAATTTCAGACAATAGTAGGAATTACTGATAATTATTTATTTCAGTTTGGTTTCTATGGTGTGCATTTGTTTTTTGTTATCTCTGGATTTGTCATATCTTTAACTTTATTTAAATCAGCTAGTTTAACTGAATTTGCAATACGTCGTTTTGCTAGACTATGGCCAGCAATGTTACTTTGTTCTATCTTAACTTTCATATATCTTAAGTTTTTTGGAGTAATATTTCAATCCTCTCCTTTAAATTTTCTTCCATCTTTGACTTTTACTGATCCTTACTTATTTAATCGTATTTTTATTAATAATGATTTTAACTGGATGGATGGTGCATATTGGTCACTATTTGTAGAAATAAGATTTTATATATTGGTTGCATTAATATTTTTCTTTACTAAAAGGTTTTCAAAAATATTTTTAATATTAAGCTATACAGTATATTTATTAAATTTTTTTATTGTTGATGAAAGACTTTTATTTATATTAGACTTTATTTTTTTTACCGATTATTTATATCTTTTTATACTGGGTATAGGGTTTTATTTTCTATATACAGGAAATAAAAATTTATCTTCAATTTATATATTGTCTTCTATTATATTTTTTATTCTGAAAAATATAAGAATTGGATTTAATTATGATTATTATATGTTTTTATTTATAATTTCTCTATTCTTAATGCTTAACTATTCTGAGACTGCAAGAGTTATTTTATCAAAGGCTAAGCTAAGCAGTATAGGAGTAGCATCATATAGTTTTTACCTTATTCACCAGAATGTGGGTGTCGATTTTAATTATAGGTTTGCAAGTTATTATCAACTCAATGAATATGCAGCGGCAATAGTACCATTATTAACGTTGGTTTTCATTTGCTTTTTATCACAAGTTATATATAAATACTATGAATATCCAATAAATAAATTCATTACAAAATGATAAGTATTATTTAATTATTATTAAGCATGAAATACAATTTTTATTTTAATAAATGTACTGAGAGGATTAAGTGAGAAAAGAAATCACGATAGTTTTTATCTGTAATGAGTATCCACCAGGAAATACTGGTGGAATAGGAGTGTTCACTAAGAAAATCGCAGAAGGGCTAGCTCATAATAATTTTAATGTCTATGTAGTTGGACTCTACGCTAACATTGAAAAGAAGCTAGAGGAAAATATTAATAGTGTTAAAGTCATACGCCTACCTAGTAATCTGGGGTTAAATGGATTAATAACTAATAGAATTGTACTTTATAAAGCTATCAAAAGTATTTCAAATATAGTGCCTATTGATATAATAGAATGTCCGGATTTTGAAGGCTGTATGGCATATATACCTAAAGTAGCCAAAAATAATGTCACTCGTCTTCATGGCAGTCATACTTATTTTAGTTCTGAAAGAAAAGTTAAACCATCTTCAGCTATCTATTATTTAGAAAAAAAACAATTAAAAAGTGCCTGTGAAATAGTTTCAGTTAGTCTTTACACAGCCAGAAGAACTCAGGAATTATTTAATTTAAATAAACAACCTAATGTAATATATAATTCAATTGATGTAGAGAAATTCAGTTCTGAAGTTAAAGTAAATTATAAAACTCAGAAGAAAGCTATTTACTTTGGTACTTTAGCAGAGAAAAAAGGCATTTATCCATTAGCGAAAGCTTGGCAACAGTTTAGTAAAGATAATCCAGACTGGGTGTTGACCGTAGTCGGAAAGGATGCTATGGAGAAAGGTAAGTCAAACAAAAAAGAAATGGTTAGACTATTAGGTAAGGCCAAAAATACAGTCAAGTTTATAGAACACTTAGACAATGAAAAGCTTGTACGCTCGCTTAAAACATATGATTTTGCTGTCTTACCTTCATTTTCTGAAGCATTTGCATTGGCACCATTGGAAGCTATGGCTGCAGGCCTGCCTGTCATTATTTCAAATATGTCTAGTGGTCCCGAGTTGGTTAAACATGGGATAGATGGATGGCTATGTGATCCTTTACAGCCTCATACTCTAGTAGAGAGAATGAACGAAGCAGCTTGCTCTGAGCCATTAAGAAAAACTATTAGTAAAGCTGCCTTGAATAAAATTAATACTAAATTTAATTTCAATGCTTTTATTGAAAAAAATATAAATTTTTATGAAGATTTGCTTTCTAAATAGGATTTTCTATGAATGAAAAAAAACTAATTCCAATACTAATTATCACACCTTTTTTCGCGCCGCAATCTCATGCGGCTATGTTTAGAGTGCATAAGTTAGTAAAATATCTTCCTAATTACGGTTATAAGCCAATAGTCCTAACTACAGACATAAATTATTTATATAATAATAATGAAGAACTACTAAATGAATTGCCAGACTGCGTAGAAATTATTCGTACTCGCCATATCGAACCTAGTTTGCGTGGTATACGTATGGCACTTGGTGGTAGAGACCGTACTTTTTCTACAATAAAAAGTTATCAGAAACCCTCATTTATAAATGAAGGTCTACAAGAACAACCATCTCCAAGTCAATTTAAAAAAATAGCATCTATAGTATATTCTTCCATTTCCAAATATCTTAACAGTATCCCAGATGCCCATTGGACATGGGCTTTAGCGTCACATAGTGTTGCAGAGGACTTGGTTAAAAAATATGATATTAAGCTTATGTATACTACTGCTAACCCCTATAGTCACTTAGGGCTGGCAATCAAACTTAAAGATAAATTAGGGCTACAATGGTTGGCAGACTTTAGAGATCCTTGCGGTTATGGGTATAAAAATAGTGCGGAAAATTATCCAGGAAAAGTACTAGAACAACGATTATTACGCAACACTTTTTCGAAAGCTGATAAAATAACCGGCTTATCAGAAAGCTATAGCTATATATTTTCTGATTTATATAATTTTAATTGTAAAAAATATACTTTTATTCCTACAGGTCTTGATGATTCTTACTTACCTAAAATTGGAGTTGAAAATAACAAATATATTAACAGTATTATTTTTTCTGGTGAAGTTATGCCAGAACAGGGGGGTTATATATTTGAGGTTATCAAGAAGTTAAATATATATGACAATATTACATTAATATTTATTGGCCGTTCAGAAATTAACAAGCCTATTATTGACTCTGTGCTTAATAATATTATTGATTGGAACGTTAAAGTTGAGTACATTGACTATTTACCACAGCAAGAGCTTTATAGCATTTTACAGTCAGCTAAAGCCTGTATTCTAGCACCAGGCGCTCACCATTACTGGTGGACTAGCTTTGCAAAACTAGTTGATTACATTGCCCTAGGTATTCCTGTTATAGCTGATGTCCCTAAACTAAGTGAAGCAAGAAAAGAATTAACTCGAGCAGGTCTTGGTTTTTTCTTAGAGCGTAATAGCGCAGAACAGGACGCTTTACTGTTACAGCAATGGTTTGAAAAAATTAATCGAACCAATCCGGGTACTGAATATCGAAAACGATATTTAGCGAGCTCACAAGTAGCAGATTTTGCACAACTGTTTGATGAACTAAAGGAGAAAACTTAGAAATGAAAGAATCTCTAATCATTCTGAGCTATGACTATCCACCTAATGATGGCGGCATTAGCCGATTGACAGCTGATTTTGCTACAGAACTAGCTGCTAATAGTGTTGATATAGAAGTTTGTACCCTTAAAGCCACTACCGCGAGACAAAAGCTAGCTCGGCCAGAATTACCGACTATTGAACTGCCTCGTACGAAAGGGCGTCGTGAGCTTGGGCTATTGCGCTATGTGTTATCCCGACCAAAGCATAGCAGATTTATTACTACTGTATGGAATCCTGAAGGGACTCTGACCTGGCTATTGGGACGAAAAAACTTATATATATTAGCGCATGGTAATGAAGTAATGCCTTACCCTAAAGGCCGCAAGTACCTATTAAAATCATTGATGCGTAAAAATGTATTAAAATCAGCCCGCTGCGTTATATGCAATAGTCGTTATACCGAACAGCTGGTACTCAATATTGACTCTGATATAAAAACTACCGTTATTAATCCAGGAGTCGACTGCGAACGCTTTGATGCTGCTTTTACCTCCAAACAGGCCCGCCAACAATTAGGGTTATCTTCTGATAAATGTATAGTGCTTAGCGTATCCCGTATTGATGATTATAAAGGACACGATGTGGTGTTAAAAGCTTTGTCTATGCTTCCTAAAGAACAGTTGCAAAAAATACAATATGTAGTTGCAGGCAAAGGTGGACATTTGGAGAATATCAAGCGCAGCGCTGCTGAACTAGGACTTAGCGATAATATCAGTTGGCTTGGGTTTGTAGCGGATGAACAGCTACCCATATTATATAAAGCTGCAGATTTATTTGTATTATGTACTAGAGAAGACAAACAGCAACGCGGAGTTGAGGGTTTTGGTATGGTTTTTCTAGAGGCTCAGGCTGCTGGCCTGGCGGTAGTAGGCACTCACGCTGGTGGTATACCTGATGCTATTCAGGAAGGCGAGGGCGGTTGGTTAATTAAGCAGGATGATAGCGAAGAATTAGTTAAATATCTTGAGAAGCTGATTGATGACCCAAAAAGCATTCACGCACAAGGTGAACTTGGGCGTCAGCGTGCTCGAGATAAATGCACATGGCAGAATTACACCCATAAATTCCTAGCTACTTTGGAAGAGTACTAATGACACAGCTTAAAAAGCCCAATGGCGTTTCCGTTATCATACCTACTATAAATCGTTCTGAAGTGCTACTTGATACCATTAAAGATATTCTTGAACAGGATTTTGCTAGTTTTGAAGTGATTGTCGTTGACCAGTCTGATGATATCAACTATAAAGCTATAAAACTACTTGCTAATTCAATAGTGCCTTGCCGCTATTTTAAAGGGCATTTTAAGGGACTACCACAAGCGCGTAATTTTGGTTTAAAACAAACTAGCAAAGATATTGTTTTATATATCGATGATGATATACGCTGTAATCAGAATTTGGTAAAAAACCATTATCAAGCTCACTTAAATAGCGGCGCAGAATTAATAGCTGGAGGAATTACAGAAAAGAAAGGAGAGTCACTTACAGCAGCATCTCCTGGGTCGTTTAATAAATGGACCGCAACGGCAGTACGTAATTATTCGTCAAAACAAGCAGGTTGGTGTTGTCATGCACCGGGTGGTAATTTTTCAATTAAAAAGCAAGCGTTTATTGATATTGGTGGTATGGATGAACTACTCAATATTGGCGCTGCACTCTATGAAGAATCAGAGCTGGCTTTGCGGTTAGCAAAAGCTGGTTATAAAGCTTGGTTTGAACCCAAAGCTCATCTCACTCATCTTGCAGCACCGATGGGTGGTTGTAGAGTATTGAAAGATTGGCCTAAATATATGTATGGGCTTGGTCACAATAGGGCCATTTTAATCTTCCGACATTTATCCCCGATTTACTGGCCTACAGCATTATCTCGTACTTTGTTGTTAGGAGTATCCTACAGTAGAGTTGATAAAAGTATAAAGCCTTTTTTTTCAATGCTTCAAGGATTAAATTCTGGTAGAAAATCAGCTCAGCAACCACCACTTAATACCTTACTAAGTGGTGAAGAAATATCCCTTAATACTTCGCTAAGTGTTTAAGGCTGCTATATTGTGATTTGGTTCCATTTTGTCTTTTATAGCATTATTTGCTTAATATTTTTGGTGTTTTTTAAAAAGCGAGAGAACTCAGTCGCTAGAGCTGGCATAATTGCTTATGCACTTTTAACAGTATTGTGGTTATGGATAGTACTTTCTTTCCGTGAGCCTACAGGTGATCCTTGGCGATACATGCTGGGATTAAACTACATAGCTCAACTTAGTTTTGTTGAGTTGCTTAGTTATGATAAAAACCCTTTTGGATTCGCACTATTAAACTGGCTCACAGCTATTGTAAGTACTGAATCTGCATTTTTCTTTTCTATAGTTTATATTTTTTGTGTAGGACCTCTATATTTAGCCTTTCGTGAGCGTGTTAGTAAGATAGATTCTACAGTATTAATAATGCTTTATTTGCTTTATCCATTTTACCTTAGTTATTTAGCCAACGGGTTTAAGCAAGGTATAGCTTTTGGTTTTATGCTTTGGGGATTCAATTGTATATTAGATAGAAAAGATCCAAAGTGGATAATAGGGCTGTTATTACTGTTTATTGCAACGTTGTTCCACTCTTCCTTTTGGCTAGTTAATATTATATTTGCTGCTTGGTATTTTATTTTTAGAAAAAAGCCATTGTTGTGGTCAGTTATTATTTTAGTTCTAAGTATTTTATTGGCTTTTATAGGTTTGGTTGAGCCTATTGTCAATGCTTTAGTTCCCTCGTTTCTTCTTGATAGCTTAAGCTTTAATGAATATTTTGATGGTACTTTTGAATCAGAAGCGAGTGTTTCTAATTTAAAGTTAGTAACTGGTTTTAGAGCTGATTTCACTATTTTTACAACTGTACCTCTCATCTACTTGTTATATATTAGGCGAAAGTATGTGTCGATGAGATTACCCGATAATATTGTAAAAATATACTGTCTTCTAGCTAGTGTTTATTTCATTTTATCTTTCATTCCTTTTTCTGATCGTATTGCTGCATTTTCTTGGTTCTTAATACCTTTTTTGCTATTTACTCAGTTAGGAAATATAGACTCTCAGAAACATAAGAATAACTTGGTATTGGTAATGATGGCTTGTTATCCCATTCTTATTCTTAGCTATTCAAAGGTGTATTTTCAATGATAACTATAATTACTCCTACATATAATCGCTCTCATACATTGCCTAAGCTTTATCAAAGCTTGTTTAACCAATCAGTTTATGAATTTGAATGGCTAATAATTGATGATGGTAGTACTGATAGTACTGAAGAATTAATTAAGTCTTATCAAGAATCATCCCCTTTTGAGATACGCTATTTAAAAAAACAGAATGGTGGAAAACATACAGCACTTAATGTAGGTTTTGATAAAGCTAATAGAGACTGGGTTTTTATAGTTGATAGTGATGATTGGCTAAAAACTAATACTATAGAAACAATTATTTATGAAGCTAAATTACTAGCAGATAATTTTAATTCGATTTCTATGCTGAAAATATATACTGATGGCAGTATTGTTGGAGATAATTTTCCTGATTATATTGATACGTATATTGACCGTATAGTTAAAAATGTATCTGGGGATAAGGCTGATGTTTTCAGGAAGAGTGCTTTAAAAGGATTCTCTTTTCCTGAGTACCCAACTGAAAAATTTATGGCTGAATCTCCTCTTTTTTTATGGCTAGGCTTAAAGGGGAGAACTCGCTTTATTAATTTTGGTGGTTATGTTTGTGAATATTTAGAAGGAGGGTTGAGTGATAATAGCATTAAAAATAGGCATCGCTGTTTTAACTCTACACTTTTTGTCTATGAAACCCAGTATAAATCTTTTGAAAAATTCGGGCTAAAAGCTAGAGCAGCTGTAAACTGGTGGCGTTTTAGATGTTTTAAAAGTATTCCTAATCGTGGTATGCATGTACCTCTTATCTATAGTCCATTTGGTGTTTTTTTATATATAGTTGATAAAATAAAAGGTAAGACAAGAATTTTATGAAAATATTATTTGTTATTACAGGGCTTGGTGTTGGTGGAGCTGAAAAACTAGTAACAAGTCTTGCTGATAGATTAGTAGAAAAAGGACATACAGTTAAAATAGCTTATTTAACTGGGCCTGCATTAACACTACCGTCTAATGACAGTATTGAAATCATTCCGATTAAAATTAGAGGTGTACAAAGTATTCTTCTAGCAAATACTAGGCTCAAAAGATTAATAAAAATATTTAGACCAGATGTGGTTCATAGCCATATGTTTCACGCTAATCTACTATCCAGGTTATCACGATTAACAATAGATATTCCTAAGTTAGTGTGTACTGCGCACAATACTAACGAGGGAGGCAAAGCCAGAATGTTAGCTTATAGGCTAACTGATAAACTAGCTGATATTTCTACTAATGTGAGTAATCAAGCTGTTGAAGCATTTGTAAGTAAAGGCGCAGTAAAATCAGGACGAATGATAAGTGTTGTTAATGGTATTGACACTGATAAGTATTATTATGATGCAATTGCTAGGGGAAAAACCCGTACGCAATTAGTAGACAGTAATAAGAAAATATTATTGGCTGTAGGACGCTTAGACACACAAAAAGATTATCCTAATTTACTTAATGCAATTTCTATTTTAAAAATTAAAAGAAATGACTTTAAGGTTTTTATTGCTGGTAATGGTCCCCTTAGAGGGGAGTTAGAAAAACGTATAAAAATATTAGGCATTACTGAGTATGTAGAGCTCTTAGGAATATGTAATGACATTAAAGAGCTTATGTCTGCCTCTGACATATATGTGCTTTCATCAGCCTGGGAAGGATTACCTCTGGTCATGTTAGAGTCAATGGCCTGTGAAAGAATTATTGTTTCAACAGATTGTGGAGGTGTAGGAGAGGCTATTCTTGATAAAAACTTTTTAGTTCCGGTCAAAAATCCTGCACTGTTAGCAGAGACATTACAAAAAGCACTTGAAATAAATCAAGAAGAAGCAGTTATTCTTGGTAAAAATAACCGTGCTCATATTATTAGTAATTACTCGATTGATATCGCTGTTGAGAAGTGGCTGTACCTTTATTCATAGTTTAATTGGAATCGATAGGTTTTTTTATGATTACTCCAGTAATCTTAGCAGGTGGGACGGGCAGTCGCTTATGGCCTCTTTCACGCGCTATGTATCCTAAGCAGTTCTTGCATCTAGTGCATGAGCAGACTATGTTGCAAGCAACTTTTTCTCGCCTTGTAGGTCTGTCATGTAGTCCAAGTATCGTAATTTGTAATGAGGATCACCGATTTATTGCAGCAGAACAGCTACGCAATCAGGCGATTAAACCCACTATTTTACTAGAGCCAACAGTACGTAATACGGCTCCTGCTGTTGCTCTAGCAGCACTATATACAATGCAGATCTCAGAAGATCCAGTATTGTTAGTACTAGCAGCAGATCATGTCATTGAGGATAAAGAAGCATTTTCTGCTGCCGTTTCTCAAGCATTACCGTTGGCTGAAAGTGGTAAGTTGGTCACGTTTGGTATTGTGCCTACTGCACCTGAAACTGGTTATGGCTATGTAAAGCGTGGTGATGTATTGGAGGATGAAGCAAGCTTTACTGTTGCACGCTTTGTGGAAAAGCCAAACTTTGAAACTGCTACAGATTATGTAAGTAGTGGCGAATATTATTGGAATAGTGGGATGTTTATGTTTCGTGCTAGCCGTTATTTGGCCGAGCTTGCAGAACACCGTCCTGATATATTAGAGGCTTGCGAAGATGCAATGGCTAATACTACTAAAGACTTAGATTTTTTTCGTGTTGATCAGACTGCGTTTAAACGATGTCCCGGAGACTCTATTGATTATGCAGTAATGGAAAAAACGAAAGATGCCGTATTAGTACCTTTAAATGCAGGTTGGAGTGATGTTGGTTCATGGTCTGCATTATGGGATATTGGTACTAAGAATAATGAAGGAAATGTAGTGCATGGTGATACATTACTGCATGATTGTAAGAACAACTTTGTGCACTCCAGCAGCCGTTTAGTAACCATGGCTGGTATAGAAGATAGTATTGTTGTTGAGACTAAAGATGCAGTACTAGTAGTTGCTAAAAATAAAGTACAAGATGTTAAAAATATTGTTAACATTTTAAAAGAACAAGGGCGCAGCGAAGTTAATCTACATCGTGAAGTGTATCGTCCTTGGGGGAAGTATGACTCTATTGATGATGGTTATCGCTACCAGGTTAAGCGAATTACGGTTAATCCAGGTGAAAAGCTATCTATCCAAATGCATCACCATAGAGCAGAACATTGGATTGTGGTTTCTGGTACAGCTAAAGTCACTAATGGTGATAAGGAGTTGATTCTTACTGAGAACCAATCAACTTATATTCCAGTTGGCGTAGTTCATGCACTTGAAAATCCTGGAAAAATTCCTCTAGAAATAATTGAGGTGCAGTCTGGTAGCTATCTAGGGGAAGATGATATTGTTCGCTTATCAGATCAATACGGTAGAGAATAAAGTATGTGCCTATGTTTTTTAGATTCTATATTTTACTTAATTATTATTTAAAAGGCTCATACGATTTTTTAGGTTTGTTCAAATATTATTCATTTAAGGTTTTAGAATGATTAGGAATTATGCATCTGTTAGTGTGGTTATACCTTGCTATCGTTGTTCTGAAACAATTGAGCGTGCTATCGACTCTGTGTACAATCAGGAGTTATTACCTTTTGAAGTTATTTTAGTCGATGATTTTAGTAATGATAAAACGCTGATTTTTTTATACGAATTGAGTGGGAAATACCCTTTAGATTGGATAAGAATAATTGAATCGCCTACAAATTTAGGGCCCGGATCTGCAAGAAATGTAGGCTGGGATATGTCAACACAAGACTATAGTCTAATCCAAATAAAACAGATACAATACTTTTAACAATTGCATTTAATGAAATAAACGATGACCTATTCAA
>NZ_JBVGQI010000016.1:0-2396 GCF_058189395.1 Psychrobacter sp. CoH-33_TS_01
TGGATGGAAAACGACTTATCCAAATTGTTTTATGATGTTTGTCCTAAACATAACAATTTTATTTTGAACTGACTATATGAGCAATTTTTAAGTATGCTTTCATTCCATATTATAATACAATAGATTGATATAGCATTAATAAAATTGCAGTAATGTAACAATTATTACTTAGAATCATGTTTCAAGTAGTTTATAAATAAGCTCCTCACGCTAATTTCTCATTTAGAGTGACTAATAAATAGCCAGTTTTTATAGGGTTTAAGAATTGTTATGTATTGACAGCATAATCTTATCAAGTCTTATATTAATAAACCCCACTCTCAACTTATTTTTCTAAGGTATTGGTTTACTTAGTTTTTAAAATTTCAGTTAAAACAATTAGAATTTTAAATTCTATAAAAATCAAAAGCCTACGATAAGTTGAGATTGGCGTATTAATAAGGTAATTAGCCTCTATGTTCTTCTATAAATCATAAAAGATTTCTTTAATTATCTGTCTTCTTTTATCTACTACTTTAGAGTGGTAGATAGCGCTTGCTTGTCTTTTTTCCATATAAAACCTATTGCACTTATCAATTAGCTTAGCTGATCGCTACAGGTTTTATTTTTATATACCCATGATTAATTCATTCATATAGGAAGAACAAAATATGAACCGTAGTTATAAAGTCATTTGGAATAAGTCGTTAAAATGTTTTATGGCAGTATCAGAATATGCAAAAAGCCGTGGAAAATCTTCGAGTAGTGCTGTAAGTGCTAGCGCACCTGTGTCTGCAGATATAGCAACAAGAGGTACACAGTTATCGCGCTTAAGTGCCTTATGTGTGGGATTGGCAGCAGCGGGAATGAGTTTGTCGCCTCAAGTTTTTGCTGCTGCTAGTACAGGAGGCACAGGAAGTGGTACGGTAATTTCTTCTTCGAATTGCACCACCCCAGCTAATACAGGAACAACTGGGGGAGGAGTAAATAATAATTTTTCTGCTAATGTAGCTGTAGGTTGTGAGTCAGAAACTAAGTCCGCAGTTTCACTTATTGCAGATCGTAATAATCCTTATAACACTGATTACAGTACAGTAGACTCCAATGGACGTATAAAATATACAGGCGCAGCAAAAACAGCTATAACAACTGGTGGTGCAACCGCAATAGGTACAGGCGCCTTAACAGATAAAAGTCTTTCAGTAGCTATTGGCACATATGCTCACGCAACAGATATTGCTGGTGTGGCAGTAGGTGTGGGTGCTTTATCAAAAGGAAATACGGCTCTAGCGATTGGACGTCAATCAGCAGCAACTGCTGACTACGCACAAGCAATCGGTAATGTGTCTGCTGCAACAGGTAAAGGTACGCTTGCCATTGGTCATTCAGCTACCGCAACAGGTTATCGTGCGATTGCAATTGGTTCACCAGATATTGAGAGTGCAGGTGGTCTTGAGGGACAAGCTGGATCCAACTATCAAACTGTAGGCCAAACTAAAGCTTCAGCTAAAGATTCTATTGCTTTTGGTGGTGGCGCACAAGCGACTGCAGAAAACGCTTTATCAATTGGTGCTTACTCACAAGCGACTGCAGAAAACGCTTTATCAATTGGTGCTTACTCACAAGCAACAGCTGAAAAGTCAGTCGCTATTGGTACTGGCGCGAAAGCAACAGCCACTAATGCCGTAGTCATCGGCGAAGGTGCTAACACCGCTGTTTCAGGCGGGGTAGCACTGGGTCTAAATTCGAGAGTAAATGGTATAAATAGTGCCGCTCTGGGACAAAACTCTATTGCTGAAGCGCAATCAGGAGCATCATTTTTAACCAACATAGATGCCACTACTCAAGGTACTGTTTCTTTTGGTAATACTTCTGAAAAACGCCGCCTGACAAACTTAGCTGATGGTGCGATAGATAGCGATGCTGTAACAGTTGCGCAATTAAGAAAACAAAATATATTGAGCAATAAACAAGGTGAAGATACAGCAGCGGCTCTAGGTGGTAATTCAACTTACGATCCAGTTACGGGTGCAGTGACTCTACCTAAATACAATGTAGATGGCAAAGAAGTAACTAACGTTGGTGCGGCGATTACTAACATTGATGGTCGTACTACAACGAATAGTAATAATATCACTAATCTACAAAATCAGACATTTAAGATTCAGGCAAATAGTGATGCAGCAACTGCTGTTGGTGCCGATGCAACAGTCAGTTTTAAAAACGGTAAAAATATTAAAGTCAATCGCAATGGGAATGACATTACGATTGGTACAGCGGATGATATCAATGTTAATAGTGTCACTACCGGCAATACGGTGATTAATAACGCTGGTGTAACCACAGACAAAGTGACTGTGGGTAATGTTGTGATTGATAAAACCACAAACAAGATCAGTGGTGTAGAAGCAGGTACT
>NZ_JBVGQI010000016.1:2493-22733 GCF_058189395.1 Psychrobacter sp. CoH-33_TS_01
CAGGCAACAATGTTGCGTTTGCTTTAAGCAAAGACTTGCAATTAAATAGTGTCACTACCGGCAATACGGTGATTAATAATGCAGGCGTTACCACAGACAAAGTGACTGTGGGTAATGTTGTGATTGATAAAACCACAAACAAGATCAGTGGTGTAGAAGCAGGTACTGATGCAAAAGATGTCGTAAACAAAGGTCAATTAGACAACCTAGCCGACGGCGCTGTGCAATATGAGCGCGATCCTATTACGAACGCTATCAATTACAACAAAGTCATTTTAGCAGGTACGCCTGCCGTCATTGGCAAAGATGCTAATGGCAATAACATTGTCATCAGTGGCGGCACTAGTCTTGGCAATGTAGCCAATGGGGTAAAAGCCTCTGATGCGGTGAATAAAGGTCAATTAGACTCAGCGCAAAATGCCCTAACGAATGCAGGCTTAAGCTTTGCAGGTGATAGTGGTACGAATGTTAAGCGCAAACTTGGTGAGACCTTAAATATCACTGGCGGCGCAAAAGCTCCCTTAACGACTGGCAACATTGGTGTGGTTGCCAATGGTAAAGATGGTCTACTCGTGCAACTTGCTAAAGACATCGATCTTGGTGCAGATGGCAGCGTGAAGACTGGTAACACAGTGACCAATAATGAAGGCGTTAAAGTAGATGACGGCAAAGGTAATAGCACTACTATTACTACTGCTGGCACCAATGTTGTCGATGATGAAGGCAACAGCGCTGACTACACTGCAACGGGTTCTGAGCTGGCTGATAAAGATGGCAACACCAATATCAGTACGGCTAAGGGCAATACCATCACTAACGGCGACAACGTGACCACCATCACTGGTAAAGGCACTAATGTCGTTGATAATGCAACTGGTAACAGTGCTGACTATGGCGCTAATGGCTTTATTGCCACTGACGCAGCAGGTAACACTACCATCTTTAACCAAGGCGGTGTCAGCTTCATTGATGGTACAGGTATGCAGACAGGCCCAAGCATCAGTGTCGGTGGTCTTAATGCTGGTGGCACGGTCATTACCAATGTAGGCGATGCCGTTAAAGCAACAGATGCTGTGAACAAAGGGCAGTTAGATAAAGTTACGGCAGAAGCTAACGGTAAAACGGATGCTTTAGGCAATAGCACAGCAAACAATCTAGGCGGCGGCGCAAAATATGACCCAGATACGGGTAAAGTAAGCGCACCTTCTTATAGCTTAGATAATGGGAGTGTGAATGTAAACAATGTAGGCGATGCGCTAACCAACCTTGATGACCGTATTACCTCAAACACTGACAATATCGCTGATCTGGCTGCTGGTAAAGCAGGTCTCGTTCAGCAGCAAACTCCTACTGATAGTATTACGGTAGGAGCTGCAACCGGTGGCACTAGTGTTGACTTTACTGGTAAAGATGGCGACCGTCTGTTAACGGGTGTGGCTAACGGTACCGTAGCGGCTGGATCTAATGATGTCGTAACTGGTGACCAGCTAAACAACACTGCCGATTCTATCGTAAGCGTTATCGGTGGCAATGCCAAAAATGAAGGTGGGGTTATTACTACCACAGACATTGGTGGCACTGGTAAAAACACCATCGACGATGCCATTGCTTCTCTCAAAGACGGTGAGAATGCATCGAACGATAACATTCAAGCCAATACTGACAGACTTGACGCTGGTCTAAGCTTCGGTGCTGATAATGGTGCTGATATTAATAAGCCAATAGGCGATGGTACTGCACTTAAGTTTGAAGGTAGTGACAATATCACGACAACCACGACTGGTAGCGGCATTAAGTTTGATTTAAGTGGCAATATCAGCGTAGATAGTGTGACGACTGGCAATACCACGGTTAATAATAATGGCGTAAGCATCAAAGACGGTCCAAGCATGACGGTAGACGGTATTTATGCTGGTAATAAAACCATTACTGGCGTGGCGGATGGTATCGAGGTTAATGATGCAGTCAATCTTGGTCAATTAAATGCTCTTGACCAGAGAGTTAGCAACAGCGTCAATGAGCTGGGCTACAAGATTGGTGAAGTTGAAGATGGTGCTAATGCTGGTATTTCAGCAGCCATGGCGATGTCTTCACTGCCACAAGCTTATATCCCTGGTAAATCAATGATAGGCGGCGGTGTCGCTACTTATAACGGTCAAAGTGCCGTTGCCGTGGGTATCTCAAGAGTTTCTGATAATGGTCGTTGGGTAATTAAAGCAAATGGTACAGCAGATACGCAAGGTAATGCTGGCGGCGCAATTGGTGCAGGCTTCCATTTCTAAATCTCGTATCGTTACATTATTTGATGACAGCGCCTGTCCGCAAATGGGCAGGCGTTGTCAAATTACTCATAACATATATTAAGGAATGAATAATGAAAAAATATCTATGCCATTATGGCTTATTGGCAACGATCGCATTGCTCTTCACAGTATCTGGCTGTGCGCAAAAAAATATAACGCCAACTTGGCATTTGACACCTGGCGCGCAAAAAGGCTCTGTGAACCCTGATGACTTAGTATTCCCTGATACTAATAAAGCCTGGCAAAAAGGCGGCACTATCGTTAATCACCAAGATATCGCCAAGATTAGAGTGGGAACCACGAAAGACGAGCTGTATAAGTTAATCGGCACGCCTCATTTTAGCGAAGGTTTTAATGCTCGTGAATGGGATTATATTCTAAAATTCTATGACGCTAATAACACAGTAGAAACGTGCCAATATAAAATCATCTTTGATGACAGCTATGAGGGCAGAATACGCGACGATGAATTCTTCGCCACTGAGTTTTATTGGCAGCCGGCATCTTGTGGTAAATACGCACAGTTTAAGCGCTAAATAGATGTAACTGACAGTTCAGGAAGCAAAACATTTTATGTTTTGCTTTTTTCATGCTTGATATTTTTCTTTAAAATGGTTTAGTGGCATAACAAAATTGGACAGCTAGTGAAAGGTTATGCTAACCCAAGTAAGGAGTATAGTAATTGTTGATGGTATTAAGTGATTATAATCAATCTTTAATACCTCACTACTGAACCGCCCCGACTTTATCGGAGGTAGATTTACTTGAGTTAGGCTGCATGATTAAAAACTTCCAAGTTGGTTCTTATGTATCTAATAATATCGTGTCTATAAAAAAGACAAACTGTTATTTAAAATACCTCAACTATTCAGCTATTAGCCCTGCTTTAACACTCGATAAACCGTAGCCACCCCAACACCAACCGCCTTAGCAATCTCCTCTTTCGTCATATTATTTTGACTGGCCAATTCTCTAATACGATTGTGTTTCGTTGTATTAGGCTTCTTACCTGTGGGCTTATAGCCACTATTCGCTAACCCCTGCTTAATACGCTCTCTACGCTTATCGTTATCAAGCTTTGCCATCGTTGCTAACAAGTCGATCAGCATATGGTTAATCACTGTTAGGATCTCACCTGTCATGCCCTTACTTACCGTATGCGTAGTTGGTAGATCAGCTACCACCAATCGTAAGCCCTTGTCTTTGATGCGCTGCTTTAGAATCGCAAAATCATCTTGAGATAGCCTGCTTAATCTATCCACACTTTCGACCAGCAGAATATCGCCTTCCTCAGCATCATTGAGTAACAGAGTGAGTGCTGGTCTATCAAGCTTCGTACCACTGAAATGCTCAACGTACTCAACAAGGTTATCGTTATAGCTTTGGCTAAAGCTAATCAAGTCAGACAAGGCTCTCTTAGCGTCTTGATCCTTAGTGCTGGCTCTCACATAAATACGAACGGTCATAACGCCACCTATATTATTTAGACTTAATAACCAATGTTCATTGATAATAATAAGATATTACTATCATTTAATATTAATAACAAGTCTAATGATAGATAGAGTATCGTTTAGAGTTTTTATTTTTTAGGTATAGGCTAATGATAGGAAAAAAGCACAGCAGCCAGTCTTATAATTCAAAAGTCTGTTATAGATGGTTCCATGCTAACAGTCTGCTTTAAGTAGTCTGTTAATAGGTTTGAAAGGTAAAATAACTGGTTTCCTTGGGGTATACCCTACGATAACAGGAAATCCATCGCGGATGACAAAACCTGTTTAGCTTTTAAACAAGACGGGTTTGTCGATAGTATGTAAGATAAGTTGGAAAAGTAACTAGAGTGTAAGACTATTCATACTGGGTCTGAATCAAAGTTTTATTGTGATTAATTTCTGCTCAATATTATTCATTTGTCGCCATGATGAGTGATGGCGGCTTGTAATTTAGTTAGGAAAAATAATCTTGAGTAATAATATACGTTTGTATCATTTGTATCATTTGTATCATTTGTAGCAGAGCTTGTTCTAGGCTTCTTTACTTACACTTTTCTGTAAGTTATTTTTTAGTAAATGATCGAATATAAATGGGCCAAAAGGTAAGAGTGAGCCGAGTACGCCCGCAGGTATTGCCCAAAGAGGCATTTTCATTTTGATAGCTGAGCCTATAAGTATTATGATATAGGTAATAAACAAAATACCGTGTGCCATACCGATGTATTTCACACCTTCTGGAATATCCAGCATATATTTTAGTGGCATGGCGATGAAGAGCAATAATAAGAAAGAGGTGCCTTCTAGGTAGCCTATAAGGGTAAGACTTTTTAACGCGGTCTCTTGTTTTTTTCTAAGGCTGTGAATTTTTTCAATAGTTGGCTGAGCCTGTGACACTATATTTTCCTTTTGTTATTATCAATAAAGAATTTATGGATTATTCAATGTCTCTATAATAATGGCTCTACGCAGAGCTTTTAAGTATTGGGTTTTAAGACCTAAAATGAGTGAGTACCTATACCAGTCATACATTACCTTCCAGTTCACATTTTATAAACATACTCAAGTATAAAAAGTATTTTTCCGTATAGAGTGACTACGACGCTAGTTCATTTTGTTTGTGATAATCGGCATCAATGTGCTTATTTATTACGCTTACTTTCTAAAAATATCATGTCAATTATAATCAATGCGACACCGACACAGACACCTATATCTGCAACATTGAAAATAGGATAATTCCAGACATCAGCATAATGCACATGGATAAAGTCAACCACTTTACCAATTCTTAAACGATCGATTAAGTTGCCAATCGCACCACCGAGCATTAAGGCTAACCCCATGGACAATAGCTTGGCTGCACGTGGCGCTTTGATTAAATAAACCGTTAAAAAGATAGCCATTACAAAAGCTAAGCCTGAGAAAAACCATTTCTGCCAACCGCCAGCGTCGGCTAAAAAGCTAAATGCTGCCCCATAGTTATAAGCGAGTGTCCAGTTGAGAAATGGTTCAATGACCGGTACGGGGTCATTGAACGCTAATTTGGTTTGGGCCAACCACTTAGTCCATTGATCAAGTATTAATACCATTATCGCCAACAAATACCAGATAAAAGCGCGACTGCCATTGGCAACCATTTTTGGCATTTTATTCAACTTACCTTTAGGTGTTATCGAGTTGCCTGAGGTTACGTACATAGCTTTAGGCGTATGATTCATGGTTTTAGAGTCAATTGATTGATGAGTACTACTCACAGCTATAGGTACTTTATTGTCAGCAATATTAGTACTAGCCGATTCAACGTTATTCAATTTAGTACTATCTAATCTGTCGGTAGATTCAGTCATAGTTGTTTTCTTTATCTGTGTTTATACAATGAACAATGTTAAACGTATATGTTTTTAGTATACGACTATTAATAGCGCCACTTTTAAAAACGGCTCCACTTACCGCTCTGGTATTATGAAACTTACGGTAATAATTTTTTATTAGGGAATCTGTTGATTGATTTCAATATTAACCTGAGTCTGTTCAGCACTAATCACTATCGGATTACCCGATAAGTCGCCTGACTCTGCTATGGCATTACCGCTATGACTAATACGAGCAACGACTGCTAACTGAGTTTTGTCACTACGAGCTGAATTTAACGTGCGATCTGGCATCATCGCATCAAGATTGCTTAAGCGGATACTGGCCTCACCTTGCTCAATAACACTAATGGGTAAACGTTTGGCGGCAAACGGTGGACCTCCTTTAACGTCACGTATCGCAACAAACAACACATCATCAGCTTTCACTAACGGTAATAAATTAGCGTTAATTTTCACTGTCACGTCAATACCTTCTAGCGCTTGCTTTTCTTGCGTGCTAACGTAGTTGCTTAACTCATCTAAGCTTGCTAAAGCTTTAGTATGATCACCTGGTTTGGCCACAATGCTGCCTTGTAAGCGTTTAATCCAACCTTGCGCTTGGGCAAAGTTACTACTACGAGTCTCACCCATTGCCATGAGCATTTGAGCCCGTTCATGCTGCGGATTCTTAGCTAATATAGCTTGTAATACACGGCGAATATTGGCGTCTAACTGACCTTCATTAACGAAAAAGCTAGTCTGAGCATAAGTGGTGGCGATTTCTTCATTTTCAGGAGCTAAACGATAGGCACGAGATAAGGCTTCCAGCGCAGAATCAGTTGCCTCCATAGATAAGAAAAGCTCGGATAGGCGCATCCAGCGATTAGGATCATCAGCATTACGATGAACATTGGTTTGCATGGCGCTAATCAGTTGACGACCATCTTCAAACGCCCATGATGGCGGCTTGTCAATTTTAGCTGTCAATAGGTCGTCAGCCACTTGTCCTACTTTGTCCTCAGCTGTCCACAAATCAAACACGGGCGTACGATTGCCTATTAGTAAATACGCCATTGCAGCCAATATTGGGATCCAAGCTGCGACAATTAAACGGCTTTTGACATCAGGGGTGACCATAGGTGTTATCTGACGCTGCGCATCTAATAGCTGACGCTCAAGCTCCAGCTTTTGATTTTGATAATGGCTATTATTAATAGTACCGCTGTCTTTATCTGTTTGTAGCTCAGCTAAACGTTCGCGAAATACTGCAACATTAATATCTAGCAGTTGATTGTCTATTGGTTTGGACTGCAAACGCGGTGCTCGTAGCCATGGCATAATAGCAATCAGCGCAAATATAAGAGCAATCAGCAAGCTTAGAGTTACAAATAAGCCAAAAGTAGAAAATAGAGTCATTTTTTGTCCTCTAGGCTAGTAATGTCGTGGTCGACACTCTCAGCTTGCGATAATAGACGATCAAGCTCAGCCTTTTCCGTAGAGGTCAAGGCAGCAGTACTGTTCACTGTGACGCCGCTTTGACCACGGGCAACAACTTGGCGACGCTTACTTTGCCAAAACCAACCAATAATTAAGACGAGCAATAATAGTGGTGGAAAAAACCATAGGATCCATGTTGATGGTCGCATAGGCGGCTTGTAGCTAATAAAGTCACCGTAGCGCTCTTGCATATAGACGCGTATTTCAGCATCACTACGTCTATCTTTAATTAAATCATAGACTTTTTGCTTTAGATCCTGTGCAATCGGTGCATCAGAGGCTGCAAGGTTTTGATTTTGGCATTTTGGGCAGCGAAACTCTTCTATTAATCCACGATACTGAGCTTCTTGCTGTGGTGAGTCAAAATCGTATACGTCAATAGCTGCGTTTGCCGTCATGTTAAGCAGACACGCTAGTATTAAGCTTGCTAGTTTTAAAACTATATTGGGTTTTAGTTGAGGAGCTCTTATTCGAATAACGTTCATTTGCACATCTCCTCAACCTGAATGAGATCAGGACTATCGTTGTTCTTATTAGCCTCATTAAGTACGGTCAGGCACGGCTTAACACGCTGTTGCCAATTGGCTTCATTAACCTCACCAACAATATGCTGACGAATGATGCCATCTCCATCCACAACAAAGGTTTCGGGCGCACCAGTTATGCCTAAGTCTAGAGCAAACTGACCCAATGAATCCTGAATAGACATAGAAAATGGATCACCGCCTCGGTTTAAGTAACTGAGCGCATTACCAATCTCATCCTTATAATTCACACCAACGATATCAACGCCGCGCTCTTCTAGTTGCATTAAAAACGGATGCTCAATAACGCAAGTTGGGCACCATGAGCCCCAAACATTAAGTAAAAACGGCTTATCCGGCAAATTATCATTGGTGATAGTACGGGTAGTATCTGCTAATAACGGCAGCTCAAAGGTAGGAACCGGACGCTCAAGAGCGGTATTGGTCACAATGTCTGTTGGTTTACCTAAGCGCATGTACAATATAACTACCAAACCAAAAAAGAGGATAAGCGGAATTAAGAACCATAGCTTCGTCTGCTTTTTTTTCATTGTCTTTGGGTTACGCTGCTTACTGTTTTGGCTATCTTTTTGCTCAGGAGTATTATTCGACATAGTCATTTATTTCTCCTTTAGTGTCGACATCGTCGATGCTGAGATTGCCTGTTCAATAGCTACCTCATTGACTCCATCAGTAGCCAGATCACCAGTAACTAGCAATGGAGCTTTAACTTTTTTGATGCGGTATCGTTTATCAAGCATGCTAATTAATCCACCTAGAGCCATGATAATTGCCCCTAACCAAATCCAGCGAATTAATGGTTTTACATAAATCCTTAATGCCCATTGGTTACTACCATCGGCAATAGGTTCGCCCAGTGCGACATAAACATCGCGCATAAGATTGGGGTCAATAGCGGCCTCAGTTGTTGGCATAGTGCTGATAATATACGTACGTTTTTCAGGATATAGCGTTGCCACTTCTTGGCCATTCTTAGTCACTACAACCTCAGCTTGCGTTGCATCAAAGTTACTCCCCTTTATTTCAAAAAATTCAGTTACTTCAAAATCGTAACCTTGAACATTGACTGTATCGCCAATACCCATTGCTACGTCACGCTCAATACTCAAGCTACTAGTAAAGGCTATGCCAATGACAGCAACCAATACGCCAATATGAGCAGTCTGTTGACCCCAATAGCTCAGACGCAACTGCCGCAAACCGTTAAAAAGATTAGGCGCATTCTTAGTTTTATCTTTAAAATCAACTGCCATCCATAGCAGTACCCAAAAGCTAACGGCTAAAGTCACACCAATATTAAGCATAGACGATGGATTAACAAAGTAAGTAATAATGGCGGCTAATACTAAGCTACTAACGGCGATGACCATGCCTATACCCAGTAGTGGACGGGTGTCTTTTTTCCAGCGAATATTTGAGCCCATACCCATAGCTATTAATAACAGCCACGTTAAAGGTACAAATAATGCATTAAAATAAGGAGGGCCGACGGACACTTGTCCTAAACCAAAGGCATCAGCGATAATAGGATAGAGGGTGCCGAGCAACACCACTAAGGTTGCAATCAAAATGATGGCGTTGTTGATCACTAAAAAGGACTCACGTGAAATCAGCTGATATTGACTTTCAACGGTTAAACGCCAACCGCGAACGGCAAACATCAATAGACCACTACCGATGATAATGCCAAGAATAGCTAAGATAACCAAACCACGCGTCGGATCAGCGGCAAACGAATGCACTGAGGTAAGGACTCCAGAGCGTACCAGGAACGTGCCAAGCAAGCTTAAGGCAAAGGCGAAAATAGCCAGCATGATGGTCCATGCTTTAAACACCCCGCGCTTTTCAGTGACTGCTAATGAATGCAGCAATGCTAAGCCGACAAGCCAAGGCATAAACGAGGCGTTCTCTACCGGATCCCAAAACCACCAACCGCCCCAGCCAAGCTCGTAGTAGGCCCACCACGAGCCCAGTGCAATACCAATGGTCAAAAATCCCCAAGCCGCGAGCGCCCATGGACGTGACCAGCGTGTCCAAGCAGCATCTAAACGCCCTTCCCACAATGCCGCCATACAAAATGCAAAAGGCACTACCATACCCACATAGCCCATATATAACATGGGCGGATGAATAATCAGACCGAAATCTTGTAGGACGGGATTTAAATCAGCGCCATCGACCGCTAGATTGGGTAAGGTACGCTCAAACGGTGACGAGGTAAATATCAGCATTGTTAGCATCATTAACTGTACACCGGCCAAAATAACTAGTACCCGCGCACGCATTGATAACGGCAAGCCGCGACTAAAGTATGATACCAGTGCACACCATGTGGCCATGATGGTCATCCATAGCAGCAAAGAGCCCTCGTGTCCGCCCCATGTCGCCGATAACTTATAGTACCAAGGCAACAGCGTATTGGAATGCTGCGCGACGTAACTGAGGCTAAAATCATTATAATAAAAACCTGCTATCAAAGCGCCAAATGACGTTATCATGGCGGCAAACTGTGCCCAAGCTAAGCTAGGGGCTAGTCGTTGCCAAGCAACTTGGTTACGAATAACACCAATAGTTGGCAGAATTACCTGCAATAACGCCAATACAAAAGCGGTAAGCAAGGCAAAATAGCCCAATTCTGTAATCAACATACGGTCTAACCTTATTTACTCTAATGCGGTTGCAGTTTACTGTAGCGGTGGAATTTTTATTATTAGAACCCACCCCCGAAATCTGCTGCTATCTCTAGTTTTTAATTGATTTCGAAGGGTTTTATTTAACTACTTTAGGCGCAGTTACCATTGGAGGCGCTCCTTTAAAGCGCAGTAAACGTAACGCATTGAGAGTAACGAGCACTGTTGCTCCAGCATCAGCTAGAACCGCAATCCATAGTCCAGTAATGCCGAATACGGTCGTGATCAGAAAGACGCCTTTGAGACCTAAAGCGAAAATGACGTTCTGATGAATGTTGCGCATGGTGGCACGCGAAAGTGCAATCAGATGAGCCATGTCTGTAACCCGACTTTTCAATAATGCGATATCGGCCGTCTCAATGGCCACATCGGTACCACCACCCATCGCGATGCCAACATCAGCGGTTGCTAGTGCTGGCGCATCGTTAATACCATCACCCACCATCGCTATTTTGCTGTTATTCTTCATCTCGTTAAGCAAGCGCAGTTTGTCCTCAGGCAACAGCTCAGCTTCCCATTCCACGTCTAAATTACTGGCAAGTGCTTGAGCGGTTAAGCGGTTGTCGCCTGTTAGCATGACGGAGCGCACACCCATCGCTTTAAGTTGAGCCACACCTTCATGAGCGTCGTCTCGTAACTCGTCTCTTAGTGCGACCAATCCAAGCACTTCTCGACTTTGCTCATCGAAAAGAACTGAGACGGTCTTGCCCTCATTTTGCAGCGCCTCGATTTGTGCCTGTTGCTCGGCTGAAATTGATGCCTCATCTGCGGCATAAACAGGCGAACCGATAGCTAGCGCGCGCCCAGCGATAGTTGCGTGTACCGCTTTACCCGCAGTAGCAGAAGCTTTAGAAGCCACAGGTATGACAACTTTGGCGGCTTTGGCATGACTGACAATGGCTTCAGCAAGCGGGTGACTAGAACCTGTCTCCACACTGGCAAAGAGCGCCAATACCTTATCTTTACCTTGAGAACCCTGATCCTGAGAATCCTGACCTTGAACACTTGAATACTCTTGTGTAATGTCAACAACATCGGTCACGCGTGGTTTGCCTTCAGTTAAAGTGCCTGTCTTGTCAAAAGCGACTGTCTTCACTTGGCCGATGGTTTCTAAAGCACTACCGCCCTTGATCAGCAAGCCGCGGCGCGCACCGACCGCTAGACCAGAGGCGATAGCAGCTGGTGTTGAGAGCACAAGAGCACAAGGACAAGCGATCAATAATAAGGCTAGACCTCGATATAACCAAGTTGACCAATCTCCGCCCATGGTTAACGGTGGGACGATGATAATTAGGGCGGCAATAGCCATCACAGCCGGTGTATAGTAACGACTGAATTTCTCAATAAAACGGGCAGTGGGTGCTTTGGAAGCTTGCGCTTGCTCTACCAAATCAATAATGCGCGAAATAGTGTTATCGGCGGCTGTCTTTTCTACGCGCACTTGGAGCACACCATCGATGTTAATTGACCCTGCAAATACATTGTCACCCATCGTCTTGGCAACAGGAACAGACTCTCCCGTCACGGGCGAATCATCAAGGCTGGACGCACCTTGAACAATGGAACCATCAGCAGATACCCTATCTCCAGGACGCACCAGCACAAGGTCATTCACTTGTAGTGAAGTCGCTGGAACGTTACGCTGCCCACCTTGAGCATCAAGTAAAATCGCACTTTTCGGAACCAGCGATGATAAGGCTCTGATGCCAGCGCGAGCGCGATCAGCAGCGATACTCTCAAACAGTTCACCGATTGAGAACAAAAAGACAACCGCTGCGGCCTCTTCAGCTTCACCAATGATAAGTGCGCCAAGCACGGCGACGGACATCAGCGTTTCAATTGAAAAGAATGAACCTGTTTTAGCCAGTGCTAAGGCTTTGCGTGCAAATGGAAAAACGCCTACAATCACAGCGATGGCAAACACCCATATCCCATAAGCGGGGAACAGTAGTGACAGTGCATAAGCGCTGCCCATCAAAATACCGAGACCAACAACCTGTTTGCCTTTTTGAGTTTGCCACCACCGCTTATCCTGCGGAGCCATCTGATTGTCGCTGTCAATATCAATAGCCGATACAGTTTGTTGACCAGTATTGGCAGATATACCGAACCCTAGGCTTTTGATGGTTTTTTCGATATCACTAGCCTGAGTCGGCGCACCAGGGGCTAAATTTAGCTCTAGCGTTTCTGTAGCGAAATTCAGCTGAACATCAGAAACCCCAGGCATACGTTTCAAAGCTGTTTCAATCTTGCCGATGCAACTGGCACAGTCCATACCTTCAATATGATATTTCATAATAATTTACCCTTTGAATAATGATATTATGAACCCTCTAGTGGCTTTAGAGTCAAGGTTATTCATCTACAGTTTCGTAATTTTAATTTCTCTAGCGCCAGTCTTTACAGCCACTTTAATCATTTAAATCATAGAGGTTGTTATGACAATCAAAATTGGTGAGCTCGCTAAACGCACAGGTGCCACAGTGGAAACCATTCGCTATTACGAAAAGGAGCACTTATTACCTGAGCCTTCTCGCAGCGCAGGGAATTATCGTTTATATAATGAAGAGCACATTGAACGTCTACAATTTATCCTACACTGCCGTACGCTTGACATGGCTTTAGACGAAGTAAGAATCTTACTTGAATACTGGGAGGAACCTGATAAAGACTGTGGTGATGTGAACTCATTACTAGATAAGCAAATTTATGCTGTAGAAATACGAATGGAAGAATTGATGCACTTAAAGCAGCACTTGACTGTTTTGCGTCAGAAATGTGCAAGTAGTGCACCAGCAGTATCATGTGGCATCTTAAACGCGCTGGTCGATAATTCCTGTCATGAGTAATGATATCAGTAGTGTTCATTTCTAACTGATCAAATCATGAAAGGTTAAATACACCCTGATGTTAAGCACAAAAAAACCCAGCAATGATATTAAGATCACTACTGGGGTTGGAGGAAATAATAACTATGTTGTGCTGACTTATCAGGTCTTATTTATCATTCATAGCAAGGTAGATATTTCGATCTGATGCGGATGCGTCATCCACGTATTTTGAATCACGCCATGTGGTATAAGCATAGACACCACTGTATGGGCTGATGCTGTTCTGACGGAAATCAGAAATCCAGTTTTCGCCATCAAAGATTTGGATATGGCCATGTGGACGCTTTGATGAGCGATCATAGACAATAACATCACCTACTTGGGTTGGCATATCATTACTGATTTTGCTAAAACCTGCTTTATCAAGCGTGCCACGAGTGGCGTACTGATAGGCTGAAGGATTGGGGGTGAACTCATAACCTGCTGATTGTAGTGCTTTACGTACGTAACGGGCACAGTATCCAGAGCTACCAGATAGAGCCACTCGTGAAGCACGAGCAGCAGCGATAGCGGGGGCTGAATTGCTATCAGGAACTGTATTGACTTGCTGCTGTTGTTTTTCAGCGTATAAGCGGCTGTTTAATGATGAAAGCCGACTCTCTTTTTGCTTAGCCTGCGCACTTAGGTTGCTAATAGCTTGACTGATTTCGTCATTACTAGAAACATAAGCACCACTGCTAGTGCTATAGATGTTTTTTGATGAACCGTAGTTTGATGCCACAGAAGTATTGGTGATGGTATTATTTGTTTGAGAGATTGTGATAGCAGCACCACTCGTTTGTGCTATGCCCATACCCAGTACTGACAAAATCAATAAAGCCTGTTTCATAAATCTAATACCTACGGTTAATTCAAAATGGTCTGTTATCAACAACAGCGCAGTCAATTAAATTTCAACAACTCAAGTATATATACGTCATAGTGACTGATACTTCTGCTGCATATTATTCATATAAAAAATGATTATTGGCGATCACAGCACATCATTGAAGTCTTACGAAGCTGTTGCAAATCAAGCTGCTGGCCAAAACACAAAGCCGACTTTAGCATAGGCTGTTTAGCCTGTCATCACCCTTAAAAACCCCAAAAATACTTTTTTGATGTTGAAAAAATTGCTAATATTCCACATTTTACAATGTAAGTTTGTGTAACATATACAGAATATAGCTGACTAAATTGACAACAATTTCTACTGTTTTATAAGCAAAAAAACGTCTGAGGGTTAAATCTAAATTATAGATTTAACCCTCAGACGTTTTTTTATTGGATGAAGTAATTACCCTATATAGGGTCTAACTAATTATTAAGATAATATAATAATTTATAATATTAATATAGATATAGATGTTAATTCCCTACTGGCTTATGTAATATTACGTAATTGTTTCGATACATCCTGTATATTCTTGTATTAACCCTTAATTATTTATCTATTTTAAGGGTTAATAACCGATAAATCCGCTTACATTGTCATCAAAAGTTACAAATTCAAAGTTATTTTTGCTTTTAAAGTCGCAATAGCTAATGATTTTTTTGATGAAGAATCATTTTATAAGCAATAGAACAGTCTTATACCTGCCTCATTTACTTTTAACGCTAACACTATAATCAAAGTATTCTTAACTGCTAACACACTATAATTGCTGCTCTACCGATTCAATATCAGCATAAACTTGGGTCGTCCCGTCTTTATTGAGCTGCATAACCTGATAGGGCATGAATTTATTTTGATACTCCATACCTGGGCTACCAACAGGCATGCCAGGTACGGCAAGACCCATAGCTTGTACTGGCGGATTTTCTAAGAACTGCGCCATATACTTAGCAGGTACATGACCTTCAAAGACGTAATCATCAGTAGTGACTACAGTATGGCAAGAACGCATCTCAGTTGGAACGCTGTAGCGCTCTTTAAATACGGCTAAGTCCGCAACATCTTGCGCGGTTGCACTTAGACCATTATCTTCTGCATGACTTATCCATTCTTTACAGCAGCCGCAATTGGCATCTTTATAGACCGTAGCTGAGACGTTTTTTAGTAGGTCTGGTTTACTTACTGACCTTGTCATCATGTGAGCACTTTTAGCGTTTGGTTCATCTTCCTTTAAAGTGATAGCTGTTGCATTTTCGGTTGTTACTGATGTTGTGTTTGCATCAGATACGCCACTACTCGGTTGGCTACAAGCAAATAGTGATGAGGCGGCAAGTAACACCAGCGTACCACGCAACCCCTTAGACAGATGACGATTGAATATAAGACTGGATTTTATTTTTAAGGGGGTCATAGTGCTCTCTCATGTACTGTAGATATTGTGAGCTATAGAAGGTCAAGTAACACTTCATATCGTTTGGTAATGTAGCATAATAACCCATCAAACGGGGTACGTAAATTTATACATTGAGCAGTGCGGACTGGTATCATAAGCAGTTTTTATTTTGAAATGCTGCCTGTAGTATTAACGGGTCTATCTGAGTTTTGGATTTTGATTAAAAATTCAAGGCTCATAATTTTGGATAATTTGCGATGCACCTGTCTACTATTAGTCTACAAAAGCGTTTGAGTACTCACTTAAATCAATTACCGCTATGGCTTACGCTAGTAGCAGCATGGCTTGCAGGGGCTATTTTTTTATTTGCATTATCGCCTTATGGGTTCTGGCCGCTAGCAATAGTGTCACCAGCGATTTTATATGCGCTGTTGGTGCCAAATATGAGTGGTCGTCGCGCTTTTATTATCGGTGAAGCTTACGGTATGGGGCTATGGTGCGTCGGCGGCTTTTGGCTCTATACTGCTATCCATGATTATAGCGATACACCAACGTGGCTCGCATTGATTATGATTGGATTGATGGGTCTCGGTATGGGACTGTTTCATGGATTTTTAGCACTAGCCTTTAACCGTATGGTAGGCAAACAACCCTTTTCATTTGCTGCTCTTTGGGTGCTACAAGAATGGTTAAAAACTTGGTTATTCACAGGCTTTCCGTGGCTGTTTGTTGGTTATGCATTTACTGAAGAGTATTGGTTATCGTCCTTAGCACCCGTTGCTGGTGTTTTTGCCGTCTCTTTTGTTGCCATACTATTGGCTGCAAGTTTAGTAGAGCTACTGCTTCGGCGCAGTAGTTATGCCATCGTTTCTGTACTGTTATTAGCCATTAGCACATCATTATGGCTGGTCAATCCGCAATGGACAAAACCTAAGGGCACACCTGATCTGTCAGTGTCATTGATTCAAGGTAATATTTCACAAGATATAAAGTGGCTGACTAAGTATCAAGTAGAAACGCTAAAGATTTATGCGAAGTTAACACGCACTGAGTGGGGACGTGATGTTGTGGTGTGGCCTGAATCATCTATTCCTATGTTTCAGGATGAGGCTGCGGGCTTTATTAGTGAAATGATAGAAATGGCTAATGCGACCAATACGACATGGATAACTGGTATCCCTTATAAGGATAAAGCGGCATTCAATGCCAGTACGGATAAGTATCCCCCATTTTACAATAGCGTGATTGCTCGAGGTGTAGAAGCGGAAGGCCTATACAAGAAGCAGCGTCTGGTGCCTTTTGGAGAGTATATTCCATTTGAAGGCGTGCTCGATATTTTCCCAAGTTTGGCCGGTAGTCAGGATATTAAGAGCTATAGTCGTGGTAGTGATCAGCAGTCACCTCTAAAGGTGCGTGGACACAATATAGGGACGGCTATCTGTTATGAGGTAGCTTATCCAGATACCACGCGTAAAAATGCCATCGATACTGACTTTTTGTTGACGGTCTCTAACGATGCCTGGTTTGGCACTTCAGCAGGACCATTGCAACATTTGCAAATGGTACAAATGCGCGCGCTTGAGAACGGGCGCTGGTTTATTCGAGCGACCAATACTGGTGTTACCGCTATCATTAACCATAAAGGTCGTATTGTAGAACGCGCACCGCAGTTTGAGCGTACTGTACTACGTGGTGAGATACAGGCACGGGTTGGTAACACTCCCTTTATGCTTATGGGAAATTATCCTATCTTGATAATAATAACTCTGTTATTACTACTAAGCTATTTTGGCAAAGGTCTAACCACACTTAGAGGACGAGGGTAATAGTAAACTTAATTATAATAATTTAATCAGCGTAAGTTTTTTATTTTTTCTAGGTAACGTCCTAACGCACGTAAATATAAAAGTTTTAAACTATTGATCACATAAGAACTGATTGAAAAAATTATGTCGACATAAAGCACGCGCCTCATACTTAAAAAGAGATAGCTATATACGGTCTATCATCTTTTAGTTGATACTTTCATTTAATGCACGCGATTTTTGATTGTCATCTGCCTTAATACCAAATTCAATAGTTGCATGTTGTATATTCTGATGCGCCAAATCTTCCTTAATATTTTCTTTCATAATAAGAGTCTCTTCTAATGTCACATCGCTCTTCGGTACGATATGAACTGTCAGAGCATTCTCAGTGGTACTCAAGGCCCAGATGTGCAGATGATGAAAGTTTTGAATAAATTTATAGCTCTCTAAGATAGCAGTGATTTTACTGAGATCAACATTTTGAGGTACTCCGTCAATAGCAAGCTTGATACTCTCTTTTAGTAGACCCCAAGTCGATAACAGTATCACGACTGAAATAATCAAGCTAACTAGAGGATCAACGATATTCCAACTTGTATAGTAAATAATAATGCCCGAGATAACGACACCTACAGAGACCAATGCATCTACCATTAGATGCAAGAAAGCACCTTTAACATTAATATCGTCTTTTTGACCTTTGTAGAATGCAAAAGCAGAAACAGTATTTATAAATACACCTATTAGAGCTGTAATAATAATAACTTTTCCTGCAACTTCCGGTATGGTATCAAATCGACCCAAGGCCTCATACGCAATACCTATAACGATTGTAACTAACAATATGGCGTTAATAAGAGAAGCCATTATAGAAGCTTTTTTGTAGCCATAGGTATAAAGCGTAGTAGATGCTTTCTGTGCTAATTTCATTCCAATTAACGAGATTATTAAACTGGCAACATCACTTAAGTTGTGGCTAGCGTCTGCGATTAAAGCTAATGAATTAGTTGAGTAGCCCACTATGAACTCGATGAGCGTAAATGCAGAATTTAGACCAATTCCAATATAGAAAGCCTTATTCATATTTTTAGGGTTTGGAGCTTGGTGACTGTGGTTATCTGAATTACTCATAATTTACCCTTGTTTAGGTTGCTGCATTTTATTAAAGGTAGAAAATAATTTTATTGCATATCTTCTATATTGCACAGTCAATATTGCTCTAATACCGTAGACACACTTATTGTTATCAATAAACTGAGCCACAACTGGATTGTATGTCCTATCTCTCCTTGGGCGAAAAAAGCGGCTTTTACTGTAATCTAACTGGCTTACGTAAGCTTCTTATTTTCACGTTCAAGCTCTTTAGTATGTGTAGCTTAGTCTTGAATGTTGGTTAGTATGGTTTCATTAGTGCGCTTTTTATGACATGACCACAATGTTCCAAAAGTAGATTCTATTTTCAGTACTATAACTTGAATGGTTGACCACATAGAGGTGTAATCGTTTAATGCTTCAATCAGCATGCGAACGGCGCGTTTTTTAATCTCAGGAGTGTAGGTTTGTCTTTTCATTGTCGTATTCTCTCAGAAAGTTGAGTCTCCGACAATCTCGGGGCGGTTCAGAATAATGATGGGGCTAGAAGCCCCTTATATTTTGTGTAACTTAAATCGTTATTGAGTACGCTTTGATTAAGGGCAATATACCTTAGCACTGCTAACCGTTTTTGGTTCTATTATATGGTACTGATATAGGAAACAGTGCTTGTTTTGCCATGGGCATTTTTTTTGCAGCTTGCTTCTACGTCTGGCTTAAGAAAACAAGCATCTGATGATACTAGAAAGGTACACAGCGTTCGATGATATATATAGTTTTTTGAGTTTTTTATACATATCCTTTTTTTAGGTATAAAAAATCCGATTTTTTATATCTATCGTTCAACCAACTTTTCATCAATCATTTCAGTCAACAGCTCAGTAACCGTTTTTCGGCTTTCAAGCGCGTACCGTTTGAGCGCAATGTGTTTATCTTCATCTAGATTAAAATTCACGCGTACCGTCTTTTTGGGACTGTCCGTCACATCCGATAGAGCTAACTGATCCTTAACGTTCTTACTAGGGCGACCTGCTGATAAACTCATGACCTACTCCTCACCAAAAAATATTTGAATCTCACTGACCAATGCGGTTATCTCTTGTATCGCATTGCTATTAGGCGATTCGGTATCAAATACTGTCTTACCAAGGGCAGCACTATTAGGATAAGCAACTCGCTGCATCACTCTGGTCTCTAATACCGGAAGATTATAATCAAGCAGCGCGGTTGCCACCTCTTTACCAATATTGGTATTTTGAATGGCGCGTGATACGACAAAGGCCGCCTTTAGTTGGCCATCCATCATCTCAATACGTTGCTGTACTAAATCAACCAAATCACTGGTTGCCCAGATATCATAAGGACTCGGCTGCACCGGAATCAATATAAAATCAGCCGCCTTTATAGCAGAAATAGCCAGACTAGTAGCTTGCGGCGATCCATCGATCACCACGTAATCTTTATCAGAAACGCTTTTTAAATCTTTATCAAGTGTTGGTCTATCAAGCCCGATCACTGGTACCGGATTGTCTTCATCAACCGCTCTCCAGTCACGCGCACTGCCCTGCTGGTCGCTATCCACCAACAAAACACTATGACCTTTTAGTTGTAAGCCACGAGCCAAATGCGTTGCGATGGTAGTCTTACCGCTACCACCCTTTTGATTTAATACCGCGATTACCTTCATAAATACAGATCCCTGTAGTATGTATTGAGTATATAAGTATATAAGTATATAAGTATATAAGTATATAAGTATATAAGTATATAAGTATATAAGTATATAAGTATATAAGTATAA
>NZ_JBVGQI010000016.1:22831-34798 GCF_058189395.1 Psychrobacter sp. CoH-33_TS_01
AACTAAAAATGTACGTCACATCACTATTAATAGCAATACTTCATAGTAAAAATAGCATCGCCTTTTCTAACTAGCGTATATCCATCATGATAGACGTCCTGTATCAAAGACAGCATAATAAACTGCCTATTACTAGGCAAATTGCGCTATTGGATACCAATTTGAGCTACTAAAAGGAATACTTTAGCCGCTCATATTCGTTATAATCCGTTCACCAATCAAAAACTACTAATCGTTAATGAGGAAACCACTATGGTGAAGTGTCACTTATCGACCATCATGGGCGAAAGACGCCTTAAAATTGCCGATGTCGCAAGGGATACTGGCATCAATCGTGGCACCATTACTCGCATGTATCATGAAGAAGCCACCCGAGTTGACCTAGATGTCATCGAGTCTTTATGCACGTATCTTAGAATCAATGTTGGTGATTTATATGAAATCATAAATGAGAACAGCAGTGAGTCGCCTGAGTAAACACACTCTTTGATAAGGCATTATAACCCTCAAACGTACAAAAAGACCTATAGAAGGTTATTTTCTCTTGCAATAGATTAAAATATAGGTATAATTTGACCTGTAGAAAGTCATTTTATCCATTATTTATACACAATAATCTACAGGAGAATACCAATGAATAACAATCTATCTCGGCTCAACAGCTGCGCTTGGTTTAGTGAACAGACTAAAGCTTTAGCCTCTCAGCTGTTATTCAGCTTACAAGTACAGCAAGGCGTACAACTGGCATCATTACTTGGTGTTGACGCTATTCTTTATAATGATGAAGCGATTTATGTCTGGGTGCAACGACAGATAGATGACGGTCTTATGATTGATGATTATGCGTTAAGTACCCTTGAAACTGCTTTTATAGAGTTGGTCACAGCTCATACTGACCAAGCAGCCTAGTCACTTTAGCTTATATTTACAGACTTCTTGTTTAACAAGAAACAATAACCCTTAAAGCCAGATAAAGTGTCATTATCTGGCTTTTTAATATAGACAAAGATAACGACAATCAAACAAGCCTTTTTTCAGTCTTATATGTTTCAGAAGACGCACTTTTGGGCAATATAGCTCGCTATTACCATACGTCTTTACTCAGTCGGCTTTGCACGCGGCACCCCAGCTATTTTATAATAAACAAAGCCTCTCTCATCTCTCAAAACACTCTTACTGTCTGCTCTAACGCACCAGCTGATTGCATCAGGCTGCTCTTTATTAACATCACAAGCCAAAATAAACTGCGCACTTTGAGCATTATTAAAGGCCTGTTTCCAACCCGTTTCAAGCTCATCGATGCCGCGCTGTAGCTCTGCTTGCTGGTATTTCATCTCTGCAATCTCATCAAAGCTTGGCACATACCAAAATACCAGAGCCACCAAACTTATTATCACAGCCATCGTACCCGCTGCGACAGCGGCTGCAATCCTTTTAATACTCATAGTCTCAATGGACTTATGAATTTTGTCCAAGTCTTTACTAGCTCTAGCCTCGACCTGCTCAATCCGCGTTTTGGTGGTGGTCTCAAAGGTCTCAATATCTTCAATAATCTGCTTATGACCAGCTTGGTACTGATTGGTGAATAGGGCTAGATTGTCCGCGCTTGCGCTAAGTTTATCAGCAACTCCTTGCATGGTACTGATTTGTACCTCTATGCTGTCGTTTTTAGCAGTAACGACCGACTCTACAGCCGTATCAATCTGCTGTTTCATATCGGTGATGATGCCTGCTATTTTGTCATCATAACGACGCGGCATCTCATTGTCAGTAAAAGCCGTCACTGCCGCTTGTAGCTGCTTTAACACGAGTTCTTGATACTGACTCAATGCCTGCGAAGTCGTGCTTGCGCTACTACCTAATTCTTCAATGGCAGAAGACACCTCATTCACCTTGCTATCAATACCGCTAAGCGAACGCTCAAGCCGCCTCGCTACCGCATCATCGGCTCGCTTAATCAGCTCACGCAAGGCCCCAATGACCGGAGTCAATGAAGTCACTAGGTTAACAAGTTGATCGTGTATGTCTTGCTCATTGCTATTGTCTTTATTCATGGGGTACTCATTATTATAATGCCGCCTAAAATGGGCGTGGTGAGGAGTAGCGGCGTGTTTGTGCTTGTTCATGCGCTTGGATGGCGTTCTTCGTTTTTTGCAGGTGATCTGTCACAGTTTGTGTGAGCGTTGCCCCATCTATGGTGATAGCAGGAACGTGCTCAAAGCGCTCATTGATTTTCGTTAACACCTCGACCTTATCTTGATTGTCAGGCAAGCGCTCAAGCTGTTGCCATAGCGTCGTTGCTGCCTTCTGCACCTGCGTTGCAATTTTTTTAGCATCGGTGTCTCGTAAACTTTTTTGTAGTGTCGTAAAGCTGTCAGTGTGTTTTAGAGTAGTGAATATAAATGCTTGTGCGGCAACCGCCTCAGCCGCGTTGATCACTTCGATCGGTGCATCAACGGCCTTAAAATCAAGGGTATTAACGCGGTTACGCACCCGTACCACTAAATTGTCAAATCGATCTCGATATGCTTTGGTCTCATTGATTCGCTGACGCTTAAGAGATGCCTGCTGCCGCCTCTGTTGTAAGGTTTCTCGCCGCCTGATCAAAGCCTCCTCTCGTGCGCGCTCAGCCTCTTTCTTAAGCTTTGCTTGCTCATGCGCTTTGTTGAGCTGATATTGCAGCGCCATAGTACGGCTGCGCCAGTCCTCAAGCCGATCTGCATTCAACTGAGTAGTCTTGGTACTTATGATTTCATCGTATAAATCATCATCTTGCACGATCACCGCCTCACTTTGATCCAGTAAGGCGATACGCTGCTCATAAAACGGTGATAAGCGCTGATAAGTCTTTTTACTGGTATTAATTTGCTGCTTTAACTGTTTGATGTCTTCATTATTGGTGGTCTTAAACGCTTTAACATCAGCGGCCAATGCCGTCAAACGAGTATCAGCATCCGCGTTTATCTCTACCGCTTTTAACGTACTGAGCACCTCACGCTCTTTTTGAAGATATTTAAAGCGCTCAACATCCAGATCTGCAAATGCGGCAAACTTATGATAAGTGTCCATGTTATTGGTGACGTCTATATCTTGTAGATCCGAAAACGCTTGATCCCACTGTAAGGATAAGTCGGATTTTTCAATATCAATCTCATCAAGAGCTTTAAAGCCAGTCGCCAGTTTATTCAGCTTTGCGGCAAAGGGTTTTAGCGTGGCCTTCAACCCTTTGTAGTCAGCAATGACTTCATTATTAAGCGGGATCAGCTTTTTTAAAACCGTTTTATTGTTCAGCACCGTTTTATCAATCTGTGACAGCTGCTCTTCAAGACGGCTAACAGCGCGGCCTGTTTGTAGGGTATCATCTTGTCTAAACTCCTCAACCAACGCTAAAGCCGCCTTTAGTGCCTCACTTTGCTCTTTTGTGCTTATCTGCCTGGCAAGCTCAATCATTTTTTGGCGGGACGTGCTGTAATCCTGTCCCACCTCCTCGGTGAACCGCTGGGTACTCTTAATGTTTTTATCAATAGTAATAATCTGTTTAGACTGGTGCGCTAACTCTTCATGCAGCGCATCAATGGTTGAAAATAAGGCGCTGCGTACCATCTTTTTTTGACTCACAAAGTCGGCTGAGATTGCTAAAAGCTCATCAAGTGCGTGATCATTGGCCGCATCACTATGCGTCTGACTGTTACTTTTAGGGATAGCGGGTTCAAGTTCAACGGCAGGATCTACAAATCGGATATTACTGAGCTCAATTCGCGCAAAGGGTTTACGCTTTTTATAATGTATTGTGACGCCGTTAACCTCTTGTTCATTGCTTTCTAGGTCAATACGTCCCTTGTCGTCGTACTCAATTACTAAACCATTTTTTTCAATGTAAGCATTGATCTCATCAATCGTCTCGTTGTATTCGTGAATCACTGAACGATTGCCTTTGAGAATATCCTTATATAGTGATTTACCCAGTTTCATTTTTGGCAAACGATTGATGCCCAGCTCACGGTAGGATTTCTCACTAATGGTTTTATTCTTAGGCAGTAGCTCATTGGCCATATCCGCCCAAAGGGTGCGTTGATATTTAAGCTCATCGCCGCGTCCGTTTAACCCCTTAGATAACCGCTCCTCCGTTGACCACTGCAACCAATTCTTGCGTGCTGATAAAGCATAACCCTTAACATCCGCTACTATCTCACGGCTTGAGAGTAAAATATGGGCATGAAAGTTACGACTGGTCAGCTCAACCACTTCAACCTCCCCCACATGTTTCTCGTGACTGTGGGGCCGATGAATGGCCACATCGACAAGCACGTTATAGCGATCAGATAATGTTTGAGCGTAGCACTCGGCCAGAACTATACGCTGATCAGCGGTGATCCCATCAGGAAACATCACATCAATCTCAGTACCCAATTGCGCGTTTTTACGAGTCTCAATGCGTTCGATATCATTCCAAAAACCCTCACGTGTCACTGCTAGATCCCCAGCAATAGTTGGCGTTATCAACGCCGTATGCATCACATTTTTCTCAATAACTTGCGTGTATTTAGTACCATCACTGTCCACTAAATTTAAGATTTTGTCTTTAGCTTTACTGGTGTAATCGTGGACGACTCCTGACTGCTCATCAACCAGTTTTGAGCCAGAATTATAAGCCGACTTTGCCACCACGCTATGATTTTTCGCCTTACTAACGGCGCTAACCGACAGATGAAACCCTTTATTATTCATAGCAAAAAAACCCAATATTGAGAGATGATTTTTGGGGGGTTGTAGGGGGTTCGCCCCCTGCCGAACGACGGAGTTTATGTAAAAAAATAGTACCCCTTGTGGGTCTTTTTTACACAAACTCCTAAGTTCGCTCTTAACAGAGGGTTAAAATACTACTGCGCCCACGAAACGATGTGGTCTTGTGTATTTTACTACCTTGCATCCCTATGTGTACACTGCTAGGATCAACTCTATCATAGTTGACTAGAAAAGGATGAGATAATGTCAGTAATATCAGATGATCTATTCGCAGATAAGATAAAGCAGTTACAGGCTATTAAAAAAGAAATCAATCAGGACAGACTTGAGGCACATCAGGTGTTGGGGGAATGGTTAGCCAACGCATTAGACGATGATGACAATCATGAACTACAAGCTATATTTTTAGACGCCCATGATAATGAAAGGTACGTTCGTTTAAAAAAGCACCGTGAGTTTTTAAAATTAATCGCTCATAAGATGCAAAGTGAGGCTAAGGAAACACCAAGCAGCTTTACACCACCTAAAAGCAGTCAGGACAGTGACCACGGTTCATTGCTTGATGCTTACTCATCAGCACAGTAGCTGCTAGAAATCGCCTAATTGAAGGTACAGCTGGATCGTCTACTAATTAGCGAAAGGTTAGGAGACGGTTATCGGCTGTTTTAAGCGTTTTAGAATAGCTTTAGCTACCATCGTATCGGACAGAGCGTAAAACGTATATAAGAGTGGTTTCTAGGCTTTTTAGCAACGGTTTGATAAGTGTTTACAGATGTGTCGATAATGGCTACTGAAAATGAAGACAAACTATCTACAAAAAATGAGACTGATATTGAGAATGTGAAAACAGGGTTGTCCAGAATGACAGACGAAGATATTCAAAATATCTTTGACCATGCTTTTGAAGATCTTCAAAGATCTAAGCTTGATCCGAACCATGCGAACGTGGAATAACATTAAGTAAATGGACAATTGCATTCTGAGCTACTGATCAGTTTTACAAGTGATTGGTCGATCAAATTATCATCTTAAATCCGTCGGTTTTTTGGTTTTTTCCTTATTATTTAAAATAAAAAATATATTTTTTACTTTTAAAAACTTTTAAAGACTTTTAGACAGTCTGTAAGCTTTGCTATTAAAGGGTTACGCACTCTATTATGCTACTTTTATCCCGCATTATGCTACTTTTATCCCGCATTATGCTACTTTTATCCCGTTTAAATGCTACTTTTATCCCGCATTATGCTAGTATCTTAAAGTAACTAGCATAATGAGGTTGTCATAATGAATGATGTCGAGCTATACGAAAAAAAATATCCTGAAAAATGGATTGTTATGCAGAATAAAATTACTCAAGCTTTTAGAGAGATGTCTATTGATGAGAAGCGCATCATTATTCTAGCGAGCCCATTGGTTAGGGTTAATAATGCTACTGAAAAAACACCGATAGAGGTTGCGTCTTCTGAATTTGCTAAGCTTAGCGGAATAGATAGAAACTCGGCTTATAAGCAAATGAAATCAGCTAGCAAAAAATTAATGAAGCGTACATTCATTTATGAGGATAAGGATGGTGATGATACAGAGGTTCAATGGCTAATCAGGTCGAAATATGCAGATGGCTATATATCGATGCATTTTACAGATGAGGTAATATACTTACTTCAGGTTTTTGATAAGCTCAACCCTTACACTAAATATTTAAAAGAAGATATCTTAAACCTCAAATTGACTTACTCGTTAGACCTTTACCATCTAGCAAAAAAGTCTGAGGGGAAGGGTGGTTTTTCTATGACTTTAGATCAATATAGGCAAGAACTTGGCACGCCTAAGTCGTATGAGCGCATCAACAATTTGAAAGAGAATGCAGTTGATGGGCCCATAAAAGAAATTAATCAGAAAACCGACATCAAAATCACCTATGAAAACATCAAACGTGGACGCACAGTTACAGGTTTGACATTCACCGTCAAGGCCAAGCCAACTAAGAAAAAAGGACAGGAGGGCCTAAATCAGAATAATGAGGATAGAGATATCCCACCTCTAACCGTTAAGCAAATTGATCGTTTTGCCCCTTTGTTGGCTAACTACTCACCGTTTGGTAGTTACGCACCATCAGGTAAAAGCACTCAAGAAGTTATTAGTTGGTTACACACTCAATTAAGAGATGAGGCTTTTTTAAAGACCCACAAAAAGCACTTACTGGCGATAGGCTATACGTTCCCTAAGCAGAAATCATAGCAAAGAAAAAAAGAGTAATTGAGCTAGCGTAGCCTATACAAATGGCTTATATTATATGTACATAAATAAGCCAAAAGTGATGTTATGACGACAACTAATTATAATATTAGGCTCGATCAAGAGCTAAAAGAAAATGCTTTTTCGGTATTTGAAAGCTATGGATTAACACCGTCTCAAGCGATCAAATTATTTTTGACCCAAGTGGCGCAAACCAATAAAGTGCCACTATCTTTTGAGTATCAGAAAGTAGCAGCTGTCAGTCAAGATGAATTGCCAATCTATAAAGAGCATACTGATTGAGAGAAAAGATGAGTATTAGATTTGAATGGGATGAACAAAAAAACATCACCAATCAGTGCAAACACCGTTTATCATTTGAGGCAGCTACCCGGGTTTTTTAGATCCTTTATGCCTGCGTCAGCAAGACAGGTATGAAAATGGTGAGGAGCGGTGGCAGGCGCTGGGTACAATAGACGGCACAGCAGTCTTATTAGTAGCCCATACGCAGACAGACATAGATGGTGGCGAGGTTATACGCATTATCTTGGCTAGGCGTGCCACAAAGAGTGAGAGGAGGCAATATGAACAAGGTTAGCTATCAAATAGACGATTTACCACCACTAACGGCAAAGCAACAAGCGGACTTAGAATATTTAGCAACGCTTAGTGATGACAATATTGATTTATCAGATATTCCAGAAGTTACGGATTGGTCAAACGCTATCCGTGGCAGCATTAAGCCGCAAGCGTTCTCTGCTGAAGCGAGCGTCATCAACCCAAGTATCATTGCCAAGTTTAAGGATAGAGCCAAGCAAACAGGTGGTGACTATCAAGAAATGATCAATAATGCGCTAGAAGAATACTTAGCGGATCACTAACTATAATTTAATGACCGTGACCTCAAGATCACTTGAGGTTTTTTTATATCTTGCATTGTAGTATGTTGTAAAATGTATTATACTATATACATATAATACAAAAACTACATATTTACTCATACAACATTATTAAGGACAATGATTATGGCCATTACTACAGAGCAGATTCATGCCACTGCCGACCAACTACAAGAACAAGGTATTAAGCCCACTCTAGCCGAAGTACGTAAAGCGCTAGGCGGCGGTTCATTCACGACCATCAGTGAAGCTATGAAGTCTTGGCGTCAGGATAACCAAGAAGAGGAGCAGCTAAGACAGGTTGATCTGCCAAGTAGCATTGCGGAGCGCTTACAAGCGCTTGGTGCGGATATGTGGCAGACGGCCATTGATATCGCCAATGATCGTCTAGTTAAAGAGCGTGAGGCGTTAGAGGGTATTAAGGCCAAGGCACAAGCTGAGACAGACGAGGCACAAGAGGCGGTTAAGACGCTAGAGAGTGAACAAGCTAATTTGTTGCTAGAGCTCGATGAGGTCACAGCAACTGCAGAGGCAGCGGCAATCACTTCGGCTCAGATTACTGCTGAACGTGACACGCTGATACAGACACTCAGTGATACTCAGCACGCGCTTGAGCTTGAACGAGCTAAGACAGATGCAGCCCAAGCTCAACTTGCAGATCTGCGCCATACCCTTGATCAGCAGTCAAAAGAGTTAAATGCCAACCTATCAAAAGTGGCCACGCTTGAAGCCACTGCTAGTAGCGATAAAGCAGAAATTGCACGTCTACAAACAGAACTGACAGTGACTAAGGGTGAGCTAAAGACAGTCACCACTGAACGCAATGAGATAGCGACTGACACAGCAGAAGTCAAAGGGGAGTTAAAGGCCATAGTCGCTGAGCGTAACAAGCTATCAGGACTCAACGACCAGCTGACCCAAACACAGGCTAAGCTTGAAGCTGAGCATAGCGTACTGAATAAGCAGTATAGCGAGCTATCAAGCCATCACCTATCGGAGCAAGAACAAGTGACTCTGTTACAAGATCAACTTAAGAAAGCACAAGATGCTCTGATACTTATTCAAAACAAAGATAATGCTTTGGATGCTGATTAAATAAAAGTATTCGAGGTTTCAGTTTAATTAGAATTTCAAGATAAAGAACAGTTATGAGTGTGAAAGATACTTTGCCCAAGACATAGATCTCGTTCTATTCACACTAAGCTTATGAATCAACCATGACAATATCGACTCACTGAATAAGTGATTGTTGTATATTAACTATTCTAAATTTTTCTCTGGACTCTTATAGTATATAGCCTAGTGGGCTATATACTACTTAAATTAGCCTAAGTGAATTTATGCTGATTTTGGAGCCTTGAGCAGATTTCAAGGAACACTCACCCTAAAGCGTTTATGAGTAAAAAAATACTCACAAACGCTTTAGTGCATTCCTTGGATTTGATGTGATTAGTCATGCCGACTTCATCGCCCATCGCGTCATCAAGACCGTATCACTGTATCAAGCTACGGTTGTTAAGATTACGGCTGATAGCACCGCCTAGACACGCTCTTAACCGCTACTGTGCTGTCATACGCTAGCAAGGGCCTAAACCCAATATACCGCTACGATATGCACGAGTAACCACTCATTGCGTTGCTCTGATCCTTTGTCTAGTCACCCCTGTAGGGAGCTCACCCTTATGTCAAACGCAGTCGTCGCCGAGGCCTGCCACCCATTTGACGGGTAACAATTACAGAGAGAGCAGCACAAGGAGGTAACGAGCGAACAAGCAGTTTTTAAAATGTATAGTGAATAAGGTTGATATGAAAGCATATTTTGGATAAAATGCACCTACACGGGCATTTAATGCTGTTCAAATAACGCACTGCGTATGCTTATTTGTTCGTTACAGGGTGTTGACGCACACTGTAACCGTTAATTACATTAAAAACTAAATGCCTCTAGGAGTCAACTCCCAGAGGCATTTTTTTGTTTGTCATATAGATTAGGTTTTTAATATCTAGGGCATTTTTAAATTACTTAGGCTAAAGCAGAAAATAAACATAGAAGCCGTAGACCCGTTACTAAGAAGCGTCAAATCATCGCAAGTCTCTTAAAGGTTGACCATAGCTATTCTGAAATACAAATCGTGGCTAAGTACTCGCGTCAGTTGATTGCTGAGATGTCTCAAGAATTAAAGAACGTTTCTGGACATTAACTAACTACCTATCACTATGAAAAAGTGCCTAATTATAAATCAGGCACTTTTTGAGCTGTTATACCTTTGCTTAGTAATGATAACGGCACTGGACGATAATGATCGCATCATCTTGAATTTCATAAACCAGCCGATGCTCTTGATCAATTCGACGAGACCAGTAGCCTGCAAGGTCATGTTTGAGTGGTTCAGGTTTGCCAATACCCTTAAATGGGTCACGTTTGATGGCTTTAATCAGCTTACCGATCTGTTTGACTTTCTCTTTACTGGTTCTTTGCCAGTACTCATAGTCCTCCCACGCGTCTTCCGTCCAAGATAGTATCAAGCGTCTACCTCATCATCAAAAGTGAGTGGCATATCTTTGGCATCAATCTCACGTTCAATCAAGCGACCAGCTTTAGCATCAGCAATAGAGCGTCTGAGACGCTTGGCATTGGTAGGGCTGCTTAAAAGATGCAGTGTTTCCTCATACGAGTTAAACTCTTCTAAACTCATTAATACCGTCGGTTTAGCATTTTGTCTTGTAATTAATATCGGGCCTTTATCAGTGTCTACCTTATCGATATACTTTGCTAAGCTCTTTCTAAAATCAGTGTAGTTCACAACGTCCATAATAATTACTCCACGTTTAATTATGTTGGTTATATGACCTATCATTATAGGTTAAATGCTACACTAGTATATACTATATCTGTACTTATATCTGTACATACATTAGTAAGAAGCATAGGGATAATTTGACATGTCTTCATGTATCTTTTTAAAACGTACATATGAAAGCTGACATATTGATCTTAGTTTAAATTTCTTGGCACGTTTGCCGCCTTATATTGTCGAAAGAACCAATTTTTACTCATATACTCATATACTCATATACTCATATACTCATATACTCATATCATTTTGCAGAAAAGCAATTATTAATGCAATATAATGGTTAATATCAAGCCTTACAGCATTAAATCGATTTTTATATGATGTTGTGATGCCTTTAGATAAAGATAACAGGGCGTAGTTTTATTTTTTTACTGTCGTATTTTCTCAGAATGTTGGGTCTCCGACAATCCCGGGGCGGTTCAGCTTCCCTGATGCCATCAATACGGTTTATCCCGGGGCGGTTCAGCTGTGTATCGTACATATGGTGCGCTATTCGATGAAGTTTGTGCCTTGGATAGATAAAAAGGCAGTAGCGGCTGATCTAAAGGCCATCTATGGTGCTGATACCATCGAGATAGCAGAGGCCAATCTTGAGCACTTTGATGAGACTTGGGGCGATAAGTACCCGCATGTGGTCAAGTCTTGGCGCCATAACTGGGAGGGCTTAACGGTGTTCTTCGAGTATCCTAAAGACATCAGAAAAGCCATTTATACCACCAATGCTATTGAATCATTAAACAGTGTGATTCGGACAGCGGTGAATAAGCGTAAGGTGTTCCCATCTGATCAAGCTGCATTTAAAGTGGTGTACTTAGCAACCCAGCAGGCGTCTAAAAAGTGGTCGATGCCCATTCGTAACTGGACGTCTGCTCTTAATCGCTTTATGATTATGTTTGATGACCGTATTAGTAAGCATTTAATCTAAAGGGCAGTTACACAGAATGTGGGATGGTCTCAAAATAAAATGCCTATAGGTGTGATATTCGCAGTAGTGCATCAGATCCAGCTTTAATTATTAAAACCAATGTAAACACTCCCACAAAAAAGCCACTTAAAGATAAGTAGCTTTTTTGTACTTTAAATACTAACAATTATTATGTTGCATTTCGAATCAATTTTAGAATACTTTGATTGTTTATGAGTTAGATTGAATATAGCCAATCCCACTTAAAATTGTTATAAACTAATTATCAAACCTAATTGCTATCATAAAGACCATGACTTACTCA
>NZ_JBVGQI010000017.1:0-5846 GCF_058189395.1 Psychrobacter sp. CoH-33_TS_01
TTCGACAGTTAGTTAGCTTTTTAACCCCTAAACCTATGAAAATCGGGTGGGGATGATTTTTTTGTCGTGTGCAGAGAAAAAAGATAATAGTTAAAGCTTTGAAAAGTTAATAATAAATTATCTTAACCAGTTTCTGGAGCTTGAAGATAATAATTGTACTATAGCAAAAATACCCGCGAATATGCTTTGTCTAAAATCCCATCTACCTAGACCACCATCCTCAAAAACATTAACTTCTGAAGCCGCCAAAAAGGTTAAAGCCATTAAGACTATGAAAGTAATGATATAGGCATACATCCATCCTTTGCTACCATTCCATATCTTGTATGGAAAAATCAATGCAATAGCAGATATTACGATCATAAAACCAAAAGTGCCTTTATCGATTATCCCATTATTCAAATCTATAAAGTTTAAAATTACTGACAAAGCAGCTGATACTAGAATTAGTATCACAGCCATAGTTACTGTAGAAGGTCGAGAGTTAAGAAATGCGGACATTTTGAAGCCTTTGATTACTTTGTAAGTTTACTATTAAATGATTAAGCATTATTACAAATTCGCGAACAAAATTACACTCTAATATCAGAATTGGCCTAATTGATATAGAATAACGGACTGTTGTTGTAGACAAATTTTTAGCTATGAATAATTGAGATTATAAAATGAAATTCACCGAAGACAGACTTGAACAAGCCATTATCGAGCTACTAGCAGCTGAGAGCTATCCTCATACCGTTGGTGAGGCACTCGACCGCAATCCTGACGATGTGCTAATTAAGTCTGATCTTCGACAGTTTCTAGCGACCCGTTATAAAGCTGACTTGATCACGGACTATGAGATTGAGTCCATCATTCATAAGCTCGAATACCTTCCGGCATCTGATCTCTACGACACTAACAAAGCCATCATGAAGTTTGTCGCTGATGGCTTTTTCTTAAAGCGTGAAGACTATACCCAAAAAGATTTATACATCCAGCTGATTGATTATGAGGCACTCAATAACAATCGCTTTCGCATCGTCAATCAGATGGAGATACAAGGCTTTGAGCTACGTATCCCTGATGGCATTCTTTATATCAATGGCTTACCACTGGTGGTGTTTGAATTTAAGAGCAGCATCCGTGAAGATGCCACCATGTTTGATGCCTATACCCAGCTGACCACCCGTTATAAGCGCGATATTCCAGAGCTGTTTAAATACAACGCCCTATGCGTGATTAGTGACGGCGTTAACTCAAAGATGGGTTCATTCTTTGCGCCTTATGAGTTCTACTACTCTTGGCGCAAAGTCACGGGCGATGAGAAGTTAGAGAAAGACGGTATCCACTCCTTATTGACCATGATGAGCGGTTTATTCGATAAAACGCGCTTGCTTGATGTCATCCGTAATTTTATTTACGTACCTGACAAATCAAGCAAGGAAGAAAAAATCGTTTGTCGCTATCCGCAGTATTATGCGGCCACCAAGCTATACGCCAATATCAAGCAGCACATGAAGTTGCTCGATAGTCATGGCAACTTAATAAACGATAATGGCTTACGTGACGGCAAGGGTGGTACGTACTTTGGCGCGACTGGCTGTGGTAAGAGCTTTACCATGCTGTTTTTAGCCCGTCTACTGATGAAAGACGCGGCGCTTGGTAGTCCCACCATCATCTTAATCACTGACCGTACCGACTTGGATGATCAATTATCCAAAACCTTTACCAATGCTAAGACCTATATTGGTGATGAGAACATCATCAGTGTCGAGAGTCGTGCTGAGCTACGAGAAGAGCTAAAAGGACGTAAGAGTGGCGGCGTATTCCTAACCACCATTCATAAGTTTACCGAAGACTTAGCTCTACTGACAGAGCGTACCAACGTTATCTGTATCTCTGATGAAGCACACCGTAGTCAAATCAACCTCCAACAGAAGATTACCGTCACTGAAGATGGCGTTAAAAAGACTTACGGTTTCGCTAAGTACCTACATGACTCATTGCCCAATGCCACATACGTCGGTTTCACAGGCACACCGATTGATGCCACCCTTGATGTGTTTGGTCCAGTGGTTGATAGCTATACTATGGTTGAGTCGGTATTTGATGAAATCACCGTGCGTATTGTCTATGAAGGCCGCGCTGCCAAAGTACTGCTCGATAGCAAGCAGCTTGATGAAGTAGAGAAGTACTATACGGAGAGCGCCGACGCTGGTGCTAATGAGTATCAGATTGAGAAAAGCAAAAAAGCCATGGCCAGTATGTCCACCATTCTTGGTGACCCTGACCGCATTAGAGCTATAGCAGAAGACTTTGTTCAGCATTATGAAGCACGAGTCGCTGAGGGCACCACACAAAAAGGCAAGGCTATGTTTGTCTGTAGCAGCCGTGAAGCCGCCTATCAGCTGTATAAAGACATCATAGAGCTGCGTCCTGAGTGGGATGAGGTACGAGCGTGCGAAGAAGGTTCAACCTTATCAGAAAGCGACAAGAAAAAGGTCAAGCCTATGGAGCGCGTCAAGATGATCATGACTCGTAACAAGGATGACGCAAAAGGCATGTGGGATAATCTTGGTAATAAAGACTACCGCAAAGAGCTGGATCGTCAGTTTAAAAACGGCAAGTCCAACTTTAAAATCGCCATCGTCGTTGATATGTGGCTCACAGGCTTTGACGTACCTTTTCTCGATACCATCTACATTGATAAACCTTTGCAAAAGCATAGCCTGATTCAAACCATCTCACGGGTCAACCGTAAGTTTGAAGGTAAAGAAAGCGGCTTAGTGGTCGATTATATCGGCATCAAAAAACAGATGAACTTGGCGCTCTCACATTACACCGGCGGTCAAATCCAAAATTTAGAAGACATCCAAAAGTCAGTCGTGGTGGTCAAAGACCATTTAAACCTACTTGATACCGTCTACCATAAGTTTGACTCTAGCCTGTACTTTAACGGCACACCACTGCAGCAACTTAACTGCTTAAACGCTGCAGCTGACTTTGCGCTGCAATCGAAAAAGCTAGAAAAACGTTTTATGGATTTAGCCAAGCGTTTGAAGTCTGCCTATGATATTTGCGTCGGTAGCAGTGAGCTCACAAAGGCGCACAAGGACAAGATTCATTACTACCTAGCTATTCGTACCATCATCTTTAAAATCACGACTGGCGGCGCACCAGACGTTGAGCAGATGAACCAAAAGGTACGTGACTTGGTGAAAAACGCACTGCTGAGTGATGGCGTTGAAGAAATCTTTAAGCTTGGTGATAACACCGACGGTGAGATTGATATCTTCGATGAAGACTACCTAGCCAAGCTTGAAGTAATTAAACAGCCCAATACCAAGTTAGAGCTACTACAACAGCTACTCGCTAAAGCCATTGGTGAGCTGAAAAAGACCAATAAGGTTAAGGGCGTCGATTTCAGTAAGAAGATGAATGCCTTGGTTGAGAAGTATAACGACCGTGACGAGCAGGACTTACTACGCGCTGAAGTGATTGGCGACTTCTCTGATGAGATCATCAAGCTGTATCACGAGCTGCGCGAAGAGATGGCGTCGTTTGGTGAAATGGGTATCGACTTTGAAGAAAAAGCGTTTTACGACATTCTGCTGTCACTGGCGCATAAGTATGACTTCACCTATCCAGAAGACAAGCTACTTGAGCTGTCAAAAGAAGTGAAAAAGCTCATAGATGAAAAAGCTAAATACACTGACTGGAACAAACGCGACGACATCAAAGCGGAACTACAGTTCGATTTGATGATATTGCTCGATGAATGGGGCTATCCACCTGTAGATTCAAAAGAGGTCTATAAAGAGATATTTGAACAAGCTCAGAATTTTAAGAAAAATAAAGTAGTCTAGATAAAAAATTAAAATGATATAGTTTGCATTTTAAACTAAAAGAAAATATCGTTAAATCAGTGCATTTAAATATTTTTTGAAATCGTAATCTAAACATAGGATTTTTTTTATGAAGATAGCAGAAATATGCAATCAAGAAGAATGCGGTCATATAGAATTCAAAAGTGAATGGTATTGGAGTTTAGAAAGGAATGATGGAGAAAGGTTTGATATAACAAGAAACTGGGGAGAATTCATCAAAGACTTTCTTGCACTAGTAAATTCAAATTTGGATTCGTTTGGGAAAAAAAGACATCTAATTATAGGATACGACGAGAATGATAAGAAGTTTAATGATTTTGATCTAGATGAATCTAGTTTTAAAAAATTAGAGAGGGGTATAAATTCTAAGTTATCCAAATTTATATCAGATTTTGAGAATATTGATTTTAAGTTTTATCTACGACTGGCTAATGGGGCTAATATAATACATTTTGAGATTAATCAGCCATTTAAGTTACATTTCTTGAAAAACGACATACAGACTCAAAGTACTGATTACAAGGCAAACACAGTTCTTTGTAGAGGAAATAATGGAAACTTATCAAATAAAAATGATAATGTAGATGTTATGAGTTTGCTCCAAATAAAAAAAATAGAAAAAAAGATGGAAGAGGCATTTTCTACCCAATTTTTACCTTTACAACCCAACCAGAATAAAACTATAAAAAATACAGTAATATCATATTTAGAAAAAAACGATACTTTTAGGATTTCAGACAATTTTCCTATAGAAGGAAAAGACTCGAAAAAATATTATGAATTATATGAATTAATAAATAAGATAAATGGAGAAAAAACTTATTTCTCATATATTGGTAGCACCAATTTAAAAAACTCTATTGAAGAGCTATTTAAAGAATTTCAAACGATTAATCAAAACCAGGGAAGTTTAGTATTATTAATTGATAAGCCTAATGGTACTTCTCCAAAAACACGTATGGATTACGTACGAAATCGTATTAAATCAATATATAGTCGCGAAGTTAATATAGACTTCATAGATGATTTTGGTAGAGAGCATCTATATAAAAAATATCTTGAACCATTTGCTTTTACTGAAGACTTCCCAAACACTAAAAATTTTATTGAAAATTATTCTGCAAGTATAGATGATGAAAATAATGATATTTTAGCTTCCCATGTACTAAAAAAATGGTTTGAAATGGAGAATAATCCAGTAGTTGTACTAACAGGAGCAGGTGGAGTAGGAAAAACAACAATTGCTAGAAACTTCCTTAATAAAACATTAAAAGAATTTAAGTATATAAATGAGCATTATGTGCTGTTCCTCGACTCATCGTTTTTACTAGATCAATTAAAATCGGATAGAGTATCTACAATTTATGATTTATACAAAGCTGATTCCTCAGACTCAAACTACTTTACTGAAGAACTATTCAAGCTCTCTATAGATAATGGTAGCTTTATAATAGTATTAGATGGACTAGATGAAATAATTTCTGGGATAAGTATAAAGTTCCAGCTACAATATTTCTTAAAAAATATATTTGACGATTATTGTTTTAATCTAGCTAGAACTAAAATAATAATTACTTGCAGAGACTCTATTTGGGAGGAAGCCTCTTATCTTATTCCATCGGAGTTTGATATAGAGAAAATTGTTATAAAACCATTTAATCAATCTCAAGCGGAGAAGTTTTTTGAAAGTTGTTTTAAGAATGAAAATAAGCTTCAAAAAAAATCCATGAGTATAGTTGAAAAATTATTATTGCGGTCAAATGAGAGCTACTATAGCCCGTTTATGTTAGATACGATTAGCGAGCTAGTTAAGTCAGATATAAACAAAGATTCTATATCAAATATTTTCGATATAGAAGATCAGGAATCTTCTGAATTATGTTTTATAAGAAGTAGTATGCTATAGTCTAATCCAAATAAAACAGATACAATACTTTTAACAATTGCATTTAATGAAATAAACGATGACCTATTCAA
>NZ_JBVGQI010000018.1:0-4212 GCF_058189395.1 Psychrobacter sp. CoH-33_TS_01
AGGCTAGAGTAGGTGAGAGGGAGGTAGAATTTCAGGTGTAGCGGTGAAATGCGTAGAGATCTGAAGGAATACCGATGGCGAAGGCAGCCTCCTGGCATCATACTGACACTGAGGCTCGAAAGCGTGGGTAGCAAACAGGATTAGATACCCTGGTAGTCCACGCCGTAAACGATGTCTACTAGTCGTTGGGGAACTTGATTCCTTAGTGACGCAGCTAACGCAATAAGTAGACCGCCTGGGGAGTACGGCCGCAAGGTTAAAACTCAAATGAATTGACGGGGGCCCGCACAAGCGGTGGAGCATGTGGTTTAATTCGATGCAACGCGAAGAACCTTACCTGGTCTTGACATATCTAGAATCCTGCAGAGATGCGGGAGTGCCTTCGGGAATTAGAATACAGGTGCTGCATGGCTGTCGTCAGCTCGTGTCGTGAGATGTTGGGTTAAGTCCCGCAACGAGCGCAACCCTTTTCCTTAGTTACCAGCGGGTTATGCCGGGAACTCTAAGGATACTGCCAGTGACAAACTGGAGGAAGGCGGGGACGACGTCAAGTCATCATGGCCCTTACGACCAGGGCTACACACGTGCTACAATGGTAGGTACAGAGGGCAGCTACACAGCGATGTGATGCGAATCTCAAAAAGCCTATCGTAGTCCAGATTGGAGTCTGCAACTCGACTCCATGAAGTCGGAATCGCTAGTAATCGCGGATCAGAATGCCGCGGTGAATACGTTCCCGGGCCTTGTACACACCGCCCGTCACACCATGGGAGTTGATTGCACCAGAAGTGGGTAGCCTAACTTAGGAGGGCGCTCACCACGGTGTGGTTGATGACTGGGGTGAAGTCGTAACAAGGTAGCCGTAGGGGAACCTGCGGCTGGATCACCTCCTTATAGACGCATTCGGTCAGCAAGAATTCACAACAAGTTGTTCTTTGGTTTAGTTAGAAAGCATTCAAGCTTTAAGATGAACGTTATCTTACAGGCCTGTAGCTCAGCTGGTTAGAGCACCGTGTTGATAACGCGGGGGTCGGCAGTTCAAGTCTGCCCAGGCCTACCATTATCTTCAGGGGCCATAGCTCAGTTGGTAGAGCGCCTGCCTTGCACGCAGGAGGTCAACGGTTCGACTCCGTTTGGCTCCACCATCTTTATGATTGAATGCTAGTAAAAAATAAGGTTATAAACCAGAATCAAATAATTTAGCTGATATAGCGAATAGATTATTTCATTCTGTTTTATACAGAAACAATATGACGATCTGATGAAGACGTTATTATTATTTAAAAACATAGATATGAGTCTGGGTTAGGAGTGGCGTGTTCACGCGTCACACTTAACCTGATGATTAACCTCCCCAAGAGGTTAATCATCGAAAAGTAATAAGAGAACTGAATCAAGCGTAAATTATCAAGGTGATATCGTTATAATTACGACTAAAGACCCTTTGGGGTTGTATGGTCAAGTAATTAAGCGCACATGGTGGATGCCTTGGCAGTCAGAGGCGATGAAAGACGTGACAGCCTGCGATAAGCTTCGGGGAGGCGGCAATATCCTGTGATCCGGAGATTTCTGAATGGGGAAACCCACTTAGCGTAAGCTAGGTATCCTAATTTATTAGGAAGCGAACGAGGGGAAGTGAAACATCTCAGTACCCTTAGGAAAAGACATCAAATGAGATTCCCCTAGTAGCGGCGAGCGAACGGGGAGGAGCCGACGGATTTATATGTAGAAGAACAGTCTGGGAAGACTGGCCGTAGTGGGTGATAGCCCCGTATTCGAAACATATAATGATGCATATTAAGTAGTGCGGGACACGAGAAATCCTGTATGAAGATGGGGGGACCATCCTCCAAGGCTAAATACTCCTGACTGACCGATAGTGAACCAGTACCGTGAGGGAAAGGCGAAAAGAACCCCTGTGAGGGGAGTGAAATAGAACCTGAAACCGTGTGCGTACAAGCAGTGGGAGCCCCCTTGAGGGGTGACCGCGTACCTTTTGTATAATGGGTCAGCGACTTATATTCTGTAGCAAGGTTAACCGTTTAGGGGAGCCGTAGGGAAACCGAGTCTTAATAGGGCGTTTAGTTGCAGGGTATAGACCCGAAACCGAGTGATCTATCCATGAGCAGGTTGAAAGTGCCGTAACAGGCACCGGAGGACCGAACCCACTGTCGTTGAAAAGCCAGGGGATGACTTGTGGATAGGGGTGAAAGGCTAATCAAACTCGGTGATAGCTGGTTCTCCCCGAAAGCTATTTAGGTAGCGCCTCGGACGAATACCATTGGGGGTAGAGCACTGTTTCGGCTAGGGGGTCATACCGACTTACCAAACCGATGCAAACTCCGAATACCGATGAGTAATATCCGGGAGACACACGGCGGGTGCTAACGTCCGTCGTGGAGAGGGAAACAACCCAGACCGCCAGCTAAGGCCCCAAATTCCTAGTTAAGTGGGAAACGAGGTGGGAAGGCATAGACAGCTAGGAGGTTGGCTTAGAAGCAGCCATCCTTTAAAGAAAGCGTAATAGCTCACTAGTCGAGTCGGCCCGCGCGGAAGATGTAACGGGGCTCAAACTAGGAGCCGAAGCTGCGGATTTGAACATGTTTCAAGTGGTAGGGGAGCGTTGTGTAAGCCAATGAAGGTGTATCGTAAGGTATGCTGGAGGTATCACAAGAGCGAATGCTGACGTGAGTAACGATAATGCGAGTGAAAAGCTCGCACGCCGGAAGATCAAGGGTTCCAGTCCAACGTTAATCGGGGCTGGGTGAGTCGACCCCTAAGGCGAGGCCGAAAGGCGTAGTCGATGGGAAATCGGTTAATATTCCGATACTTGTTTATGATGCGATGGAGGGACGGAGAAGGTTATGCCAGCCTGGCGATGGTTGTCCAGGTGGAAGGATGTAGGTTTATAGCTTAGGTAAATCCGGGCTATTCTATACTGAGATCTGATAGCAAGCTGTACTTGTACAGCGAAGTGGCAAATACCATGCTTCCAGGAAAAGCTTCTAAGCGATAGTCATAAACGAATCGTACCCTAAACCGACACAGGTGATCAGGTAGAGAATACCAAGGCGCTTGAGAGAACTCTGCTGAAGGAACTAGGCAAAATGGTACCGTAACTTCGGGAGAAGGTACGCTGTCGATGGTGAAGGACTTGCTCCGTAAGCTATTGATAGTCGCAGATACCAGGCTGCTGCAACTGTTTATTAAAAACACAGCACTCTGCAAACACGAAAGTGGACGTATAGGGTGTGATGCCTGCCCGGTGCTGGAAGGTTAATTGATGGGGTTAGCGTATGCGAAGCTCTTGATCGAAGCCCCAGTAAACGGCGGCCGTAACTATAACGGTCCTAAGGTAGCGAAATTCCTTGTCGGGTAAGTTCCGACCTGCACGAATGGCATAATGATGGCAGCGCTGTCTCCAGCAGAGACTCAGTGAAATCGAAATCGCAGTGAAGATGCTGTGTACCCGCGGCTAGACGGAAAGACCCCGTGAACCTTTACTACAGCTTTACATTGAACTTTGACCTGACTTGTGCAGGATAGGTGGGAGGCTTTGAAGCAGACACGCTAGTGTTTGTGGAGCCATCCTTGAAATACCACCCTGGTCATGTCGGGGTTCTAACTCAGGTATAACAATACCGAGGACAATGTATGGTGGGTAGTTTGACTGGGGCGGTCTCCTCCTAAAGAGTAACGGAGGAGTACGAAGGTGCGCTCAGACCGGTCGGAAATCGGTCGTAGAGTATAAAGGCAAAAGCGCGCTTAACTGCGAGACCCACAAGTCGAGCAGGTACGAAAGTAGGTCTTAGTGATCCGGTGGTTCTGTATGGAAGGGCCATCGCTCAACGGATAAAAGGTACTCTGGGGATAACAGGCTGATACCGCCCAAGAGTTCATATCGACGGCGGTGTTTGGCACCTCGATGTCGGCTCATCTCATCCTAGGGCTGAAGCAGGTCCTAAGGGTATGGCTGTTCGCCATTTAAAGAGGTACGCGAGCTGGGTTTAGAACGTCGTGAGACAGTTCGGTCCCTATCTACCGTGGGCGTTGGAAATTTGAGAGGAGCTGCTCCTAGTACGAGAGGACCAGAGTGGACGAACCGCTGGTGTTCGGGTTGTCATGCCAATGGCATTGCCCGGTAGCTACGTTCGGATGGGATAACCGCTGAAAGCATCTAAGCGGGAAGCCTACCTCAAGATAAGATTTCCC
>NZ_JBVGQI010000019.1:0-3425 GCF_058189395.1 Psychrobacter sp. CoH-33_TS_01
AATAAGACATAAAATGCGCTGATATGAGACTGATAGCTTCTTGTGAATAAAGTAGTAGTTTACACCGCACATACTTCTGAACGGACGATAAAGCGCTTACCTTCAGGTATCTCAAGCGAAAAACTGGCCCCGCGTCCATCGACCACATCGATGGTTAAATCCGTATGTTGCCAAAGTTTATGCTGCGCTTTACCCATATAAAAGGGACAGCCAGCGAGCTCACCGATGAGCACGTCTTGGCCGCCCACTTTAAACTCGCCCAATGGATAACACATCGGTGAGCTACCATCGCAGCAGCCGCCAGATTGATGGAACATCAGGTCACCGTGTTTGGACTTTAATAGCTCAATTAACGCAACGCAGGCTTCTGTCGCTTCAAGTTTCATAACGTGCTCCTTATTTTTAAACTTTTACCCAAACTAATCGGTAAAATATAAAAGGCCGCATCATCATCACTCACATCATTAATAGCATGTGGCTGAAAACGATACGACCTGTTATTTGTGACCAAACGTCGTAATTATCGAGATAATTTCTAAAAAATAAAAATGTCTCAAATAATTGACATGTCTACATAGAGTAATCAATGACGATGCGACCCTCAATCTTACCATCACGCATACGATCAAAAATGTCATTGATGTTTTCAAGTGGCTCAGCGGCAACAGTCGCTTTTACTTGACCTGCCGCTGCCATATCTAGCGACTCTTGTAGGTCCAGGCGTGTACCAACGATTGAGCCACGAATGGTAATACCATTTAGTACCGTATCAAAGATAGAGACAGGGAAGTCGCCTGTTGGCAGACCATTACAGACTAAAGTACCACCGCGGCGCAGCATGGTCAGCGCTTGATCAAAGGCCTTAGAGGAGACGGCTGTCACTAGCACACCATGAGCACCGCCGATCTCTTCTTGCAGATACTCACCAGGATCGGTGTTTTTGGCATTGACGGTGACTTTTGCCCCCAGTTTTTTGGCAAAATCGAGCTTTTCATCGTCAATATCGACGGCAGCAACGTTCAGTCCCATGGCAATGGCGTACTGTACCGCCATGTGACCAAGTCCACCGATACCTGAAATGACGACCCAATCACCTGGTTTGGTGTCTGTCATTTTCAGACCTTTATATACCGTCACACCCGCACATAGAACTGGTGCAATCTCAACAGAGTCAACGCTCTCAGGAATAATGCCAACATAGTCAGCATCTGCCAATACGTATTCTGCAAAGCTACCATTCACTGAGTAGCCAGAGTTCTTTTGACTTAGGCACAGGGTTTCCCAGCCACCTAGACAGTGCGTACAGTGACCACAGGCAGAGTAGAGCCAAGGCACACCGACACGGTCGCCTTCTTTAACATGCTTAACACCTTCACCCACAGCAGTGATCAGGCCGACACCTTCATGACCAGGGATAAACGGGGGGCTTGGTTTGACTGGCCAATCGCCTTCGACAGCGTGCAGGTCGGTATGACAGACACCTGATGCCTGCATTTTTACTACAATTTGACCAGGACCTGGGGTAGGGATATCAACTTCTTCAATCTGCAGAGGTTGGTTGAACTCATGCAGAACCGCAGCTTTCATTTTATTAGCCATGTTACTTTCTCCTTATCGTGGATGGTGAGTTGATAGATGTCATATCTACCAACTCATTATTTTATGGTGGCTGCCATAAAGTGCGTGACAGACAGGCTTAAAAGAAGCCCATCTTTTTGGGACTATAAGAAACCAGCATGTTTTTGGTTTGCTGATAATGATCAAGCATCATTAGATGGTTTTCGCGGCCGATACCCGATTGCTTGTAGCCACCAAATGCAGAATGCGAAGGATAGATGTGGTAGCAGTTGGTCCACACGCGACCTGCTTGGATGCCACGTCCGAAGCGATAGGCTTTGTGTACACTGCGTGTCCAGACTCCAGCACCAAGACCATATAAGGTATCATTGGCAATGCTCATGGCCTCTTCGTCGTCTTTAAATTTCGTGACGGCAAGTACTGGTCCAAAGATTTCTTCTTGGAACACGCGCATATCATTGGTGCCTTCAAAGATGGTCGGTTTCACATAATAACCGTCGCCAAGCTCGCCATCGTGTTTGGCTTGCTCGCCGCCAACCAAGACTTTTGCGCCTTCTTTTTTACCGATATCCAGATAAGATAAGATTTTTTCTAACTGGTCTGAGCTGGCTTGGGCACCAATCATGGTGTCAGTGTCTAGTGGATTGCCCATTTTGATGGCTTTGACGCGCTCGATACAGCGTTTGATAAATTCATCATAAATACTCTCATGTACCAGAGCACGCGACGGACAGGTACAAACCTCACCTTGGTTTAAGGCAAACATGACCAAACCTTCAACGGCTTTATCCAAGAAATCATCGTCTTCGTCCATGACATCAGCAAAGAAGATATTTGGACTCTTACCACCCAGCTCTAGGGTAACTGGAATGATGTTTTCACTGGCGTACTGCATGATTAGGCGACCAGTAGTCGTCTCACCAGTAAAGGCAACTTTATTGATACGTGGATTGGAGGCAAGCGGCTTACCAGCTTCAACTCCGAAACCGTTGACCACGTTGAGGACACCTTTTGGTAAGATATCAGCAATCCCGATCGTCTCTAGCATAAATAGGATAGAGGCAGGCGTTTGCTCTGCAGGCTTGAGTACTATACAGTTACCAGCAGCAAGCGCAGGGGCTAGCTTCCATACTGCCATGAGGATCGGAAAGTTCCATGGGATAATTTGGCCGACGACACCAAGTGGCTCATGGAAGTGATAAGCAACCGTGTCATCATCAATTTGACTGATGCCGCCTTCTTGGGCGCGAATGGCACTGGCAAAATAGCGAAAGTGATCGACAGCTAATGGAATGTCTGCTGCTAGGGTTTCACGTACAGGCTTGCCGTTTTCATACGTTTCGGCAATGGCGATGGCTTCTAAATTGGCTTCCATCTTATCTGCAATTTTGAGCAGTAGATTGGCACGTTCAGCGACACTGGTTTTGCCCCAAGCGTCTTTGGCAGCATGAGCAGCGTCTAAGGCTTTTTCAATATCCGCTTCTTTTGAACGGGCGACTTGGCAGATGACTTTACCGTCAATGGGGCTGGTGTTGTCAAAGTATTCTCCATCGGCTGGTGCGACCCACTCACCATTGATAAAGTTGTCATATTTTTCGCGGAATTGGACGGGGCTGTTTTCTGTATTGGGATAGGCGTGTAGCATTAACGACTCCTTGTTGTATTAATTTATAAAGCAAATAAACGTTCAAGCCTTTGATATATGATCTTTTGAGGTCATATCTATAAAGTCACTTGCACGGTTTTGCTGGATCTTCCTGATCAGGTTGACAGTCTATCCTACTGAACTTTTATACATAAAGATAGGTGCTTTTAGTAAAGCAAATCAGGTTGTTTCATAAATTTAG